>JANQEJ010000305.1 GCA_028278425.1 Planctomycetota bacterium | reverse complement strand
GAGCAGGCTTCTTTCCGAGCATGGTGCTTCGATGTCCTTCCAAAGAAGAGCATCGGCACTCTAGCGGCTCGGTGGCCCTTTTTCGGCCAGGCCTCTAGGGCCACGTCGCGACGCAAGGCCAGGACGCGCCTTCGAGCGCACGGCGCACGCCGGACCTCCCCTCGCCGGGTCGAGGAGTCGCGACGAGCTACGGACTCCGCCGTAATGCCGCCGGACGCGCGTTTGCTATCCTACGCTGCACAGGAAACGGCGGAGACGGGTTGCCAAACGGAGCGGCCTTCGCACGTCCGCTCCACGCGCCAGAGGGCATCCACTGCGGCGGCCCCGACGCGCAACTCCGGCTCCGCGGAGAAAGGAGCAAGGCTATGCCCATCCAGTTCGTTCGATCCGTCGACAAGGTTGCGCCCCGCGAGGCCAGAGCTCTCCGGAGGAAGGCGGCGTCCCGCTTCCCGGCGCCGAACCCGAAGCCGCTCACGGGTTACTGGCTCAACTGCGATGCCCAGACCCGCGGCGTGGAAGCGTTGAGAATCGGAGCCTCGAAGGCCGGCCTGAGGGTGCAGGCGTGGGGCTCGTGTTCCCCCAAGTGGTGCGACTGGAGGATGGCGAAGCCGGCGTACGCCTACTCGGAGAGCGTGAGCTCGAGCACGGCGGTCGCCTTCACCGCCTGGTGGGACTTCGGGTTCTCGGAGACGCTGATGACCGGAACCTTCTGCGGCGGCTGTCTGCACATCAACACGTTCACCCACTTCAAGGATGGGAGCAAACGCTACGACTATCACGCGAGCGATTGCTTCTATCGGGCGGACTCCGCCACCTGGAAGAGGAAGACCAGGGGGAAGATCTAGCTCCCGGAACCAGTCCACGTTGACTCGGGGCAGGCGTGAGCCCCCCTCCCCGAAGTTCAACCGCTCTCATTGCGCCTCGGTCACCTTGAACTTGCCGACGAAGAACGGTTCGTCGACCTGGACTCGGTGAGGCGAGTTCTCCTCCGTTCCTTCGGCGCGCGTCCCCATGACAAACTCGCCGGGAGGAACCAGGACAGGACGATGCACGTCTGCTCGCCGATCCGGAGCTTACGCGTTTCCGGATCGCGTTCGGGTAGAGCTCCCACAACATCGAATCAGGATCCGGGCCCAGCGGGAGGAGGCCGTTCCGCGGAGGCAACTCCCAGCCGTGGCCGTCGTCGCCGGGCGACTCGCCGAGCTCAGAGCGAAGCCGTGTAGTTCAGAAGCTCCCGGCGGCGGAGATTGCGGATCTCCCAGAGCGCGTCCATCGCGGATCCGTACAAAGGATCGGAATCGCTATCGAGACGCGCATCGAGCGCCCATCCCTTCACCGACGAGGAGATCGCGGGCCCGGCCGTCGGCCCGGGATCGGAGTCCCAGATCGGATGAAGGGGCCCCAACCCGACCCGCCGGTCCCTCCACAAGGCCGCGCGAAGACGTTCCTCTTCCTTCGCGAGCCGCTCGACCGCCGACCGAATCGACGGCGCGAATTGTTCGGCGATGTCCCGCATCCGCTGCAGGTCCGCTTCGCTCAGCGTCTTCCCGTCCTTGTTGAAGGAGGGCGACTCGAGCTGCGCGTCGTCGAGGGCCTCGGGAACCACCGACTCCCATTGCTCGACCAGCTTGTCGAGCCCGCCGCCGAGCACCGCCTCGCGCAGCTCCGCCTCGACCTCGTCCCAAGGTGCGATCGTCGACGGATCGATCTCGCTATCGAGGTCCGGGACCTGCTGCTCCACGCGCTCCTCGATCGCGGACCAGCGGGAGCCCCAGAACGACGCCAGGTACTCCCTCTTCGTCATCGCGCGGGGCGGTTCTTGCCCGCTCGTCTCGGACGGTTCCGAGTCGTCCGTGACGGGAACGACGTGGCGCTGCGACGGGTGGTTCCTCGTCGTCTCGGACGCGACCGCGCTCGACTCGGCCTGTTCTCGGGCTCCAAGCCGCTCGCGGGTCGAATCGCTCTCGTCTTGCAGCTTCTGCCGGATGACGACACCGGCGACGAGGGCGATCAGGAAGGCCAGCCCGCCCAGTGCGACTCGATTTCGATTCAACAAACTCATCTAGAGCCCAATCGTGAAGCTGTCACCACAAGGAGAAGAGCATAGCACCCCGAGGGCACAACGGACGAGCCCGGTGAGATCGGGCATCGTCCGGGCCCAAGCGGGCGTCCTCGCGCCGAACGAGCACCCCTGCTAGCTTGAGTCGAAGGCGCGTCGGCGCATCCGGATGACGACCCTGCACGAGACGCCGGCCCGTCAGGGCAATGCTGCGTCGATGACGTCGATCAGCGTGTGGTTGCGGTCGCCGCTGAACTCCCAGAACATCACGCCGCCGAAGCCCTCGGCCTTCACGTAGTCGAGCTTCTGGCCGACGGACGCCGCGTCGTCGTAGCTGATGAAGTGCCCGCCTTCGATCGACGAACCGTAGAGGTAGGGAGCACCGGCGGCTGCGTCCCAGTGCTTCGTGTAGGACCCGGAGACCTCGAAGCCTTCGATCTCCCAGAAGTCGTTGACGCCGGTGTCGCCGCTCGACCAGTCGTCCCAGGTTCCCGGCGGAACGTGCGTCGCCGGCTGGAAGAGCCCGCCGCCGACGGCGGGAACGCCGCCCCACGCGCGCCCGTAGAACGGCAGACCGATGCAGATCTTCGCGCGCGGGACGCCCGGCGCGGCCCAGGCCTGCATCGCCCAAGCGGTGTTGTACTTCTGGGCGATCTCCGCCGACCCCGGATCCGCCGGATTGGCGTAGAGCGGCGAGTGGTGCGCCGTCAGCCCGAGATCCCAGGCGCCCCGGAAGTCGTACGTCATCACGTTGAGCCAGTCGACGTGCTGGGCGATCTCGGCGACCTCGTAGTTAAGGATCTTGTCGTATCCCGCCGCGGCGGCGAAGGTCAGCAGATACTCGCGCCCGTCCTGCGCCGCCGCCGCATCCAATTGCGCGCGCAGCTCCGCCATCAAGAGCGTGTAGTTCGCCTTGTCCTCCGGCCGGTACTTGTTGCTCGGCAGACCGCAGCAGACCGGATACTCCCAGTCGATGTCGACGCCGTCGAAGTTGTAGTCGCGGATGAAGTCGACGCACGAGGCCGCGAAGGCCTGGCGCGAGGCCGGTGTCAGCGCGACGTCCGAGAAGAGCCCCGACCACGTCCAGCCGCCGACGGAGATGAAGGTCCGCAGGTGCGGGAACATCGGCTTGAGGACGTTGTTGAGCTGGTTGTACGCGCCGCGGTACGGCTGGTCCCACGTGTCCCCCGGGTAGTACTTGTCGACCGCGGCGTAGTAGTCGCCGATCGCGATCTTCAGGTCGGGGCCGACGTTCGCGAAGGCGTAGTTGACGTGCGTCACCTTGTCGCCCGGGATGTCGAGCGGGTGGAAGTCGCGCACGTAAACGCCCCACTCGATGAAGTAGCCGACGATGCGGCGCTCGCGGTCGCGGCTTTCGACGGCGACCTCTTCGGCCGAGCCTTGCTGGACGGAGACCTGCGCCGGTGCGATGGCAGCGCTCGCGAGCATGGAGAGGAGCAAGGAACTCATGGACCGCACCCTACCACGCAGCGGGGCGGCCCTTGGCCTGCCCAAAACACCGTGTCGAGGATCGTCACGGCGGACGGGCCGCTGAGCACGAAACCGCCGGCGGGGAGCGAGACCACGCTCTGTACGTAGGCGGAAGCTCCCCCGCCGATCGGCAGCACGTCGCCGATCGGCGTCGTGAAGGAGACCGTGCCGGAAGGCGGCACGCCTGCGACCGCGAGCACGAACGGGGTGCCGCCCAAGTGCACGACGCCGCTCCAGGGGAGGAAGAGCAGATGCTCGGGCGCGAAGGAGAACGCGACGCCCGCGAGCGCACCGCTCTGCCCGGTGACGTCGATCGCGAGGCTCTGCCCCTCGCGGACGGGCGAGGTCGTCGCGACGGCGGGCGCGGCGCCGGGCAGCGTCGTGAGCGACCCGTTGTCGACGAGCGAAGGCGTCCCGCTCGCGCCGGCGGAGCACGGCGCAAGCGTCGCGCCCCCTCCGCTTCCGCCGCCGAGACTCGAGTCGAGCACGTGGACCTGCGCGCCGCCGGTGACGAAGAGACCGTGCCCGCCCGACTGACCGTTCCAGCACGCGCCGCCGGGCCAGTGGGCACCGTCGCCGCCGTCGCCGCCCTGGAACCGGCAGCTCCCGGCGAAGAGCGTCCCGCCGTCCAGGCTCACGCCGTGCCCGCCGGCGTGCGGCGGGATGCCGGTGTCGAAGTCCGTGAAGAAGCCGGTCGCGCCGAGGCCGCCGGTGAGCTCGCAGCCGTGGAGCGCGAGGTTGCTGTTCTTCGCGACGATGCCGTGGTTGACGTCGAACGGGCCCGGTCCGACGAAGAACTGCGAGCCGTGAGCGCCCCGGAAGATCGTTCGCGCGGCGATCACGGACTCGGAATCGACGACCCGCAGGGCCGCGGTGGTGAGGACCGTGTCGGCGAGCGTTCCGTCGAAGAGCCCTTCCTCGATCCAGACGCGCCCCAGGTTGTTCTCCAGCGCGAGCAGCGGCAACGTGATGCCGGCCGCCGACTCGCGCGTGAAGCGCAGCCCGCGAAGAACGACGACCTGCCCGGCGGCCAGGTCGCGCACGACGCTCGGGAGGACCTCGACAACGGCGCCGTCGTCGGCCACGACGGCGACGCTCTTGGCCGCGATCGTGAAGTCGGCGTACACGCCGTCCTTGACGAGAACGGTGCCGCCGGCGGCGACCGCGTCGATCGCGGGCTGGAGGTCGGTGAAGTCCGCTCCCCCGCCGTCGTCCACGGTGACGACCTGCGCGGCGGCGAGAGTGGGAAGGAAAACGAGGAGGGAGCTCGTCGGGAGAAGCGTCATGTCGGTTTCCGGTGGAGGTGGTCCTTGTGCCGCCTAGCTCCTCACGCGGCGGACGGAACACCCGCTTACCTAATCCTAGGATACTGCCCCGTCCATACCGTAAAGGGCGGATGAACACGCTGCTCCTCTCCGCCTTCCTCGCGTGTGCTCCGAGCTCCTTCCAAGACGTCGAGACGGAGAGCCTCAGCGCTCGCGTCGAACGTTTCGACGAAGCGCTCGATCCGGTCAACCGGATCTCGGGCGTGCTCCTGGTCGTGCGCGCGGACGACGTGCTGCTGCACGAGGCCTACGGGATGGCCGACTACGAGCTCGGCGTTCCGAACACGACGTCGACGCGGTTCTGCGTCGCCTCGATCACGAAGGTGATGACCCGCCTCGTCGCGTGGCAACTTCTGATCGAGGGGAAGGTGCAGGCGGGCTCAACGCTCGACGAGCTCCTGCCCGGCTTTCCCCGCGGCGACGAGATCACGTACATGCAGCTCATGCAGCACCGCGCCGGAATCCCGCACCGCGTGACGACGCCCGCGGACACCTGGCGCCCGATGTCGGCCGCCGACGTCGCGGCGCGCGCGGCGGAGCACGAGCTTCTCTTCCCACCCGGGAGCCGGTCGTCGTACAGCAGCGCGGGCTACTCGGTCCTCGCGCGCGTAGTCGAGATCATCGAAGGGGAGCCCTTCGCGGACGTCCTGCGCCGGCGCGTCTTCGAGCCGGCCGGGATGAAGGACACGTTCGACGTCGACCACCGGACGCTGCTCGCGGGACGGGCGCGGAGCTACGTGCCCGGTCGCGACGGGCTCCTGAACGCTCCGCTCCAGGACCTCTCCTTCCTCGTCGGCGCCGGCTCGCTCGTCACGACGGCGGAGGATCTCGTGCGCTTCCTCAAGGCCTTCCGCGACGGGACCTTCGGCCAAGCGGCGTGGTTCTCCACACAGGGTCCCGGTCCGGCGAAGTGGACCGGCGCCTCCAACGGCTACCACGCCTTCCTCGACTACGATCCCGAGACGGAGACGGTCTTCGTCTTCACGGGCAACACCTTCGGCGGCGGCGCGGGGCAGCTCCGGACCGCGTTGCCGAAGCTCCTGGCGGGCGAGGACGTCGCGCCGCGGCCGCGTCCGGCGGAGACCGTCGAAGTCGACGCGGCGAGGCTCGCGGAGTACGTCGGCCGCTACGAGTCTCGGCCCGGCTCGTACTGGACCGTCGAGCTGCGCGGGAACGAGCTCCTGATCGCGGACTCGGTCGTGCTCCCGATTTCGCAGACGGAGTTCTACTTCCAGAACTGGTCGAAGGTCTTCACCTTCGTCCGCGCCTCCGAGGACGACCCGTGGAGCATCCGCAACGTCGGCTGGGACGGCGAGGAGGAGACCTGGCCGCGCGTCGATTCGTAGGGACGGATACCATGAGCCCCTTCCCGAACCAACCACCGGAGCCGATCGCCATGCGCCTCGCCTGCACGCTCTTGCTTCTCGTCGCCACGTCCGGCGTTTCCGTCGCCCAGGTCAGCGTCACCGGCCGCATCGAGCCCGTGGCCGCTCCCCCGCCGTGCGCCGCCGGAGCGACGCACAAGCTCGCCGACACGAACGTTCATCTCCTGAGCACGACGCTCGACCTCACCGCCGTCCCGCCGGTCTGGCAGGTCTTCAGCGGCCCCGACGTCGGCGCCGGCTGCCCGCTGCTCGACGTCGTCTCGATCTCGAACCCGACGTACAACCTCTCGGTGTGCAACGTTCCCGCGATCGGGTGCACGGTGACGCTCGACCAGTGCCCCTCGCCGACGACCGGCACGTTCTTCCTCGCCGCCTCGGTGAACCCCGGCTACCTTCCGCTCGGCCCGTCGGCCGGGACCATCCTGTTGGATCCCTTCACGACCTTCCTCGTCACGTCGGGCGCGCAGACCGCGGTCTGCCAGTCGAGCCCGTTGAGCCTCACCGGAGGCGTCGCGGTCGGCGCGAGCTTCCTGATCCAGGGGCTCAACGTCTCCCCCACGGGTGAGTTCCTGCTCAGCAACGTCATCCCGCTGACCGTCGAGCCGCCCGGGTTCTGCACGGACTTCCCCTGCTACTAGCGGAACCTCCGTTCGGAACCGGCTCGGTCGTCGGCGCGCCCCCGTCCACGGCGAACGGATCGTGATCGGAGCAAGATCGCGGCGCGCGTCGAGGAGAAGCGCTGGCTCGCGCGGCTGGAGCGGCGTACCCGACGGACGCCGGGCGCGGCCAGGTCACTTCGGCTCCAGTCCTCGCTCCCGCATTCCGGCGCTGACTTCGCTCTCGGGATCGCGCGCCACTCCGTCGCAGCCCGCGCACACCGAAACGTCCACGTCCGCCGGCGGGCCCATCGGGTAGGAGTGCGTGTGGCGGTAGGTGAGCGAAGTCGTCGCGGGGGAATCGCACCCGGCGACGAAGCAGGTCCCCTCGGCGCTCCCTCCGCACGAGGCGACCAGAACGGCCGCGGCCGCGATCGCAAGCTTCATGGGCTTCATCGCCGCCCATGTTACGCCGTCCCGCCGGCTCCGTCGCCTGACCCCGCCCGCGGGGCGGAAAAGGTTTCCGGCGGCCCCCCCCTCGGGGAACCACCAAAGTTCTCCACAACTTCGGCCGATATCAGGGCCGCGATTCTCGGCGCACCCCACTGCCATGCAATCCAAAGCGTCCATTGTTCGATCGGACCGGCGCACCGTCCGGGCGCCGCTCCGGCCGATGGCGATCGTCTCGTTCGTTTTCCTGATCTGCGTCAGCCTGGTGGGAATGGCATGGGGAGTCCTGCCCGGCGGAATGATCCTCGTGGCGCTGCTCGGGGTTTACGGCGTGATCTCGGAGTTGGAGAAGGGCCGCGCGACCGCGGACGAAGCGAACTCGGCCAAGAGCGAGTTCCTGGCCAACATGAGTCACGAGATCCGCACGCCGATGAACGCCGTCATCGGGATGAGCGAGCTCCTGGTCGACACCGACCTGTCGCCGACGCAGCGTGAATACGCGGTCACGATTCAGTCGTCGGCTCGCTCGCTGCTCACGCTGCTGAACGACATCCTCGACTTCTCCAAGCTCGAAGCGGGAAAGCTCGAGCTGGAGGAGATCGACTTCGACCTGCGCGTGGTCGTCGAGGAGACCATCGGCGTCCTCGCCCATCAGGCCGGAGAGAAGGAAGTCGAGCTGTCCTTCTCCCTGGACGAAGACGTCCCCACGGCGCTGCGCGGAGATCCCGGCAGGCTGCGGCAGGTCCTCCTGAACCTCGTGGGCAACGCGGTGAAGTTCACGCAGCAGGGCGAGGTCAAGGTCGCGGCGCGGGTGGAAGAAGACCGCGGGCGGAGGATGATCCACGTCTCGGTCACCGACACGGGAATCGGCATCCACAAGGACAAGATCCCCCACCTCTTTCAATCGTTCCAGCAGGCGGACGCGTCGACGACGCGCAAGTTCGGCGGCTCGGGGCTAGGCCTCGCCATCGTCGGACAGCTCGTGGAGATCATGGGCGGCGACACCGGAGTCGAGAGCGTCGTCGGTCGGGGATCGATCTTCTGGTTCACGTTCCCGGCGATGGAGCAGGGCCGGCGGCCATCGGTCGAAGCCGCGCCCAGCCTCGTGACGCAGGCACCCGAGCTCTCCGCGGCGGCGCGGAAGAAGACGCGGATCCTGGTCGTCGAGGACAACGCCGTCAACCAGCGGGTCGCGCTCCGAATGCTCGAGAAGGCCGGCTACGGAGTCGAAGTCGCCGACAACGGGATCCACGCGCTCGAGGCGCTGGAGAAGTGCGTCTTCGACCTGGTGCTGATGGACTGCCAGATGCCGGAGATGGACGGCTATCAGGCGACCGCGAAGATCCGCGAGCGCGAGCGGGAGACCGGCGCACACATCCCGATCATCGCGATGACGGCCAACGTCATGCAGCGCGACCGCGAGCGCTGCCGCGAAGCCGGCATGGACGGCTACATCGGCAAGCCGGTCGACGTCCAGGGGCTGTGCGAGACGCTGGACGCCTGGCTCGCGGGCGAGCCGGTCCTTCCGTCCGGCGGAATCGGCTCGCTCTGAACCGAGCTCAGGGCTGCAACACCGCGTTCGCCGGGTCGGAAGTGTGCAGGAACGCCGCCGTCGCCGCGTCGATCGTCAGGAACGCGAAGTCCAGGCTCAGTCCGATGAGCACGGGATCGGACGGGAGATCGAGCGTCCCAGTCGCGTGACCCGCGCCGTCGAGCACGCCGCTGAACCCGGAGAACGGCGGCTGGCTCGCGGAAGACACCAGGACCAGGAAGTCGAGGTTGAGCGGCATGACGCACGCGCCGATCGAGATGCCCGGCGCCGTCCCCGAGAAGCCGCACGCGGCGACGTAGAGCTGCCCCGCGTCCACCGGCGCGTCCACGTCGAGCGCGAGCTGCGTCCCCACCGACAGGGACCCCGAGACCGTCGCGACGGCGGTCGCCTCGAGGGCGACGTCGAGCTCCACCGAGCCGCCGGGTGGAACGTTGACGACGTGCTGCTGGGCGTCGTAGCCCGCCAGCGAGAACTCCAGCGTCCAGGAGCCCTCGGGAACGAAGACGTGGTAGCGGCCGAACGGGCCGCCGCTCCCGTTCGTCTCGCCGTTGGAGAACGAGACGCCGACGAGCTCGATGCTCGCTTCGAGCGGCGCGCCGGTGCACGCGTCGGTGACGTGTCCCGAGATCGGAATCGGCCGCTCCGCCATCCAGAGGATCCCGGGGAGCACCTGTTGCGCCTCGGCGAGGGCGTCGGCGAAGGGCGGCTGGAACTCCGCCTCCGTCTCGATCAGGAACGAGTGCGAGCCCTTCTTCGCGAACGCCCACTCGAAGTGCTCGCCCTCGGCGGTGGGCGGCCGCTCGTCGGTGTAGCCGCAGGCGGCGGCGAGCGCGAGCGCCTCCGCCATCAGGAACGAGTCGAACGGATAGGTCAGGCAGGCGTAGCCCCAGAGCACCTCCTCCCCATACGAATGGAAGTCGATCACGCGCGCGAAGTGACGGTCCTTCGCGAAGGTGAGCATCGTCCGCGTCTCCGCCTCGCTCGCCGGCGACGTCCCCTTGTAGGTCAGCGAGGTCGGATCGGTCGAACCCGCGCACGCGGTGTCCCAGCCCTGCGGATAGTTGCGGTTCAGGTCGACGCCGGTCGCGGTCGGAAGGACGCGCCGGTTCTTGCGCCAGAGGTTGTCGACCTGGAACACGTGCTCGTAGCCGTCGGGGTTCCAGACCGGCGCGATCCAGATCTCCTGCTCGTCGATCACCTGCGTGATCGACGACACCGTGCCGTAGGCGGTGAGCCAGCTCTCCATCATGCGGAGGGCAATCACCGGCGTGACCGTCTCGCGCGAGTGGTGGGCCGACACGACGAGCAGCGCCGGCTCGTCCTCGTCCAGCGTGACGTTGTCCGACACCTTCAACGCGAAGAGATTCCGACCCTCCTCGGTCGGCGGAAGGCCGTACTTGGCGGTCAGGTCGACCACCTGAGCCAGGTTCGGGAAGCTCGCCTCCCACGCCGCCATCTGGGCGTAGATCTGCGTCAGGTCGGGATAGCCGGCGACGCCGCCGTCGGCCGCCTGCTTCTGGGCGAAGGGCTGGCCGATCTCGAGCACCTCCGGCGCGTAGCCCAGGCGGTCGAGCTCGCCGAGCTCGGCGACGCTGACGACCAGCTCCAGCGAGGTCGCCTGCACGGCGCCCTCGAGGACGTCGCAGCCCTCGGCCTCGAAGCGCGAGGCGAGCGCCGGCGCGTCCTCCGCCTGGATGCGCACCCGGCGCAGGGTGTCCTGGCCGGACGCGAGGGGGGCGAACAGCAGAAGAAGCAAGGTCGTAATCCGGCTCGCGCTCATGGTGACTCCCATCCTATTCGTCCCCTCACCGCTCGTGGCGTGCTAGTCTGGTCTGCCCTTCACTCTCTAGAGGTCAGACACCATGAAACAGCGCCCCGCGATGCTCGCCATCGGCCCCGTCCTCCTTCTCGCCCCGGCCCTGTCCGCCCAGGGGGGAGGCTTTCTGCCGCAGCCGAACATCATCTCGACCTCGGCCGACGGCGCCCGGTCGGTGTTCGCCGCCGACCTCGACGGGGACCTGGACGTGGACGTGCTCTCGGCCTCCGTCATCGACGACAAGATCGCCTGGTACGAGAACGACGGCACGGGCAGCTTCGGCCCGGAGCAGATCATCTCCACCAGCGCCAACGTCGCCAGCGCCGTCTTCGCGGCGGACCTCGACGGCGACCTGGACCTGGACGTGATCTCCGCGTCGGGCAGCGACGACAAGGTCGCCTGGTACGAGAACACCGACGGGCTCGGAACCTTCGGGCCGGAGCAGATCATCACGCAACTCGCCGACGTCGCCGGTTCCGTGTTCGCCGCGGATCTCGACGGTGACTTTGACCAGGACGTCCTGTCCGCGTCGCGCAACGACGACAAGATCGCCTGGTACCGAAACGACGGCACGGGCAGCTTCGGTTCCCAGCTCCTGATCACGAACCTGGCCGACGGCGCCGAGTCGGTCTTCGCGATCGACCTGGACGGCGACGACGACCGGGACGTGCTCTCCGCCTCGGCGAACGACGACACCATCGCCTGGTACGAGAACGACGGCGTGGGGAACTTCGGGACGGCGCAGCTCATCTCGACCAGCGCCAACGGCGCCCAGGCCGTCTTCGCGGCGAGCCTGAACGGCGACCTGGCGCCCGACGTCCTCTCGGCGTCGCGCAACGACGACAAGATCGCCTGGTACGAGAACGACGGCACGGGGAACTTCGGCCCGGAGCAGATCATCACGAGCGCGGCGGACGGCGCGGAATCGGTCTTCGCCGCGGACCTGGACGGCGACGGCGACCTCGACGTCATCGCGGCCTCGGCGAACGACGACACGATCGCCTGGTTCGAGAACACCGACGGGCTCGGCACCTTCGGGCCCGAGCAGGTCATCTTCGACAACGCGGCGGGCGCCATCTCCGTCATCGCGGCCGACCTCGACGGAGACCTGGACTTCGACGTGATCTCCGCGTCGGCGAACGACGACACGATCGCGTGGTTCGAGAACATCCCCGGGGCGCAGGCGATTCCCTACGGCTGCGGCGTCAACCCGCCGGGGAGCTTCACGGTGATCTCCGGAGCGCCGTCCCTCGGCACGACGATGACGTTCGGCGTCAACAACCCGGCGGGGACCCAGGCGGTCGGATCGCTCCCGTTCATCGCCCTCTCCCTCCAGCCGGACCCGGCCTTCCCCTGCGGCACGGTCGTCACGCAGTTCGGCATGGTGGAGAACGGAGAGCTCCTGATCGCCGCCATACCGCCGCCTTTCGCCATCGTCGGCGGACCGGCGTGGGACGGGGTTTCGCCCGCGCCGGTGGACCTTCCCGTCCCGTTCGACACGAGCCTCCTCGGCGGCACGATCTACGTGCAGGGGTTGATGCTCGACGTCATGCCCGGCGCGTCCGTGATCTTCGGACTGGCCGACGCGTTCCAGTTGATCGTCGGGCCTTAGCTCCCAAGCCGCTTGCGGAGCTCCGGATCGTCCGGGAACAGGTCCGCGCCGCGCTGCCAGGTTTCCTTCGCCTTCAGGCGCTGCCCGATGCGGTCGTAGAGATCGCCGAGGTGGATGTAGGCGGCCTCGTAACCGTCGCGGGGCTCGCCCTGCTCCTGGATCTGGATCAGGAGGTCGAACTCCTCGGCCGCCGCCCGCTCCCTGCCGAGCGATCGGTCCATCCCGAACAGCGTCATCGCCTTGTGATAGCGCGCTCGCCAGTGACGCTCGTCCAGCTCCAGGGCGTGGTCGAGGGACTTGAGGGCCTTGAGCTCGTAGCTGCCGGCGTTGATGTCCCGCCTCTCCACGAGCACGTCGCGCTTCTCCAGGTAGGCGAGCGCGAGATCGACGTGGGGCTCGGGAGTCGTCGCCTGTACCGCGCGGTCCTCGAGGAGTCGGATGACCTTCTCCTGGAGCCCTTCCTCGCGGACTTCGACCCAGATCGCCGACCGCTCCGCGTCGGACAGACCGTCGGCGGTCAGCCGCGTCAGGAAGGTGCGCGAAGGCGAGGCCGCCTCCTCCAGCGCCTTCTTCTCCGAGGCCCACTCCGGATCGTCGAGGAGTCCCTCCCGATCCTCCTCGCGCAGACCCGCCGTCGCCCGCACCTCGGACTCCCAGTCGCGGGCGAACGCCCCGCGCTCCTCCGGGTCCTTCGCGCCCGGCCAGCCGAGCTTGTCCGGTCGCTTGTCCCGGAGGCCCGCGATCCTCGCTGTGCGGCTGAAGAGCTGAATCGCCGCGCCGCCCGCGCGCTCGAGGTACGCCTCGTTGCCCGCGAGGTCGACGACCTTCAGCCGGACGTACTCGCCCTCCTCCGCCGGTGTCCACTCGACGACGCCGTCCCCGCCGGCGGCGACCTCGCCGAGGTCCTTGCCGTCCGGGGCGTGGACGCGAACGGTCTCGTCCTGATCGAGACGGATCGCGAGCGGGATGCCGTCCTCGAGCGCGAACGGCTCCTCGCCGACGACGTCGAAGGTTCCGCTCGGCGCCTTGCGGTCGAGCGTCACGCGGCGTGACTCGAGCAGCTCGTCGCGATCCGCGACGCGGACGAGGTACTGACCGTCCTTGAGCGGCAAGGCGACGTCCACCCGGAAGCTGCCGTCCTCGTCCGGCCGGATCTTGAACTCGTTCTTCTTGTGGCCGTCGACGTAGACGCGGAGCGCGGCGGCCTGACCTTCGATGCGACCGGACACCGCCAGGATGTGGTTGTTGACCAGCGAGTCGTCCGGCAGCGAGAGCTCCGCAACGCGCGGGATCGCTCGCGCGGTCGGGTCGCCCGACTTGGGCCCCCCGCGCTCGTCGACCGGCTTGGGGTCGGCCGGCGCCGGCTCGCCGTCGGGCGTCTCCGGCGCGACGGAACCGTCCGACCCACCCTCGGGCCCCTGCGCCACCCGCGTGGCCTCGCGGGACGATCGGAACTGTCCCGGAAGCCACAGCGCCGCGCCGAGCGTGACGGCGGCGAAACCGGCGATCGCGACGGTGACCCCGCACTGAAGGGTGCGGTTGGGGCCGAGGACGAGGGTGGCCGCCTTGCCCTTCGGCTCGTCCCCCGAGCTCGCCGCCTGCTTCTTGATCATCGCGAGGGTCTTCTCGGGCGGCGGGGAGACGAGCGGCATCGTCACCTCGGTGCCCGCCGATTCGTCGCGCAGATCCCGCGCGGATCCGAGGTCCGCCACCTGGTCGAGCGCGGCGGCGACCTCGCCAGCGTCGGCGGGGCGCTGCAACGGGTCCTTCTCCACGCAGCGCTGGATCAGCTTGGCGAGCTCCTCGGAAACGTCGGCGCGAAGCTCGCGCACGTCGGGGAACGGGTCGTTCTCGACGCGGTAGATGACGTCGGCGATCGACCCCCGCGCGACGCCGTCCGTTCCCGTGAGCAGGTAGTAGAGCGTCGCGCCGAGCGCGTACACGTCGGAGCGCGAATCGACGCTCTTCGAGTCGCGGATCTGCTCCGGCGACATGTACTGGGGCGTGCCCATCGCCATGCCGGTGTAGGTCATGTTCGACTCGACCCCGGCCATCTTCGCGAGCCCCAGGTCGGCGAGCTTCACCTCCCCGTCGGTGGACACCAGGATGTTGTCCGGCTTGATGTCCCGGTGGATGAGCCCCACCTTGTGCGCCGCCGCCAGACCGCGCGCCGCGCCGAGCGCGATCTGCACGGCCTCGTCGACCGCGAGCTTGCCCTTGCGCTGCACGCGCTCGCGCGCGTTCTCGCCGCGCACGTACTGCATGACGAGGAAGTGCAACCCCGAAGCCTCGGACACGTCGTAGACGCGGACGACGTTCGGGTGGTCCACCTTGACGGCGGAACGTCCCTCCTTCTCGAAGCGCTGGATGAACTGCGGATCGCGCCGCGCCATCCCGGGATCGAGACACTTGACGGCCACGTCGAAGTCGAGACGCAGGTGGCGGCCGTGGTAGACGACGCCCATCCCGCCCTGGCCGAGCGTGTCGAACAGGACGTACCGGCGGTCGAGGACCTTGTAGCCCTCCGCCTCCGGGACCGCGTGCAGCAGCGGGTCGTCCTTCGGGTTGCGACCGGACGCCGGCGGGTCGTCCTGGCTCATCGACGGCCGAAGATACTGAAGCCCCTGGGGTTCATCCAGGACACGGCCCGGGAGAAGCCGGTGGCCTCCGGAACGTCACTCGAAAACCGACGCGATCGCCTCGATGTCCCCGCCTTCCCGGGCAGCGCGCAGGTCGTGGTAACCGATCGCGCTGGCGACCGCCTGCACGAACGAAAGGGCCTGAGGAAGCACGCTGTCGAGCAGTCGAACCCAGAACGGGGCGAACGGATCCTGAGTGTCGTACGCGATCTGAAGCGCGAAGTCCGGCAGCATCACGATCAACGACAGGAGGAAGAACGGCACGAGATTCCGTCCGTAGACGGAGAAGCTCCGAGCCAGAACAGAGCCGAACGAGCAACCCTCCCCACGCCCCCGGATCGCGCGTCAGGGTAGCACGTGGGCCGCCAGCCAGGCGTCGAGCGCGTCCCAGTAGTCCTCGGGCCACGTCCAACGCCGCACCGGCCAACCCGATCGAACGCGCAGGGTGTGCTCCGCGCCGGGGATCAGAACGACGGTGACGTCGCGACCGTGCTCGCTGCGCACGGTCTCGAGGACTTCGGCCGCGCGCCGGCCCGGGACCAGCCAGTCCTCCTCGCCCTGCGCCGCGAAGAGCGGGATCTCGAGCGTGCGCAGGAGCGGCAACGGATCGAAGTCCATCGGGAGGTCGCGGTACGCGGACCATCTCCCGGATCCCTTCGGGTGCAGCTCGAGGCCCGCGTCGCGGAACCACGGTTCGTGGCGCACGGCTTCGACCGACGCCCGCGCCTCCTCCCAGCCCTGCCCGGTGCGGCTCACCTCGAGGAGCTGACCGTGGAGCTCGACCGCGCGCGCGATCTCTTCCTCTGAATAATGCTTCTGACGCAGCGTGGCACCGACGATGAAGCCGTCGTGCTCCGCGGGCGAGCGCGTCGAGAGCGACAGCGTGGCGAGGAACTTCACGTCGGCCGACCGCGACGCCGCGATCAGGGCGATCGCCCCTCCCTGGCTCGTGCCGAAGAGCCCCAGGCGCTCGGGATCGATCCGCGGGTGCTGCCGCAGGAGGCGCAGGCCGCCCAGAGCGTCCTCGGCCAGCTCCGCGAGGCTCGCCCGCCGCCAGTCTCCCGTCGACTCGCCGCAGCCGCGCTTGTCGTAGATCAGGATCGCGAGGCCCTTCCCCGCCAGCCGCTCGGCGTGCACCCGGAACAGCCTCTCCCCCCGCGTCCAGTCGCCGAAGCCCTGGACGAAGACCGCCGCCGGATGGGGCCCGTCGCCGTCCGGAAGGTGGAGCGTGCCGGCGAGCTCCGCCGGGCCGCTGGCCCAGCGCACGTCCTCCGTCGGGCGGGAGTCGGAGAGAAGCACCGGCACCGACGCGATCGCGGCGACCGCGACGGCGAGCAGAAGGAGCGCTCGTCTTGTCAACCCGCCGAGTCTAGCCTGACGCCGCGGTGCTGGAGATCGAGCGGATGGGACCGGACGGCTGGGAGCGGGTGCGGGCGATCCGCCTGCGCGCCCTGCGGGAGGATCCCGACGCCTTCGGCACCACCCTGGCGCAGGACGCGGTCCGCCCGCCGGAGGTCTGGCGCGAACGGCTCGCGGGCGGCGCCACGGCGACCTTCCTCGTCCGATCGGCGGGCGCCGACGTCGGACTCGCCGTCGGCTCCCCGTTTCGGGGGCGCGAGGGCGCGGCGGGCCTCTTCGCCATGTGGGTGGCGCCCGAGGCCCGCGGGAAGGGCGTCGGCGATCGGCTGGTCGAGGCCGTCGTCCTGTGGGCGCGGTCGATTGGATACGAACGGGTCCTGCTCGAGGTGGCGGACGAGAACGCCGCCGCGATCAAGCTGTACGAGCGCCACGGATTCGCTCCGACGGGTCGAACCGGCACGCTGCCCGCGCCGCGGACACACGTTCGCGAGCACGAGCGCTGCTTGGAGCTCTGAACGGCCTCCCGAAGCCGGGAGGGAAGCGCGGGCGCCGAGGGAGCGCGACACCCGCACTAGTGCGTATCCAAACGTTTATTAACCGGCCTTAGCAGTTCGCAAATGAGAAGGATCGTGCTATTGTCCGGCCCCAAGGAGAGGGGTTTCTCGCCAGAGGAGACTCGGGAAGGAGAGGCGGCTCGCTCGCCTTGGAACAAGTTCCACCCCGACTTGATCTAGCTCAGACAGGAAGGAGACAGATGAAACTCATCACAAAGGCAACGCTCTCGGCGTTGTGCGCGGCGACTCTGTCGCCAGCTGTGCTCGCGGACGGCCTCACCCCAGGCAGCGCGTTGATCTATCCGGTCCAACGCTCGGGCGTGAGCGTTGGGCAGGGCGGCTCGGCATCGTTCTTCACGATCGTGAACGTGACGAACACCGACCTGTCCCCCACGATGGGCACGACCAACGTCATGTTCGAGTACCTGAACACGATCCCGAATCCGTCGGATCCGAAGAACCCGCTCGGGTGCCTGATCAACGACCGGGTCGAGACCCTGACGGGTGCGGACACGCTCTCGGTGCTCACCGCCTGCCACAACGGCCCGAACCAACAGGGCTACCTCGTGGTCCACGCGCAGGATCCCGACCTGTTCAAGACCGCCTGGGCGTTCAACGCCCTGATCGGCTCCGAGCTGGTCGTCAACAGCCTCGGCGGCGTCTACAGCCTGAACGCCATCCCGTTCGAGTCGCCGGTGGCCCACAAGGCCGCCACCGACCTGGACGGCGACGGTCAGCTCGACTTCGACGGCAACGAGTACGAAGGCACGCCGGAGACCCTCTACATCGATTCGTTCATCGCTCTGGTTGACACGTCGCTGACGCTGATCAACCTCTCGGGCGGATCGGAGTTCAAGGCCACGGTCGACTTCGACGTCTTCAACGACAACGAGTTCCCGCTGTCGGCTCAGCTCCAGTTCACCTGCTGGGCGGAGTGCAGACTCTCCGAGATCAGCGAGGTGTTCACGAACTCGTACCTGCACTTCAACACGCCCGACGATCCGGGCGAGTTGGACACCGACTGTGACGGGCAGGAGAACCTCGAGACTGGCTGGGCCATCGTCCACGGTCTCGTCGCGAGCTCGAGCGTCGAGTCGATCCAGAACCCGGCGCTGGTCGGAGCGATCACCCTCAGCCCCGGCGCCTTCTTCAACGGCGGCGGGCGTCTCTGGGAGAGCCCCGACAAGCAATTCAACGGTGACTTCATGAAGTTCGGGACGGACGATCCCGAGAACTAGGAGCCACTTCCGAAACGACGCGGGCGGAGCGGTCCAACGATCGCTCCGCCCGCTTTCTTTTTCGCCCTTGCCTAGAGCTTGAAGTCTTCGGCGTGCTTCGCGCACGCCTTGCCCGCCTTGCGGCAGGTCTGGCAGGCCGAGCTGAAACCGATCATGCCCTTCTTGATCAGCTCCTCGGCGGTCGTGCGCGCGTGTCCCGCGATCTTCGTGTCGGCGCACTTCTTCAGGATGGACTTGTACGCCTTCGCGGCGTCCAGGTACTCCATCTCGTCCTCGAGCGCCTTCGCTTCCGCGAAGATCTCGCCGCCTTTCATCTCCTTCTTGTAGTCCGGCAGGGCCTCGAGCTCGGCCAGGAGCCTTCGGCAGTCCTCGGTCACCGGAACCGGCGGCTTGGCGGCCGCCCAGTACTCCACGCCGGTCGCGGCGCGGTAGACGAAGCCCTCGTCCAGGGCCGCGCGCCCCGTGTCGAGAGCCGTCGTCCCGAGGTCTTCGACGTAGGTCTTGAAGAGCTCCGCCGTCGCCACGTCGCCCTCGGGGAGCTTGCCGCCCTCGATGGCCTTCAGGGTGGCGGCGTACGCCTTCACGTAGTCGCCGGCCTGCAGGAGCTTCGCCTGCTTGGCGAGCGACTTGGGCCACATCGAGCCCTTCTTCGCCTTGGACATCGCCTTGGAGAGCGCGCTCGGCACTCCCGCGCGGTCGTTCGCCAAGAGCGTCCCGTCGGGCGCGATCACCGCCTTGTGCGGGAAACCCCGCACGCCGAGGAAGCTCTCGAAGTCTCCGCTCTTGAGCGAGACGATCGGATAGGTCGGCTTGAACTGCGCCACGAACTTGTCCACCAGCTCCGGCGGCTCATCGGTCACGCCGATGACGACCAGGCCCTTGCTCGAGCTCTTCTCCCACTTGGAGCTGAGCTCGGGGACCCCGGCCTTGCACGGGCTTCACCAGGTGCGGAAGACTTCGACCAGGACCGCCTTGCCGAGCATCTGCTCGAGCGCCAGCGGCGGGGTGTTGTACCACTTGACCGCTTCGAGCTCCGGCGGCTTCTCGCCGACCTGAGCTCCCGCGGTGCTCGCCAGCGCCAGGGTGCCGAGCGCCAGGATCAAGAGTTTGCGCATGGGACTCCTCCAGAGGGGTCGAGGGTGGGAACAGACGCCCGAGTGTACTCGGCGCCTTCCACGCCGAAACCCGAGACTTCGGCGGGCGAACCGCACCTTTCCCGGACGCTTACAACGGGGCAGCATGCCCGCCGAGGGCCGCCGTCCTTGGGAAACGGGGGCGTTCTTGGTATCGTGCCGCGCCTTGCCGCCCGCCTTCGGGGGGGTGAGATTCGAATCCACAGACAGAATGCTCCGCGTATCGACGCCTTTCCGTTGGTTGGACGGGACGAAGATCGCAGACAGAGACCACGGAAAGGAAAGAGGAACATGGGAACCCGGCTCTATGTCGGCAACCTGTCGTTTGACACCACCGAAGACGGCCTGCGCGCCGCCCTCACCGAGGGTGGACGCAGCGTCAAGGACATCCACATCGTGACCGATCGCGAGACCGGACGTCCGCGCGGCTTCGCGTTCGCCGAGATGGCGAACGACGCCGACGCTCAAGCGGCGATCGAAGCCCTCGACGGTACCGACCTCGACGGTCGCACCCTCAGGGTCAACGAAGCTCGCGAGCGTCAGCCCCGCGGTGGCGGTGGCGGCGGCGGCGGTCGCGGACGCGGCGGCTGGTAGGCCTCCGCTGGAAATCAAGGGCCGCGGGTGTTCCCACCCGCGCCCCTTTTTTCGTGGCGCTCCGACTTCCCGGCCCGGCGAGCGCGGTGAAGCCTCATCGACCGCGGCGCCACGCCTCGACGCGCGGGAGCAGCTCCTCGACGACGCGGCGCGCGAGGACGCGGTGCCCGAGCTCGTTCGGGTGCCCGTCCCCCACGTGGAGCACGTGCCCTTGGTCGACCTCGTCGAGCAGCGCCTGATCGACGGAGAAGACCTCGAAGCCGAGGCTCTCCCCGGCCTGCGCCAGGCTCCGCGACAGGACCGTGCGGTACGCACCGACCGCCGGAATCTCCGGGCGCATCGAGCCGGGCTGATAGAGGTAGCGGTCGTGGTGGTGAGGAACCGAGAACGCCACGAGCGGCGCGCCCATCGTCTCGCAGGCCGCGTTCAACCGGCCGAGCAGCATCCGCGTCACCGAGTCGGGTGCGACGATCTGTTCGCACAGCCGCGCGATCTCCGCGCGGTACTTGTTGAAGGCCTTCTGCGTGTGCCGCGGTGCGGCCGACGGCAGCACGCTCGCCGCCGACTCCGCGAGCTGGCGTTCCGCGTCCGGCGGCCGGACGAGCTGAAGGAAGGCGGAGCGCGCGTAGAGCCGCTCGCGGAAGGCGGGTTCGCCCTCTCCCTCCTCGGGCGGCGGCACCGGCCGGCCGGCGAGCGCCCAGTCCCCCGCCGGCGTCCGCACGTACCGCGGCTTGCCGCCGACGTGCCCCTCGCCCGACGCGTTCCCCACGACGTCGTTCAAGATGAAGCAGAGCAGCACGAGGTCGGGCGCGTACGACCGGCCCTCGCGCTCGAGCATCCAGAGCTCCTGGTCCGTGCTGTAGCCGGGAACGGCGAGATTGATCACCTCGACGTCGGGCCCGAGCTCCTCCTCGACCAGGTCGGCGAAGCCCAACCCGTCGTCGACGCCCCACCCCCACGCGACCGAGTCGCCGAGCAGGGCGACGCGGAAGACCTCCCCGGAGGGCTCGACCTCGTGCTCGCGGTCGCGCAGCCCGCGGGAGTTGATCGCGACGTCGTAGCGAAACTTCGGCGCGACCACCCGCGTCCGCGCGCCGGCGAGGTTGACCCAACCGAGGTCGGGGTCGTGCCGCGCGCAGGCCTCCTCCGGGCGGCCCACGGGCAGCCCGGCCGCGAAGTCGTCGCCGAGGTAGAGCCGCGCCCCGATCTCGACGGCGCCCACGGTGAAAAGGGCCACGCCGAGCGCGACGGCCGCGCGCACGGCGACGCTACGCGCGGCCACGGTCGGACGGGGGATAGGCGGACGTCGGCGGCATGGAGGGCGCCCCAATCCTACGGAACCCGCGGGCGGCCCCGCGCGACCCGCGCGGCGGGGATACAATCACCGGCGTGACGGCCGCGCTCTCCCTCCTCCTCCTGACCTTGCCCGCGACGCCCCAGGGCGCTCCGGGCCAGGCCTTCCGCGACGCCTCCGAGGACTACGGCGTCCTCTTCTTCGACGGCGGCGGCAGCTTCTCCAGCCAGATGGGGGGCGGCACGGCCTGGTTCGACTGCGACGGCGACGGGGACGACGACCTCTTCGTCGCGCACGCGGGCGGGGCCAACCGGCTCTTCCGCCACATGGGCGACGCGTTCGAGGACGTGACCGCGGGCGCGGGAATCCAAACCAGCGGGAACTTCGACCCGATGGGCGCGAGCTCCGCCGACTTCGATCAGGACGGACGGGCGGACGTCTACCTCTTCACCACCGGCCCCAACGCGCTCTTCCGCAACCTGGGCGGGGGCGCCTTCGCCGACGTGGCGGCCGCGGCCGGCGTCGACGGCGGCGACAAGTTCACCACGGCGGCCTCGTGGTCGGACTTCGACCTCGACGGGGACCTCGACCTGTACGTCGGGAACTACATCCGCGTCCTCAACTTCCCGTATCACTACGGCGAGCCCAACCAGCTCTTCGTCAACGAGGGCGCGGCCTTCGTCGAGCGCGCGGCGCAGCTCGGCGTCGACAACTCGGGCGTCTTTGGACCGCCGAACCCGCACATTCCGGAGTACGTCTCGCCGGAGGGCGAGGCGACGGCGGGCTGCACGCTCTCGGTTGCGACGACGGACTACGACCAGGACGGCTATCCCGACGTTCAGGTCGGCAACGACTTCGGGATGTGGGTCCTTCCCAACGCGTTGTACCGCAACGCTTCGGCCGGCGGCGCGCTGGCCTTCGACGACGTCACCGCGGCGACGGGGTTCGACGTGCGGCCGCAGTACAACATGGGCGTGAACGCGGCCGACTTCGACCACGACGGGGACTGGGACTTCTATCTCTCGAACCTCGGCGACAACGTCCTGCTGCGCAACGAAGGAGGCGCCTTCGTCGACGCGACGTACGAGCTGGGTCCCGCCGAGGGCACGAACCCCGCGGGCACGGCGCTCTACTCCTCCTGGGCGACGGTCTGGGCCGACTTCGACAACGACACCTGGGAGGACCTCTTCGTCGTCAACGGGTTCATCCCGGCGGCGCCCTTCATCAGCAACGACCTGCGCGAGCCCAACGCGTTGTGGCAAAGCGTGGACGGCCAGCACTTCCGCCGTCTGCTCCACCGCCACTCCGGACTCGACGACGAAGGAGCTGGGCGGGGAGGCGCCGCGGTCGACGTCGACGGCGACGGCCGCATCGACCTCTACACGTCGAACAACCAGCAGATCGCCACGGCGGCGGACACGGACGCGAGCCGCCTGTGGGTCAACGAGATGGCGCCCGAGGAGAACGGCTGGGTGGAGCTGCGGCTCCTGGGTCGCTTCTCCAACCTCGAGGGAATCGGAGCGCGACTCGAAGCGGCCGTCGGCGGCGACGTCCTCCGCCGCGCGGTGCTGGCCGACACGGTGTACCTCTCCGGATCGACCAAGATGGTCCACTTCGGGCTCGGCACCGCCGATCGGATCGATCGCCTGACGGTGCACTGGCCCGCCGGGCCGGTCCAGGACGTCCTGCGCGTCCCGTCCGGCGACCTCGGCGTTCTTCGCGAGCCCGCGATCACGGTCGCGTCACTGCCGGCGCCGCAGCTCGACGTCGACACGCTGAAGCTCGTCGCCACGGTCGAGAACCACGCCGCGACGCCGGTTTCGTGCCAGGCGGACTTCCTGCTCGAGAGCGACGGCGGCGCCGCCCCCGTGCCGATCGGCTCGTCGAGCGCGACGGTGGGACCCGGCGCCCACACGATCGAGCTCGACGTGTTCGTCGGCTCCGGGCTTTCCGGCGTCGACCCCGCCGGTCCGCTGAACCTGATCCTGCGCGTCACCGCCGCCGGCGGCACGGACGACGAGCTCGTTTCGTTCCTGCTGCCGTAGCCGCGCGCTCGTTCAGCCGGCGTGCCGGCACCCGGTCAGGATCGGGTGCGCGTCGGAGACGGCCGTACGGACCGCCATCTCCGCTCGAACCGGATCCTCGTCCCTAAAGGTCGTGGACCACTTCTCCTCGAGCCCGCTCCAGCACTTCGCGCAGAAGACGCCCAGCGATTCCATCGTCGGCGTGAACGTTTCGCCGCACATCGTGCACGGCATGTCGACGCAGCACTTCTGGCACAGCCCGTCGGCGGTGTGCGAGTAGCTCCCGTTCTGCTGGCAGCACAGGCAATGGCGGACCATCGCCGGGTAGACGACGAGCTCGCCGACGTGTACGCCGGTGCGCTTCTTGACCCAGAGCAGCACGAAGTCGAGGAAGTCGTTGAGGGAGGCGCCCATGGAGGGGGAGGCATAGCATACAGTCACGACCATGCCGCCGTTTCTCCTCGCGCTGCTCGCCTTCGCGTTTCCCCAGGACGAACCGGTCGCCATCGCGGACGTCACCATCGTCGACGTACGCGCCGGCGAGCTCGTGGCCGGGCAGACCGTCGTCGTGCGCGGCGAGCGCATCGAAGCCGCGGGTCCGTCCGCCGAGGTCGGGGTTCCGGCGAACGCACGCCGCGTCGACGGCGCGGGCGGCTTCCTGATCCCCGGCCTCTGGGACATGCACGTCCACATGACGGCCGCCGCCCGCTTCGGCGAGCTCTACGTGGCCAACGGGGTCACCGGCGTGCGCGACATGTTCACGATGGGGAACGTCGGCTTCACGAAGGGGCTCTTCCGCGGCGAGCGCGTCGGGCCGCGCGTCGTCGCCGCCGGACGCATCGTCGACGGGGAAGACCCGTACTGGCCGGGCTCGCTCGAGGCGAAGGGCGCCGAGGAGGGCCGCGCCGCGGTGGCGACGCTGCGCGAGGACGGCGCCGACTTCGTGAAGGTCTACTCGAAGCTCTCCCGCGAGAGCTACTTCGCCATCGCCGCGGAGGCGAAGCGTCTGGGGATGCCCTTCTGCGGCCACGTTCCCGACACCGTGCGCGCCTCCGAGGCCTCCGACGCCGGACAGAAGAGCATCGAGCATCTCACCGGGATCCAGGCCGGCTGCTCGAACCGTGAGGACGAGCTCCTCCGGATGTCGAGAGCGACGACGAAGCTGCACGACCGCTGGATCCTGGCGCAGGAGTCCTTCGACGAGGAGAGGGCGCAAGACCTCTTCGCCATGCTCGCGGCGAACCGCACGTGGCAGTGCCCGACCCTCGTCGTCCTGCGCTCGGTCTCTCACATGGACGACCCGGAGTTCTGCGCCGACGAGCGGATGAAGTACCTGCCGGCGTTCTGGGCGAGCATGTGGAAGCCCGAGAACGACATTCGCTTCAAGGTCTACGAGGACGAGGACTGGGTCACGGCGCGCAAGACCTACGCCCGCTCGCTCGAGCTCGTGAGCGCGATGCGCGAAGCCGGCGTCCCCTTCCTCGCGGGGACCGACGTGGCCAACCCGTACACGTTCCCGGGCTTCAGCCTCCACGACGAGCTGGAGCTGCTCGTGAGCTGCGGCTTCACCTCCGCCGAAGCGCTGCGCACCGCCACCTGGAACCCGGCGGTCTACTTCGAGCGCGAAGACGAGCTCGGAAGCGTCGAGCCGGGCAAGCTCGCGGACCTGGTGCTGCTCGAGGCCAATCCACTCCAGGAGATCGGCAACACGCGCCGGATTCGCGCCGTGGTCGCGAACGGACAGCTCTTCGAGAGCGAGAGCCTGCGGAAGCTGCTCGACGGGGAGTAGTTGCGTACGGTGCCGCAGCAACTACTGGAAGTCGCTCAAAAGCTTCTTCATCTCCTCGTCCGAGATCGTCACCTCGACGGTCTGCTCGCCGCCGCCCTCGAACACCTCGACGAACTGGTCGCGTCCGAAGCCGGTGCTCATCGCCATGCCCGACGTTGAGGTGCGCCGCTCGAGGATCCAGTGCACCTTCATGCGGCCGGCGGCCGGCACGCGGACCACGATCTCGCGCGTTTCGTCGAAAGCCGGAGCGCCGTAGTCGAGACTGGCTCCGCCCCTGTCCGGCGCGAGGGCGACCTTGACGTAGATCGGCGGCTCGGGGAGCTGCGCGTCCCCGCGCAGGACGACGCGCACGGGATAGCCGGCGTGCAGCGGAACCGTGACGTCGCCGGACACGCCTTCCAGTCGCTCCGAACGGTAGCCGCGCGCCTCGATCAGCACGTCGACGACCTCGTCCTGCGTGAGAAGCTGGACCTCGCGCTCGTGGAACCAGCGCTGCGAGTCGAGCTCCTCGGCGCCGGTGGGACCGAAATGGATCTGGCCCTGCACCGGGGCGCCGTCCTCGGGCGGCACGAACGTGATCTTGCGCGCGAAGAGCTTGCCGCGGAGATCGATAGCGGCCAGGCGAGGATCGCGCGTGACCTCGCCGCTGCGCACGAGCACTCCCTCGACGCCCATCAGCGTCCGCCCGCCCTGGTCGACGGTGACGGACACGGCGTGCTCGCCCGGCCGGAGACGCGAGAACTCGAAGGCCCCCTCCTCGTCGAGCTTCGTCTGGCGGTCGTAGTACTGCAGGTGGTCCAGGAGGTCGCCGCCGTCGGTGAGACGCATCAGGATCTCGTCCTTCGGGATCGCATCGTCGAGCAGGACGGACCCGGCGATCCCGCCCCCGGCGGCGAGCTCGATCACGACGTTCGCGTCGCCGGGCACGAGCGGCCGCATCGGCCCCGCCCAGCCCGACTTGGACGCTCCGATCTCGAACTCGATGCCCGCGTGCTTCCCCGTGACCTCGAACCGGCCGTCGGCGTCGGCCCTGTGGTCGAAGTTCCAATCGAACTGCCACCACGTCCGCTCGGGAGTCTTGTAGCGCAGGTCGAGCTTCGCTCCCGGCACGGGGTCGCCGGCTTCCGTCACGACGCGCCCGCGCGCGAAGAGCTGCGGACCGGCGAGAACGACGTCCCCGAGATCGTTGAGCCCGTTCTGCAGCTTGCGGCTGACGTCGACGTCCCCGGTCGCTTCGGGCTCATCCGGCGAGCCGAGCACGATCACGATGCGCCGGCGCGTCCCCTCGGTCCAGTCCGCGGCCAGGTCGACGCGGAAGTAGCCGTCCGCGTCCGTCGTGGTCTCCATCCGGTTCGAGTTCGACAGGTGGGTGCCGCTGAACTCGACCCGCAAGCTCAGCTCCGTCTCCGCCAGCGGCGCGCCCTCTTCGTCGACCGCGCGCAGGAGGCCGACGGGGTGATCGCTGCCGAGCGCAACTTCGAAGGTCCTCGTCTCGCCGGCGCGGGCGGGCCCGTGGCCGTAGACGCGCGTCGCGACGCGCGAGCCGCCGCGCATGGCCTTCACCTCGAGCTCGCGTCCAAGGTCGACGTAGGGGAAGCGCGCGACGCCCTTCTCGACGGGTCGCTCGACGTACTGGCGCCGCATGCCGCTGAACGGCGAGATCTCGCGCGGCTCGCCCTCCTTCACGATGCCGAGCTCGACCTTCGCTTCCGCCTCGAACGGCGTCCCGTCCGCCTCGAGCACGCGGACGACGACCGAGCCCGTAGCGGGAAGGGCCAGCGTCAAGAGCTCGTTCGGCAGGTCTTCGGGATCGAGCTCGTGCTCCACGGGATCCTCGAGCACCGCTTGCACCGCCACCGTCCAGGCGATCACCTCGTCTCCCTTGATGGTGCGCTGCGCGTGGGGGAAGACGGCGATCGCGTCAGGGCCCTGGGCCTCGGCCTCGCGCGGGCTCCACGACCAGTGCTCGCGCCTGCGCACGATCTCGACGATCGAGCCCGAGAGCGGCGCGCCGCGCGCGTCGACCACGCGCGCGCGCAGCGTGACGTCGCGCTCGAGATCGATCTCGATCGGACCTCCCTCGCCGACGGAGACGTACCGCTTGGCCCACAGCCCCTCGCCGCCGGCGATGACCAGAGTCGGCTTCTCCTTCGGCTGGCGGATCCGCAGCACGCCTCGGCCGTCCGCCTTGCGCCGGGAGCCGCGCTCCTTCATCAGTCCGTCGACCTCGTCGAGCTTGTCGAAGGTCTCCGCGTCCGTCTTCGAGGCGTCCGCGAGCACGACCACGTCGACGCCGGCCGCGGGCCCGCCGCTCGGGAGGAGGAAGACGAGCTCGATGCCGCCCTCCCCCACCGCCGGCACCGTTTCGACGACGGCGCGCTCCGGCGCGGCCGCCCCGGCGGCTGCGGCGGAGCCGCCGTCCGACGTCTCCGCCAGCTCGCCCGGATTCGCCAGA
>JANQEJ010000301.1 GCA_028278425.1 Planctomycetota bacterium | reverse complement strand
CTCGGCGTCGACGTCCGCGCGGAAGATCCCGCCGAGTACTCGCGGCGTGAGATTCCAGCGCTCGAGTTCCGGGAGCTCCGCGCGCGCGGCGACGTAGCCGTCCTGCACGCCCCAGACCTCGCGCGCGAGGCCGCGCAGCCGCGCGACGCCGACCTCGTCGGCGATCGCTCGCACGACCGCCGGCGTCACGTAGGTCGCGCCGTACTCGTCCAGCGAGAGCGTGCGGCTCTCGCTCCGGCGCACGAAGCTGAAGCCGCTCGGGTCCTCCGCGTCCGCGGGACAGAGCCCGGCGCCGTGCGTGCTGAAGACGAGGACGCCGTCGGACGCCAGCGCGCCGTAGAGCTTCGCGAGCCAGCTCTTGAACCGCTCGCGGGGAAGGTGGCTGAAGAGTGAGCCGACCCAGATCAGCTCGAACTCGCGCCCGAAGTCGACGTCCGCCGGGTCGGGCGCCGAGAGCATCGCGGGGACCCCGAGGGTCGCCGTCAGCCAATCCACCGCTCCGCCGAGGATGTCCGAGCAGAGCATCCGCCCGGCGCCGACCTCGTGGACGAGAAAGCGCGTCGAGCGCCCGTAGCCGCAGGCGAAGTCGAGAAGCGGCGTGCACGCGGAGAGCTCGCGTCCGAGGCAGCTTGCGAGGTGCTCCAGGAGGAGCAGGATCTCGTATCCCGAGATCATGTACTGGACGCGCCGGCTCGCGGGCGGGACGCCGATCTCCTCGGTCCAGAGGTACATCTCGTCCTCGGGATGGATCTCCCGCACCGGCCGCCAGTCGCGGTCGAGCTGCGCCAGGTACGCCTCTTCCACCCTCGCTCCGGCGGCCGCGGGATCGGTCATCGCGGAAGCCGGATCGCCTTGAAGCGCTCGATCTGCTCGCGGATCGCCACCTCGGTGGGGAAGCGCTCCGTCGAGCTCGCGCCGTAGAAGCCGTCGATGCCCTCGACGCGCTGGATGATGTAGTCGGCGTCCGGCGGCATCGCGATCGGGCCGCCGTGGCAGAGCACGATCACGTCCTCGCGGATCGATTTGCAGGTCTCGACGATCGCCTGGATCTTGCCGACGCACTCGTCGAGCGGGCTTACGGTCTCCGCGCCGATCGTGCCGCCGCTGGTGCAGCCCATGTGCGCGACGACGATGTCGGCGCCGGCGTCGGTCATCCACCTCGCCTCGTCGGTGTCGAAGACGTAGGGCGTCGTCAGCATGTCCATCTCGTGCGCGAGCGCGGTGACCTCGACCTCCAGTTTGTAGCTCATCCCGGTTTCCTCGAGCGTGTCGCGGATGCGGCCCTCGATCAGCCCGACGGTCGGGAAGTTCTGGATGCCGGCGAAGCCGAGCTCTCGAAGCTCCTTGAGGAAGAGCTTCGGCATGATGAACGGGTCGGTGCCACAGACCCCCGCGAGCACGGGCGTGTGCTTCACGACGGGGATGACCTCGAAGGCCATCTCCTTCACGATCTGGTTGGCGTTGCCGTACGGCATCAACCCGGCGGTCGAGCCGCGCCCCGCCATGCGATAGCGGCCGGAGTTGTAGAGGATGATGAGGTCGATGCCGCCGGCCTCCTCGCTCTTGGCGGAGATGCCGGTGCCGGCGCCGCCGCCGATGATCGGCTCGCCGCGCGCGATCTGCGCGCGGAAGCGCTTGAGGATGCCGGTTCGCGAGTTGTCGTAAGTCGTCTCCGTCACTTCGCTTACTCCTCGGGCTGGGTTTCGTTCCGCGGGATTCTACGCGAGGCGTAAGCTGGAGCCATGAGCCGGAGGCGCCTGCTCCTCCTCTCCGCGTTTCTCTCCTGGCTCGCGTCCAGCGCGCACGCCGCGCTCCTCGTGGTCGGGCCCGGAGGATTCCCGGACATCCAGGACGCGATCGACGCGGCGCAGGCGGGCGACACGATCCTGGTCCAGCCCGGGGCCTACTCCAAGTTCGTCCTGAGCAAGCCGCTCCGCGTCCTGGGCGTGGGGTCCGCGCAAGTGACCGCGGACGGGTGCGAGATCACCGGGATCGCGGCCGGCGACGAGGCACTCGTCTCGGGAATGTCGATGGGGCTTTTCACCAAGGTGGAAGTGATCGGCAACCCGGGAACGGTCGCGCTTCACGACGTCATCGTGTCCGGGCCTCCGCCGTTCTCCGCCGACGCCACGGCGATGGACTTCTTGAACAACGGCCGCGTCTTCCTCTTGAGCTCGGAGTCTCCGGGCATGGGGAAGGGGATCCTGCAGCCCGTGCTCCGCGTCGAGACCACGACGCTGCACGTGGCGAACGGCATCTACAAGGGGTATGGGCCCATCGCCGCTCTCATGCTCTATGGCTCGGGCGCTCCGGTGATGACCGCCATGCAGTCCGCCGTCACGCTCGCCCGCACGAGCCTCGTCGGCGGCAATGGCTCGTACTGCACCTTCTGCGGCCCCGTCGGCGCGAACGGCGGCCATGCGCTCGTGGCGACCCAGTCGAGCGTGGAGATCGTCGGCGGTCCCGGCACGGAGCTCCGGGGCGGCGACGCCGACGGCCCGCCCGGCTTCGTCGGCGGCATCGGCCTCTGGTTGCAGCAGGGCTCCGATGCGCTCGTTCAGGCGGATGCTCCCATCGCCGGCGGGCTCGACTCGGCAGGGACCCAGGCACCTGCGACGCTCATCGATCCGTCGTCGACCCTCACAGTGGAGACCGCCGCGCTGTCGACGGCTTACATCACGCCGTCGCAGGGCGCCGTCGGAGGTACCGCCGCCTTCGTCATCGAGGGGAGCCCGGGCACCCCGGTGCTCGCGGCCGCCTCGCTCGCCTTCGGGCCGAGCCTGACGTTTCCCGGCGTCTTCGGGACGCTCTTTCTCGACCTCGGCAGCCTCGCCGTTCTCGGGTCCTTCACGCTCGGCCCGTCCGGCCAGGCGAGCGTGCCGCTCGCGATTCCCGCGAGCCCGGGGCTGCTCGGGAGCATTCCGGCGTTCCAGGCGCTGCAAGCGGGAGCGTTGCCCGCGTTCACCAACCCTGCGGTGCTTGCGATCGTCTTCTAGCGGTCCGAGAGCCACGCGACCGCGTTGCGGAGCAGCGTCCGATACGCCTCGTGCGTGTGCGCGGCGCCGTCGTGGCCGAGCGTGATGCAGACCACGGGTCCGCCGTCGCGCTGCACGGTCCAGACGACGGGGTAGCTCGCGCCGCTCGTGAGCGAACGGCCGGTCGCGAGCACCTCGATGGGGGAGCCCTGCGCCGCGCGCTCGAAACGGTAGAGCTCGTCGGTGATGCGGAAGGTCGCGGGGACGCCCTCCATCAGCGGATGCTCGGGCGCGTCGACGACCACCTCAAACTCGCCGAGGGCCTCGTGGCTGCGCGAGCCGCCGCCGACGAGCTTCCGGTTGTACTCCGGCCAGTTGCGCCAGTTGAACCAGGTGGCGGCGTGCACGAGCAGGAGGCCGCGGCCGCCGTCGGCGTGCGCGAAGATCGCTTCGCGCAGCGCGGCGTCGGGCAGCGGCTGGTTGTTGCACAGCACGAGCACGTCGAGCTGCGGGAGCAGCTCCGCCAGGCGCCGCGGCAGCTCCTCGTAGTGGAGCCGCTCGCCCTCGGCGGCGAGGGTGCGGAAGTCCTCCTCGTGGAACCAGCGGCGGAAGTCGTGGCTCGAGCCGCCGCCGAAAACGAGGACGCGCGCCTGTGCCGGCGGCTCCCACGGCGGCGGGACCGGCGGCGCGCTCGCCGCGCCGCGGACCTGCGCGGTCAGCGCGAGGAAGGTCGGCGCGAGGTGGTTGTCGAAGCTTGAGAGCACGATCGCCTCGACCGCGACGTCGGTGCGCGACGGGTCGACGGAGAAGTGGCGTACCTGCCCGACGCTGCCGGGCTCGAGCAGGTCGACGTAAACGGAGCCGGGCACGTCGTGCCGGCGGATCCAGTCGGCGAAACGGTCGCCGTCGGTCAGGACGAGCTCCTCGGTCTCGCCGTCCGCGTAGCGCCACGTCAGCTTCACGATGGGGGAGCGCGACGCGGTGAATGGAAAGCCCCAAGCCGCGATGCCGCCGAGCACGTGCAGGCGCTCGAGCGCGAAGCCGACGGGCACCTCGACGCGCTGCGGGAACGACTTGGAGTCCCAGTCGGCGACCATGCCGCCGCGCAGCGTGATCGCGTTGAGCGGTACGCGCTCGGGGTCGAGGATCTCGAAGGGCACGCTGCCGGCGTCGACGATGCCGGTGGCGCGGAAGCGCATGGGCTTGCGGTCGCGCTCGAGGTCGTACAGCGCGTTGGTCGTCGACGTGCCCAGTAGCTCGAGGTCGAGGACGCGGTAGTCGCCGTAGCCCGCCGTCATGTACGCGAGGATGTCGCGCAACCCTTCCGCGCCGAGGGTCTCGAAACCCTCGGGCATCGGCGTGCGGCCGGTGGAGGTCAGGCTCTCGATCTCGTCGCGCGGGATCTCCTCGTCGCCGGCGGTGCTCCGCAGCACGATGTGATCGGGCGCCTCGCGCACGACGATCCCGGCGAAGTTGCGCCCGTCGACGGTTTGCGCGGCGTACTCGAGGTAGGCCGCCTCGACGGAGCGGTTCGGGTCGAGGATGAACGGTAGGAGCGCCCGCACGCCGTGGGCTCCCATCCCGGTGAGGTCGGGGCCGATCGCGCCGCCCTCGCCGTTCAACGCGTGGCAGTTGCCGCAGTTCTGCCGGAAGAGCATGCGACCGTTCGCTGCGTCGCCCGGCGCTTCGACGGCGGGCAGGAGCTCTGCGATCAGCGCGTCGATCGCGCCCGGCGCGCGCTCGAAGGCGGCGAAGAAGTCGTTCGCGCGCCGCGCCACGTCGGCGTCGGGGTGGTTCTTCAACCGGTGGATGCGGTGCGGACCGAGGTCGTTCCGCCCGATCCGGTTCGCGTCGAAGCGGCCGAGCAGCTTGTCGATGCGCGCCGGGCGCTGCATCACGGTGTGGAAGATCTGCTCGCGCGCGTCGTTGGAGACGCGCGGGAACGCCTCGAGGAGCGTGTCGGTGGCCGCGGCGTCGACCGCCGGATCCTCCGCCGCGCGCGACACGGCCTCGATGACGCGGAGCTGCGTCTCGAGCGGGAAGTAGGGGTCGAGGAAGCGCTCGGCGGCGCGCACTCCTTCGGCGCGCCGGTCGGGGAGCGCGAGCAGCGCGTCGAGGCAGCGCAGCCGCAGCTCGAGCGCGGCGTCGGGATCCTGGGAGAGCGTGTAGAGGCGGCTCGCGAGCGCGTCGACGCCGTCGGGTGCCTCCACGAGTCGCGCCGCGAGCGGGAGCGCGGCGATCGCCACCTCGATCGCTTCGTGTTCGAGCAGCCGCGCGAGCGACTCCGCGGACTCCGGCGGCGTCCCGCCCTCCCCGAGGCCGCGCACCAGCCCGAGCAGTGCGCCCTCGAGCAGCGCCGGCGAGCCGTCGCCGTGAGCCGCCACCGCTTCGATCGCGGCGTGAAGGTGTTCGTCGTGCGCACGCGCCGCCCGAAGGGCGCACTCGGCCGCGAGGTCGGCGAGTTCCGCGGACCGGGGATCCTCGAGCGCGGCGCGCAGCAGGACCTCGGGCTCGTCCGCGAACGCGCCGAGCACCGCCGAGCGGGACCAGTCCTCCTCGAGCTCGAGGTAGAGCTCGACGAAGGCCGGCGCCAGCTCCGCCGGGATCGCGCGGCCGGACAGCGCGAGGAGCCCCGCGAGCCGCGTGGCCGGATCCTGGTCGACGGCCAGCAGTGTCAGCTCGGTGGGGAGCTCCGTTCCGCCCCGCGCGGCCAGGATGCGCGCCGCGTTCTTGCGCACCGAGGGGTCGGGGTCGTCCAGCGCCGCGACGATGACCTCGTCGGGCTCGCCCCAGTTGTCGAGCAGCCAAAGGGCGTGCAGCCGCGCTTCGGGGAGCGCGCTCTGGTGCGAGAAGAGGGCTACGGCATCGGCGAAGGCGCGGTCGTCCGGTCCGCGCTCGCGCAGGAGGCGCTGCGCCGTCGCGCGCCGCCAGCGGTTGGGTTCTTCGAGGCTCGCGAGCAGCTCGCGCGAGGACGCGCTTGCGAGCGGCGGGCCGGAGACGTTCGTCGCCTCGCGGTGCTGCACGCGCCAGACCCGCCCGTGCATCCGGTCGCGGTCGGGCCGGACCGCCGCGTTGGTCGGGCCGTGCCGCGGCCCGCGCGTGTCGTTGTGCACCGCCGCCTGGTTGTAGAAGTCGAGCACGTACATCGCGCCGTCGGGCCCGACGCGCAGGTGGACCGGCCGGAACCAGAGGTCGGTCGACGCGAGGAACTCCTGCTCGCGCGGCTTCGAGGCGCGGACGGTCGGCCCCGCGGGGGCGAGCTTGTCGCGGTGCACGAGGTTGATCGTCGGCTCGCAGACGAAGTGGTCGCCGCCGAAGTCGTCGGGCCACGCGCCGCCGGTGTAGATCAGCGAGCCGGCCGCGCCGGTGAAGCCGCCGACGAAGTCGATCTGGTGGTAGGGGGGGCGGTCGCTGCTCGATATCTGGAACGCCTTGCGGTGGTCGACGACGTCGACCCAGCTCGGCGAGTCTCCGAAGCGCGCGCCGGCGAGGACGCGGTCGGGGAGGACGACGTGCCGCAGGTGCGAGCCGTTCGCCATCGTGAAGAAGAGCTCGCCGTCCCAGGCGAAGTCGAGGCCCCAGGTGTTCGAGCCGTAGGAGACGACGGTCTCGATCGCCGAGCCGTCGGGGCGGAAGCGGAGGAGGCCGTTCGGGATGCGGCCGAAGGGCTTTTCCGCCGCACGATCCATCCCTAACCCCCACCCACCCCGGGGGTCGGTGTCGCCGTCAGCCGTAGGGGACCAGGTCGGGCGGGGCTCGGTGACACTTCCGTGCACGTGATTCGACGCGCCGCCGCTGTAACCCTGGGTGGCGTAAAGCCATCCGTCCATTCCGAAACGGAGGTTGCTGATCGTGGCGTGGGTGTCGCCGTAGCCGAAACCGGTGTACAGGACCTCGGCCCGGTCACAGACGTCGTCGCCGTCGAGGTCGCGCAACCAGAGGACGTGCGGAGCCATGGCGACGATCACGCCGTCGCCGTGGTGAACGAGGCTCGTCACCAGGTCGAGGCCCTCGTAGAAGACGCGCGACTCGTCCATGCGTCCGTCGCCGTCGCCGTCGCTGAGCACGACGATGCTGTCGTGCGGCGGGACGCCCGAGAACTCCGCCTTGTACGGGTAGCCCGGCGTGCAGGCGACCCACATGCGGCCGTCGGCGTCCCAGTCGACCGAGATCGGGTTGACGACGAGCGGCTCGGCCGCGACGAGCGAGATCTCGAACTCCGGGTGCAGCTCGAAGGGCTCGTGCGCGCGCTCCGGCGCGAGCGGTCCCCCGGGCGGGTAGCGCAGCTCCGCCACCTCCTCCGCCGTCACGAGCGCGTCGGCGTCGCGCCCGCCCGCCCACGCGATCCCGCGCAGGAGCAGCGTGCGCCACGCTTCGTGCGAAAACGACGCGTGGTAGTGCCCCTGGATGCTGACGAAGGCGCGGTACGCGTCCTTCTCGTAGACCCACATCTGCGGCGTCACGTCGAACGGCGTGTGGAAGGCGTTGGCGAGAACGTGCGCGCCCGGATCGAGGTGCAGGTCCCAGTAGATCTCGTCGACGAAGTCGAAGTTGGAGACGCCGCGCGTGATCGGGTGCTCGCGGTCGGCGAAGTAGAGCCCCATCTCGCCGTGCTGCCACTTCGAGTGGCCGTGCTCCCACGCACCGCCGACGACGGTCTTGAACCAGTGCGGGTCGTCGCCGCACACGGCGTCGTGCAGCACGACGATGCCGCCGCCGCGTGCCAGGTAGGCGTCGAGCCGCGCGCGCTCGTCGCCGTGGATCGAACCGCCCTCGGCGGCGTACATCACGAGCACGTCGGTCCGCGCCAGCGCCTCCGCGCTCGGGAACGCGAGCGAACCGTCGACCGCGCAGCCGCGCTCGCGCAAGAGCGGCGTCCACTCCTCCAGGAACCGCGGGTGGTCGTGCTCGCCCGGTCCGTGGGTCTTCTCGCCGGCGCGGATGTAGACGCGCAGCGCGGGCTCCCCCTGCGGCGCGCCGGCGAAGGCCAGCGCGAGGAGAGCGAGGCTAGAGAAGCCCATTCTCGCGCAGGATGCGTTCCTTCTCGGCGGCGAGCTTGTCGAGGGCCTCGGCCGTCGGCAGCTCCTCGTCGATCGCCATCCCGACGTACTTCTGCGTCTCCGACATGAGCTCGTTGAAGGCCGGCACGTTCCAGAAGTCGCGCATGCCGTCGATCGAATCCGCGAACGGGCCGTTGTACGGCGTCATGTCGCGGAAGGCCTGGCTGGTCAGGATCTCGGTGTTCGCCGTGAACCCGGCGGGCTTCGTGATCCACTTGCGCTGCGTCTCGGTCTTCAGGAACCAGGCGATGAACTCCTTGCAGAGCTCCTTCTTCTCGTCGGGGATCCGCGTCGAGATCGACAGCCCCTGACCGCCGAGGCTCGCGACGCGCCGCCCGTCCTTCGCGGGGACGACCGCGAAGCCGACGTCGTCGCCGAAGGTGTCGTGGATGCCGGGGAAGAAGGCGAAGTAGTTCAGGAGCATCGCCGTCGAGCCGTTGGTGAAGACCTCGAGCACGCGCCCGTAGTCGAGGTTCTCCGCGCCGTTCGGCCCGAACGCGAGCAGCTCGCGGAAGAAGTCGACGGCCGCCGCGGTCTCGGGCGTGTTCAGGTGGCCGTCCACGGCGTTGGAGTTCTCGTCCTTCCACGCGCCGCCGAAGGCCCACAGTACGTTCTGCACGCCCATGGTCAGCGCGTCGTAGGAGCGCCCGGTCGGGAACGCGCAACCGTAGCGCTTCTCGTCGGGACGGTGGAAGAACTCCGCCACGTCGCGGAATTGCTCCCACGTGTCCGGCACGGAGAGGGCGTAGCCGTAGCGCTCCTCGAAGGCCGCCTTCTCGGCCGGGTCCTCGAACCAGTCGCGGCGGTACGCGAGCCCGACCGCGTCGGTCTCGCACGGCGCGGCGTACCACCGCCCGCTGCCGCTCGGGTACTCGCAGAGGTAGCGCGCGGCGCGCGGATGGATCGTGTCGAGGTCGACGACGGTCGGCAGCCAGTCGGTCAGGTCCTCGTAGAGCCCCTTCGTCGCGCCGCGGCCGATCCACTGGCTGTCGCCGATCACGACGTCGAAGGCCGTGCGCGAGTTGCCGAACTCCAGGAACACCTTGTCCTGGTAGGAGCTCAGCGGGATCTGCTGCACGTTGACGGCGATGCCGGTCTCCGCGGCGAACTCGTCGCCGAGCTCCTGCAGGCCCGTCGCCGGTTCCCACTGGAACCACCAGATCGTGATCGCCTTCTCGTCCGCCTCGCCTGCTCCGCCGCCGCACGCGCAGAGCGCCAGCGCGAGACCGAGTGTCAACCAACCGCGTTTCGTCATTCTCCGTCCTCCTGTGCGCTCATCATAGCGAGCAGGGCCTCCGCCGCCGCTCGCGCGAACTCCGGGTCGTTGACGTGCCGGTCGAGCTCCTCGACCGCGGCGGCGCCCGCGTTCTCGCGCACCGCGTCGGCGAGCGCGCTCCTGGCCGCGGGATCGTCGAACGGCTGCCCCTCCCGGTCGAGCGCCGACACGCCGCGCCGCGGCAGGAGGACCCGCACCGGCCCGGCGGCCCGCGCGACCTTCGCGCCGATGTCGGCGCCGATCCGCGCGCACTCCTCCGGCGTCGTGCGCATCAGCGTGACGTTCTCGTTGTGCCGGTAGAGGTTCCGGCCGCGGAAGCGCTCCGGCACGGTGTCCATGCCGTGGAAGTTGACCATGTCGGTGGCGCCGGCGGAGACGAGCTGCGGAACGCCGGCCGCGCCGGCGGCGGTCAGGCGATCGGGGCCGGCGCTGAGGACGCCGCCGACGAGCTCGTCGGCGAGCTCGGTCGTCGTCACGTCGAGCACGCCGGCGAGGAGCCCGTCCTCCGCGAGCGACTCGAGCGTCCGCCCGCCGCTGCCGGTGGCGTGGAAGACGAGGACCTCGTAGCCCGCCTCCTCGAGCACCTCCTTCGCGCGCTCCACGCAAGGCGTCGTCACGCCGAACATCGTCGCGGCGACGAGCGGACGGTCCTCGTCGCTCGCCGGCGGCTCGCCCGCGCGCGCCATGCCCGCCATCGCCTGCGCGGCGCGCGCGAGCACCGCCCGGCTGATCCGGTTCAACCCGAGGATGTCGACCACCGAGTTGAGCATCATCACGTCGCGGCTGCCGACGAAGTGCGACACCTCGCCGGAGGCGAGCGTGCTGACCATCAGCTTCGGAACGCCGATGGGGAGCGCGCGCATCGCCCGCGTGCCGATCGTCGTGCCGGCGCCGCCGCCGATGCCGAGCACGCCGGCGAGCTCCCCCGCGGCGTAGGCCTTGCGCACGATCTCGGCCGCGCCGTCGGCCGCGCGCGTCACCGCGTGACCGCGGTCGCCCTTCGCGCGGACCGCGTCGAGCGTCTCGCCGGCGGCGGCGAACACCTCCTCGCGCGTCACGTCGGCCGCAGCCTGCGGCTCGCCGAGGCAACCGGTGTCGACGAGCCTCACCGCGACGCCCTCGCCGACCAGGAGATCGCGGACGAACGCCGCCTCGGCGCCCTTCGTGTCCAGCGTCGCGAGCAGCAGGACCTGCACTCGACCTACCGCGCGGGGAACGGACGGACCGAGGTGTAGCGCCCGCCGTCTTCGAGCCCCACCTCGGAGTAGACCAGGAGCTGGCCTTCGAGGTCCTGATCCGGCGCCGGCTTCCAGGTCACGTGCCCGGACGCCGAGATCGAGGACGACGGCGTGCCGGTGCTGGCGTGCCAGGTGGCGCGCATCTCGCCGTCGTCGAGGACGCCGTCTCCGTCCGCGTCGGAGAAGACGGTCACCGTGAGCTCCCGGAGGTTCCTGTGCGCCGAGCGAGCACCGACGGCCGTCACCTGGTACTCGTCGCCGTGCCTCCGCGCGTCGGCGTGCACGGTGACGCCCGCTTCGCGCAGGACGACCGGCGCGCGCTCGATGCGGCGGTCGAGCGAATGACAGCCGGTGCACGCGACGAGCGCCAGGGCCAGGATCGCCTCTCTTCGCATGGGTCCTCCTTCGGCGGAGATCTTAGCCTTCGGCTTCGTCGGCCACCGGCTGCCCGTTCAGGAACGGAGTCGGCGGCTCCTCCAGCTTGTAGTGCTCGGACAGCGCGCGCCCGAAGGCGCGGCAGAACGGCAGGCACTGCTCCGCGCTCGTGCCGATGCCCTTGATGTGGACGAGCTCTTCGAGATCGGGAACGCCGATCTGCAGGAGCCGCGTCGGGTCCTTGACCATCGCGCTGATCGACACGCACCAGCTTTCCGCGTTGCCGTGGTTGTGGTAGTCGAGCGCGAGCGAGCGCTTCTGCTCGACCGCGGTGCGCATCGCCGGGGCGTAGGTGGGGTGCGCCTCGATCTTCTCGATCATCGTGGCGAACAGGTCGGTCATGGCGTGTCGGTGCGGAAGGTCAGGCGGTTGGACCCGTCGAAGGCGTCGAGCCACGCCACGCGCCGGCGTGCGGCGGCGTCGCGCGGGTCGAAGCGGATCTCGCGCTTGAGCTGGGGGAGGAGGCCGAGGAGGCACGTGACCGCGAGCGGCACGAGCGGCAGCGCGAGCCAAAGCGGCACGTGCTTGAAGTAGAGCTGGAACGTCAACCACGCGAAGCCGACCAGCGCGCCGCCGACGGCGATGCGCCGCCAGAACGGGCCGCTCGCGACCGTCCGGCTGAGGAACGCGGGTACGCGCTCCAGGTCCACGAAGCACGCCAGCGTGAACCACAGCGTGATGAACGAGCCGGTCGCCATCGTCTGCATCGCCATGAGATGGAACACGATCGCCATCGGGACGTAGAACCAGCGCAGACCCGGCACGAAGACGAGGGGGAAGCTGACCTGCACGAAGAGCAGGCCCGCCGACATCACCGTCAGGACGAGGATGTTGGAGGCCAGCGCCTCCGACCAGGGCGAGTTGTACTCGAGCATGATCCCCTGGAGCGTGTACCCGTTCGCCCAGCCCGGCCCCGCGAGGACGAGCTTCGTCGCGCCCGCGAAGAAGTACCCGAGCGCCGCCGTGATCTGCGTGAAGCGGATCGGCAGCGCGGCCCACTCCGCGGTCTCCGGCCGGGTGAGCGGGTCCCCGCCCGCCTTCGCCGCGCGCAATCGCCGCAGGAGCGAATCGACCGACAGCCGCGCGCCCACGGGCCCGAACGGCAGCGCGATCAGCCCCAGCATCAGCGCGATGCAGTCGTGGTGCGGCTTCCCGAACGAGTAGTGCGCGCCGATCCAGTAGAACGTGAGCACCGCCACCACCGTGCACGCGACGCGCGAGAAGAGCCCGATCGTCCCGAGCACGATCGCGCTCAGGAGCGTCCAGTAGACGACGCGCGCCGTGGTCGGGCCCGGCGGATCGACCCCGAGCATCTCGAAGGCGTAGATCGGGTTCCAGGAGCGGCTGAGGAAGCCCACGTCGACGCCGTCGGCGTGCTGGAACACGCCGATGCGGAAGTGCCAGACGGCGTAGAACGCCGTGACCATCATCACGATGCGGAAGGCGCCGAGCCGTACGAGCGAGCCCTCGCCGAACCAGTAGCGGTCCCAGCGGCTACCCACCGCGCTTCACCTCGTGGTGCGACAGGATCAGCGGCGCGACCGGGATCGGGCCGCGGTCGGTGATGCGCACGCGGCGCGCCTGGACTTGCAGGGCCCCGATCACCCGATCGGGGAAGCGCTCGCGGTAGGCCGCGAGGAACTCCTCCGCCGCCGCGTCGCCGCCGTCGATGATCGGGCCGAGCACCTGCCAGCGGCTGTCGATCGCGACGCCGACCGAGCCGGGCGGGATCAGGAACTCGCGGCCGTTCGGCGTGACGCCGATCAGGACGGACTCGAAGATCGCGTCGCCCTCCTCGATCTTGTCGCTGTACATGCTGAAGCCGACGAAGGGCCAGCCCTTGTTGTGCGGGATCAGGGCGGCGAGCACCTCCAGCCCGAGCACGAGGACCAGCCCCGTCGACACGATCGCGCGCCAGAGGCCGCCGCCCGCGCTGCGCGCGCGCAGCAGGAACCCGGCGAGGACGAGG
>JANQEJ010000224.1 GCA_028278425.1 Planctomycetota bacterium | reverse complement strand
CTCGCCCGCTCGCGCGCGTCGATCACCTGCCGGACGAGCGGCAGCAGCCGCTGCGCTCCGAAGGGCTTCGGCAGGAACGCGAGCTGCGGCGACGGCACGACCGCCTCGCCGGCTTCCGCGTCGGGCTGACCCGACATGAGCACGATCGGGAGGTCCGGATCCGCGCGCCGAAGCCCGCCGACGACGTCGCGGCCCCGCGTCCCGGGCATCACCAGGTCGGTGATCACGAGATCGAAGCGCTCCGGAGTGGACTCCAGGATCGCCCGCGCCTCCTTCGCGTCGGCGGCGAGGGTGACGTCGTACCCCTCGCGCTCGAGCAGAGTCCGCAGGAACGAGCGGATCGAGTCCTCGTCGTCGACGACCAGGATTCTGCCCGCCTGACGGTCGCGCGCACCCGCCGGCGCCGGACTTCGCGCGGGCGCGACCGGGTCGTCGGTGGCCGGCAGGGTGACCCGAAAGACCGTCCCGGCGCCGGGCGTGCTCGTGACGCCGATCGCTCCGCCGACCTGGTCGACGATGCCGTAGACGATCGCGAGCCCGAGCCCGGTCCCCTTCCCGGCGGGCTTTGTCGTGAAGAACGGCTCGAAGACCTTGCGGCGCGTCTCCTCGTCCATGCCCGCGCCGTCGTCGGCGACGGTGAGGAGCCACGCCTGCGCGTCGGCGCCCGCCGGCCGCGTGTGGACCAGGATGAGGCCGCCGTCCGGCATGGCGTCGGCCGCGTTCAGCACCAGGTTGACGACGACCTGCTCCAGCTTGCCGGCCTCCATCCGCGCGCGGCCCACCCGCGGGTCGAGGCTGTACTCGAGCTCGATCGCCCGGTCCAGCAAGGGCCGCAGGAGCTTCTCGGTGCGCGCCACCACCGCGTTGACCTCGATCACCTGAGTCCGGGTCAGGTCCACGCGGCTGAAGGTCTGGATCTGCCCCGTGAGCTCCATCGCGCGCTCCGCCTGCTCGGAGATCAGGTCGACCTTCTGGCTCAGCTCCGGCTGGCTCGCGACCTCCGCCGCCAGGAGCTCGGAGTAGCCCAGGATCCCGGTCAGGATGTTGTTGAACTCGTGCGCGACGCCGCCGGCCAGCCTCCCAATCGCCTCCATCTTCTGGGTGTGGCTGAGCTGCTCCTCCAGCTCCACCTGGCGCGTGACGTCGCGCGCGATCGCGAGATAGCCCGTCGTCGCGTCCTCTTCGTCGCGGCGCGCCGTGGCGCTGAGAAAGACGTGCTTCGCGCCGGCGTCGCGGGTCAGCCGGACCGGCGCGCTTCCGGCGGCGCCGACGTTCGCGAGGTCGAGCGGCTCGTCGAAGAGGTCCGGGATCCGCTCTCTTCCGAGCGCGGCCGCGTCGAGCGCGAAGAGCTCCACCGCCGCCCGGTTGGCGTCCTGGACGCGGCCTTCGGCGTCGCACAGCACGATCGCGTCGCGCGACTCCTCGAAGAGCGTGCGGTACTCGAGCTCCGTCCCTTGCCACGCGCGCGTGCGCTCCTCGACGAGGTCGGCCAGCACCTTGGCCTGCTGGGAGAGCCGGTGTCGCGCGGAGAGCCCGAACGCGGCGAGCGCGACCACGATCGCGAAGACGGCGACCAGAACCGGCGTGAACCAGCTCCGCGACTGCAGCGGCACGGGAAGCACGCGGATCGGCGCCACGGCCGGCACGGGATCGGCGTGACCGCTGCTGTCGACGACGCGCACCGCGAGCCGGTGCTCGCCCGCGCCCGGGAGCGGGACCGCGATCGGCCCCTCGTCGTGCTGGCCGAAGTCCTGCCAAGGGCCGTCGTCGACGCGGATCTCCACCTGAAACGAGCTCGTCCGGTCGAGCGGCCGGTAGCGCTCGTAGCCGCGCACGCGCAAGAGGAGATCCTCGCCGCTCGGGATCTCGTCGGCGACCTCCAGGATGGTCGTGTCGGGCGCGTAGCCGTCGTCGCTGACGTGGTGAACGCCGCCGTCGGTCCCCAACCACAGGTCGCCGGAGTCATCGACGACGACGGCCTCGACCTCCCCCGGGACCCGGAGCTGGAAGACGTGCTCCTGTTCCAGCGTCGCGGGCTGCATGCGGTAGAGCCGATCGGCGCGAACGAAGATCGGCCCGCCGTCGGCCGCCCAGCCGACGAGGCGGCGCACCTCGAGATCGCGGTGCGACCACTCCCCGCGCGTGCGCAGGGACAGGCCCGAGGAGCCTCCGGCGCTCGAGAGCCGGATCAGCCAGAGCGCGTCGTCGCGCTCGTGGATGCCCTGGACGTGTCGAAGGGGGAGCGCGCGCACCCGCTCGAAGTCGCCGGCCTGCGGGGACTCGCGCCGGAACGCTCCGAACAGGCCGTACACCCAGACCGCGCCGTCGCGCGTGCGCGCCACCCGCGGCGTCTCCGCGTGCCGCGCCTCCACCGGCAGCTCGACCTCGAGCGAAGCCGCCGGGTCGACCGCGACGCGCACGAGCCGGTTCGCAGGTGGCTCCGCGACGGCGGCCCAGAGGCCGCCGACCGCCGGGTCGCACGCGAAGAGCGGCGCTCGATTCGTCCGCGCGCTCAAGGGCTCGACCCGCCACCGCTCCTCCGCGAGACCCAGCGCGAGCCAGCTCTCCGCGTCCCGGCCCAGTCCCCACAGCGTGCCGCTGCCGTCCACGCCGATCAGCCGCTCCAGCGAAACGTCCGCCGGAAGGTCGGGCGAGCGTCGCACCGGTTCGCCGGCGCTCCACCGCGCGACCCCGCCGCGCGCCGCCATCCAGATCCCGCCGACGTCGTCCGCGACCGGGCTGCCGCGCGCGCCGGGGAAGGACCACCAGGCGTCGCCGAGCCGCCGCACGACGCGGCGCGCGTCCGCGAACCAGATCCCGCTCTGCGCGTCGACGAGGACGGGCGGCGGCAGGTCCGGGTAGAACGCCGACGAGGCTGCACGCCGGTCCCAGCGCAGGATCAGCCCGCCTCCGACGGCCCAGACCGCGCCGTCCGGTCCCTCCGCCAGGTCCTGCACGCTCTGGCCGGTCCACGGAAAGGGATCGGTGGCCGCCTCGAAACCCGCACCGGTCCAGCGGACGAACGCGCACTCGCGCGTCTGCCGCAGGCACAGCACCTCGCCGTCCGACGTCCGCAGCAGGGCGGGGTATTCGACGCCGTTCTGATAGTCGGCGATGCGCCGCCACGTCCCGCCCTCGCGCCGGAAGTAACCGCGGGTCGAGGCGACGAGAAGCTCTCCCGGCGTCGGCTCGACGACCGACCACATGTAATCGTCGGCACCGGGAACGCCGGCGTGGACCAGCGGTTGGCGGAACCGCTCACCTTCGCGCAGCGCGAGTCCGTCCTCCGTCAAGACGTACATCGCACCGCCGGAGTCGAAGGCGACGTCCGAGACGTAGCTGCTCGGCAAGCCGTCGCGCTCGCCGAAGCTCCGCCACTCGCCGCCGAGAAGGCGCGTCAACCCCGACTGCACCGACGCGTCCGGCCAGCGGTCGCAGCAGAACCAGAGCGCGCCGTCGGGCCCCTCGGCGATGCGGCGGACGCTGGGACCGGAGAGGCTCTCCGGCGGCGCGAGGAGCTCGAAGCGCTCGTCCCGGAAGACGCCCGCGCCGGCGTCGGTCCCCGCCCACACCTTACCCGCGCTCGTGACCGTCACGCAGCGGACGAGCTCGCTCGGCAGACCGTGGCGGGTCGTGAAGCGCTCCCAGACGTAACCGTGGTAGCGGTAGAGCCCGCGCGAGGTCGCGAACCACGCCGTCCCGTCGTCGTCGACGGCGACCTGGTAGACGTAGCCCTCGGTCAGCCCGGCGTCCTGCGCGAACGAGTCGACGCGCCAGGCCTGAACGCTCGGGGTGGGCGCGACTTCGATGCGTTGCTGCGATGCCGCGGGCGCTGCGCTCAGCGAGAGGACGAGGGCGGCGAGCGAAGCTCGTCGCCGGGACATCCGTGGAAGCGCGGACGAAGGCGGATCGCGGAGCGGCGGCATGACGAAGCTGGCGCCAGAGCCTACCGCCGGGCACCCCGGTCACAACCGCTCTCCGCCCCTGGCGCACGACGCGTTCTCTTCGATGGGACGCAGCGCCGCGGGAAGTCCCTATCCGGGCGTCTCAGTCCCCTCCACCGTGCTCCCCGCCGTGGCCGTGCTCGCCGCTTCCGACCTCCGGATGAGCGGTCCACGCGTCGAAGTCCTTGCTCTCCGCCGCGAGCGTGACGTTCCGCTTCTCGCCCGGTGCGAGGTCGCCCGGCGCGGTGGGCCCGAGCTCCCTTCCGTTGGAGAGGTGCACCTCGACGCGCACGCGCTCCAGGGTCCGGTCCGTCGTGTTCTCCACGGTCCCGGTGAACGCGTTGGACGCGGCGTCGTACGCGAGGACCAGGCGGGCGCCGTTTCGGACCGCGTCGTAGCGCTCGTCGAGCGCAAGCTCGACGCCGGACTCCTCGCCCTCTTCGTCGTGGCCGCCGCCGTGCTCGTGGTCGTGCCCTCCGCTGCCGGGCTCGCTGGAGCATCCGAACAGGAGAGCCGCGATCAGGGCGGCCAACGTTGCGAGGCTCGTCGAAGCTCGGTGCACCTTTCCCTCCCGGGTTGGTAGGTCGTCGTGGATTCCGCGCGGACGGCGGCGGAGTCTAGTCGATGCCTTGGCTTGGAGCGCGCGAACGCGGAAGATGCGCCCGTGAAAGGCCCCGCGACGAGCGCGCAGCCGGTCCGCTTCGCCCCCAAGGACCGCCCCCTGCGCCGGGACGTCGGACGGCTCGGCGCGCTGCTCGGCGACCTGCTCCGGGAGCTCGCCCCGGCCGGCGTGTTCGAGACCGTCGAGGCCGCGCGCCTGGCGTCGCGCCGCCGCCGCAGGGGCGAACCGGACGCGGGCGCGGAGCTGTCGTCGATCCTGCGCTCCCTCTCCCCCGCGCTCGCCCTCGAGGTCGTGCGCGCCTTCAGCGCGTACTTCGGCGTCGTCAACATGGCCGAGCAAGTGCACCGGCTGCGGCGCCGGATCGACTACCTGCGCGAGGGAGCGGCCCAGCCCGGGAGCCTCCACGCCGTGGCGCTCGAGCTCGCCCGCCGGGGCACGACGGTCGAACAGGTGGCGGGCGCGCTCTCCTCGATCCTCGTCGAGCCCGTGTTCACGGCCCATCCGACCGAGCCGGTGCGGCGCACGCTGCTCAAGAAGGACCAGCGCCTGGCGCGCGCGCTCGTGGAGCGCTTCCAGGAGGAGGCGCTCGACCCGCTCGCCCTGGCCAAGGTCGACGAGCGCGTCGCGCTCGAGATGGCGTCGGCGTGGCAGACCGAGGAGCAGCTCCCGGGCCGCCCGACGGTCGCCGACGAGGTCGAGCACGTCCTCTTCTTCCTCTCCGACGTCCTCTTCCGCGTCGTGCCGGCGGTGCACGAGGAGCTGGAGCGCGCGCTCGCCCTCGCCTTCGGCCGGCCGGTCCCCGTCGAGCGTCCGGTGCTGCGCTTCGCGTCGTGGGTCGGGGGCGACATGGACGGCAACCCGAACGTGGGCGCCGAGACGGTGCGCGCGACGCTCGCGCGGCACCTCGAGCTCGTCCTGCGCTGCTACCGCGCCGAGCTGCGCGCGCTCCACGAGCACCTGTCGCAGTCGACGACGCGCGTCGGCGTCGACGGCGCGCTGCGCGAGCGCGTGCGGGAGTACGCCGAGCGCTTCCCCGCGGAGCACGCGGCGATCCCCGCGCGCTACCGCGGGATGCCGTACCGCCAGCTCCTGTGGCTGATGACGGCGCGCCTCGACCGCAAGGGCCGCGACGAGGCGGGCGGCTACGGGCCGCCCGCGGAGCTGCGCGCCGACCTCGAGCTCATCGAGCGGAGCCTCGCGTCCAACGGCGGCGACCGCGCGGGCCTCGCGCTGGTCCGGCGGACCCTGCGGCGGGTGGACGTCTTCGGCTTTCACCTCGCGACGCTCGACGTGCGCCAGGACGCCGAGGTGCACCGGCGCGCGGTCGGCGTCCTGCTCGGCGATCCGAGCTTCGCGACGGCGGAGCCCGAGCGGCGCGCGGCGCGCGTCGCGGCGGCGCTTCGAAGCGACTCGCCGCCGCGGCCCGACACCGACGACGAGGAGACCCGGCGCACGCTCGCGGTGTTCCGCGCCCTCGCCGACGCGCGCGAGCGCTACGGGGCGCGCGCGCTCGGCCCGTACATCGTCTCGATGGCGCGCGGACCGGACGACGCGCTCGCGGTGCTCTTGCTCGCGCGCGCGGGCGGCTGCGTCGACGCGGACGGACGCGTGCCGCTCGACGTCGCGCCGCTCTTCGAGACGGTCGACGACCTCGAGGCCGGCCCGGACGTGCTGCGCGCGCTGTGCGCGGACGCGACCTACGCGGCGCACGTCGAAGGCCGCGGCTCGCGCCAGGTCGTCATGCTCGGCTACTCCGACAGCAACAAGGACGGCGGTCTCGCCGCGTCGCGCGTGGCGCTCGACCGCGCGCAGGAGCGTCTGGTCGCCGCGGCGGCGGAGCTCGGCCTCGCGCTCACGCTCTTCCACGGACGCGGCGGATCGATCAGCCGCGGCGGCTCGAAGCCGCGCGCCGGCATCCTGGCGGCGCCGCCGGGCGCGCTCGGCGGCCACGCGCGCTCCACGGAGCAGGGCGAGATCATCGGCGGCAAGTACGGCCTGCGCGGCATCGCGGTGCGCACGCTCGAGGTGACGCTCGGCGCGCTGCTCGAGCGGACCGCCGGCGGCGATCCGGCGCGGGGCGCGACGGACGAGGAGCGCGCCATCGCGGCGACGCTCAGCGAGGCGAGCCGCGCCCGCTACCGCGCGCTGGTGCACGACGACGCCGACTTCCCCGCGCTCTTCCAGGGCATGACGCCGATCGACGTCATCGAGCGGCTGCAGATCGGGTCACGCCCCGCGCGGCGGCGTCAAATGCGCGGCGTCGAGGACCTGCGCGCGATCCCGTGGGTCTTCGCGTGGACGCAGTGCCGCGCCGCCATGCCGGGGTGGTTCGGCGTCGGCTCGGGGCTCGCCGCGGCGATCGAGGCGCACGGGATGGACGCGGTGCGCGAAGCGGCGCGACGCTGGCCGTTCCTCGCGACGCTCGTCGCCGACGTCGAGATGGTCCTGGCGAAGAGCGACCTCGACATCGCGGCGCGCTACGCCGAGCTCGCCGGCGACGTCGGCGCGCGCCTCTTCCCCGTGCTCCGCGACGAGCACGAGCGTTCCGTCGCCATGGTGCTCGAGCTCGGCGAGTCGCGCGAGCTGCTCGAGCGCGACCCGACGCTCCAGCGCTCGATCCGGCTCCGGAACCCGTACGTCGACCCGATGAGCTTCGTGCAGATCGACCTGCTCCGCCGCTGGCGCGAGGGCGGCCGCGAGGACGTCGAGCTCGAGCGCGTGCTCGTGCAGACCGTGCGCGGCATCGCCCGCGGCCTGCGCAATACGGGGTGACCGACTACTTGTCGCCGCCGGCGACCCGGTTCCAGAAGGTGTCGAGCTGCTCGGGCGTCAGGAACCGTCCCAGGTCGTCGCGGAACGCTTCGCCGTCGCTGCGCTTGCGCTCGCCGAGGACCTCGTCCTCGACGCCCTCCGACCACAGGCGCCAGACCTCGGCCTCGCGGTCGTACTGCGCGAGAAGCGCCGTGCGCATATCGTTCGACTGGGCCGGCGTCAGGTCGAGCCACTCCTCGATCCTCGCGACGTCCTCCTCGAGGCGCTCGGTGCGGTGCTCCTGGGAAGCGCGCACCTTCTCGACCGCTTCCTCCTTCCGGATCTCGGTCAGCGCGTCGACGATCTTCGTCTTGAGCTCGGGCGACCCGACCGGCACTTCGCCGCGGCTCGCGAGCGCCTCGCGAACCTCCTCGCGGAGAGCGTCGACGTCGTCTAGCGACGCCAACCCGTCGGTGACGGGGGCGCGCTGGACCGGAGCGGGACGGCGCTCGAGCATCGCAAGGCGGTCCCGGAGCCTGCGGTTCTCCTCCGCCAGGGCGTCGAGCCGCGCGACGAGCTCGGCGTCGGGCTCCGCCTCCGGGACGACCGCCGCCTCCCCGCGGGGCTCGTCCGGCGCGCTCGTCCGGGAGCCGGCGAACGCGACGACGCTGACGACGAGGGCGAGGACGGAGACGATCAGGGGACCCTTCATGACGCGTCGATTATGTCCCAAACGCGGGGCTTCGTCACCGCCGCCCGGGCTGCGACCCTAGGATGCTCCACATGTGGAAGCGCGTCCTCGTCTCCTGGCTGGTCCTCGTCCCCCTCTTCACGTCCTGCGCCGGCCCCGCGGAGAAGCAGCCGCCGCTCGAGGAGCCGTTCCGCGTGCTCCTGCTCGGCGACTCCATCTCGATCGGCTACACGCCCGCGGTGGCGGAGGTCCTGGGCGAGCGCGCCCACGTCGTGCGACCGACGCGCGGCGAGAAGAGGGCCGCCGAGAACTGCGCCGGGACGAACAACGGCGTCGAGCACCTCGAACGCTGGCTCGCGATCGAGGGCGGCGACTGGGACGTGATCCACTTCAACTTCGGCCTGCACGACCTGAAGCGCGTCCACCCCGAGACCGGCAAGAACTCGCGCGATCCCGACCACCCCCATCAGGCCGACCCCGCGCGCTACGAAGGGCAGCTCCGTTCCATCGCGAGGCGCCTGCGCGCGACCGGCGCGCGCCTCGTCTTCGCCACGACGACGCCGGTGCCCGAGGGCGACGTGCGGCCCCACCGCGAGCCGGGGGACGCGATCGAGTACAACCGCGTCGCCTTGAAGGTCATGGAAGAGGAGGGGATCGCCGTGAACGACCTCTACGGGTTTGCCCTCGCGCGCCTCGACGTGATCCAGCGGCCGGAGGACGTCCACTTCACGAAGGAGGGCTCGCGCCTCCTCGGCGAGCAGGTGGCGGCGGCGATCCTCGCGGCCGCCGGGCACTAGCCGGCGTCAGTCCGCCTGCGGCGCTCCCGCGCTCGCGGCCTTCTCCAGCAGCGGCTCGAGGAGCGCGTCGCCCGAAGCGCACCTCCGCGCCGGACGGGCCGAAGACCTGCAGCTCGCCGTGGATCAGGAGCTTCGTCTCGCCGTTGCCCGGCTGCAGCACGGCGCCGCGCTCGATCCAGAGCTCCGCGTCGCCCGGGACCTTGCGACGTCGCTGAGCATGTACTTGCCCGCGAGCAGGACGAGCCGGCCGTCGACGGTCGACGGCAGCCGGCCGCCGTCGAGCACCGTCTGAGGGCCTTCCCCCACTCTTCTTGGAGGGCTGCGGGGAAGCTAACGCGGCGCCGCGACCCCGCCAACCCGGGCCGACGGCCCGCTGCACGCGGGACGACTACGAAGTTCGTCGCATGGACAGGTTTCGCACCGCCGTGGGACGCTCCGTGCGGCCAACTCGCATCGCGAGCGCACATGAAGCCCCTCCTCACCACCCTCCTTGGCTGTACCCACCTGAGCACCGCGTTCGCCCTGCCTCCCGCCGCCACCGGCCCGGGGGGCGCGCCCACGGCGCTCGACGACGCCTACTCCACCACGACCGGCGACAACCTCAGCGTCGACGCGCCCGGCGTCCTGGCCAACGACACCGACCCGGAGGGCGATCCGCTCGAGGCGTTCCTCGTCGACTCGACCGGCGCGGCGGGCGTGCTCAAGCTGTTCAAGGACGGCTCCCTCGAGTACGAGGTCGCGCCGGGCTTCGTCGGCACGGACACGTTCACCTACGTCGCGAACGACGGAACGCAGGACAGCGCGCCCGCCACGATCACCTTCACGGTCACGCCGGGCGGTGGCGTGGGCTCGGTCGAGTTCACCGACCCGGCCGCGTTCCTCGCCGCGATCGAGGGGCAGGGCTGGACGGCCGTCCAGGAGAGCTTCGAGGATCCGGTCTGGCCGCGCACGCCGGCCACGGCGCCGAGCGTCTCGAACCTCGGGATCACGTGGACCGGGAACAACCCGACGAGCGAAGTGACGACGGGGCCAGGTCCCGCGCTCTTCGGGCAGTACGGCTTCTTCGAGCTTCCGCACGGCAGCTACACGACCGGCACCGACTGCCACCTTCCCGGGAGCTGCACGGACGGCTGGATCGCGACGGCCGACACCGGGACCTTCGTCGCGGCGGGGATCTGGATCCACTGCAACGCGGGCACGGCGGGGATCGAGTTCTTCCTCGACGGCGACACCGCGAACCCGGTGGAGTTCGGGGGCTTCGCCCTTCCGGCGGGCTCGACCGGGTTCTACGGCGTGATCGACAGCGGCGGGTTCCGGACCTTCGAGGTGCACGAAACCGAGGGCAAGGACGAGGACGCCTCCTACATCTTCGGAGACCTCTTCACGTTCGCCTTCGCCGCGGAGCCCGAGGTGCTGCCGTACGGTTGCGGCGTCAACCCCGTCGGCAGCCTCGCGGTGTCGAGCGGAGCTCCGCAGATCGGGACGACCCTCGTGCTGGCCGTCGACAACCCGCTCGGCACGCAAGCCTCGGGCTCGCTGCCGTTCCTCGGCCTGGCGCTCGCACCGGCGCCGGGCTTCCCGTGCGGCCCCGTCCTTCCAGGATTCGGCATGGCGTTTTCCGGAGCACCGGGCGAGATCCTGCTCAGCGTGACGCCGCCCAATCCACTGCTGACCGTGGCCGGCGAACCGTGGACCGGGTCGCCGGCACCCGTCGCGCTTGCGATCCCGGCGAATCCCGCGCTCGCCGGGATGGAGGTTTTCACCCAGGCGGCGCTCGTCGACCTCGCTCCGGGCGCGGGCGTGCCCGTCGGCCTGACCGACGCGCTGGAGCTCCGGATCGGGCTCTGAGATGACGGGTCGAACCTCGAGGAGCGGGGCAACCCCGTCCAACCAACATTCCCGGCGAGCGATAGAATCGACGCGCCGGGCCGGTCGCCATCCCGTGGTGGGACGCGACGCTGACCAAGGAGGGACCCCTTCATGAAGTGTGTGACTCTGCCGCTCGCGGCGCTTCTCTTCGCGACGACCGCCGCGTCGGCGCAGCTCACGTCGACGGTCGGCCCGCCGATCGCTCCGCCGGGATGCGCGATCTCGATCTCGATCTCGAACGACACGGCGGGAACCGCGATCACCGGCCTGTGCCCCTTCACCGTGTTCGACAACACCGGCAGCGTCGTCTACCAGGCGGTGTGCTTCCCGATCGCGATCCAGATGCCGCCGGGGGGGACGCACTCCACCGAGTGGCTCCAGATCGACGACCTGGGCGCGCAGGTGCCGCCGGGCACGTACGGCGTGAACGTCGACCTGCCGGACGGCTCCTTCGACATCCACATCATCGAGATCGTTCCCGTGGACGCGGCGCTCTCCATGCTCGGCGCCGCCAAGACGGGGACCCAGCGGCGGATGCAGCTCTGCTCGCCCGGCGACCCGGACGGCCTCTACGTCCTGGCGGCGTCGCTGTCGTCGGCCGTGGGCATCCCGACCTGCGGCGGGACGATCCCGCTCGACCTCGACACGGCGCTGAAGCTCTCGCTCAGCCCGACGAGCCCGATCTTCCTGAACTTCTCGGGCTCGCTGGACTCCGCCGGCGTCAGCGACGCCCCGGAGCTCGCCGTGCCGGACCTCGCGAGCTTCGTCGGGCTCCAGCTCGAGTTCGGCTTCATCGTCCTGGACTTCTTCCAGCCCTGTCCGGTGGTCACGATCTCGGAGCCGCTGCCGGTCGTCATCATCTGACGCTGCGCGAACCTGGGGTCCCGCGGTATCGCTGTTAACATGGTGCGGCCTTGGCCGCTCGATCTCCGCTGGCTCCCCTCACGCGCGCGGCGCTCCCCGCGGGCGCCCTCGCCGCCGCCCTCCTCGCCCTCGCCCTGTCGCCGGCGCGGGGGGAAGGCGCCGTCGACGTGCCCAGCTTCGCGCGCGACCTCCTGCCCGTCATCGAAGCGAAGTGCGCCCAGTGCCACGGCGAGAAGCGGCAGATGGCCGAGCTGCGGCTCGACGGGCTCGCCTCCCTTCTCGCGGGAAGCGAGTACGGGCCGGTGGTCGTCGAGGGCGACCCGGCGGCGAGCGCGCTCATCCAGGTCCTGAACCTGCCGCGCGAGCACGAGCGGCACATGCCGCCGCGCAAGAAGGAGCAGCTCACGCCGGAGGAGATCGAGCTCTTCACCGAGTGGGTCCGCGTGGGCGTCCTCGACGAGGAGGTTGTCGAGCCGGTCGCGGAGCTCCCGCCGCTCGAGCTCGATCTCAGCGGAGCGATCGACTACGCGCGACACGTTCGCCCGATCCTCGAGCGGTACTGCTTCCGCTGCCACGGCGAGACGAAGCAGAAGGCGGAGATCCGGCTCGACGTGCTCGACCCGGATCTCGTCCACGGGCCGCACGCGGGGACGTGGCAGCTCGCCCTCGACATGATCAACGGCGGCGTCATGCCGCCGAGCACGGCGCGCCAGCTCGAGGACGCGGAGCGCCGCGCACTGATCGGCTGGATCACCGCTTCGCTCCGCGAGGCCTCGATCGCCAACGAGGGCGCGCGCAAGTCCGTGCTCCGCCGGCTGAACAAGGCGCAGTACACCTACACCCTCCAGGATCTGCTCGGCCTGTCCATCGATTTCGGCCGCGTGCTGCCGGACGACGGCAAGTCGAAGATGGGCTTCACCAACAACGGCGAGGTGCTCCAGGCGTCGCCGCTGCACCTCGACTACTACCAGGAGATCGCCCGCGAGGCGCTGAACCAGGCGATCGTCGTCGGCGAGCGGCCGGAGCCGACGCGATACCGGATCACCTTCGGCAAAGGGATCGGTGCGGGGCTCGTCGCCGGCAAGACCGGCGGCTACCAGTCGGTGCCGCTCTCGCCGGACGACTTCGTCGTCGACGTCCTCGATGCCGCGGGCGAGGTCAAGGTCGGCGCGGACGAGGCGGAGCAGGAGGAGCTCGACGCGATCAAGCGGCGGATCAGCATCGGCCTGCGCGGCTCGTCGCACAGCCGCTTCCGCATCGTCGACGGTGGGATGATCCTCTACGCGGCGCGGCCGCACGTGGAGAAGGTCCCGAAAGCCTGGCAGGGCCCGTCGCCGAACCTGAAGCTCGAGATGCAGCGCTGCTTCCCGGAGACCGGCGACTTCGTGCTGCGCGTCAAGGCGTCGCGCGGACATCTCGTGAGCAGCCGCGAGCTGCTCCTCATCGACCTCGAGGAGCCGGTGCCGCAGGCGGCGCTCGAGCCGGCCATCGAGGACGCGGTGGCCCTCGAGGTGCCCGACGGCGCGCGCGTGCTGCGCGCGTCGGAGAGCGACCAGCACGAGAACCTGCGCGCGGTCGGCGACACGCTCCTACCCGTGGAGGTGACGAGCCCCGCCTCGGCGCGCTTCGAGGTCGACTTCCCCGAGGCGGGCTACTACCAGGTCGACCTCGTCCACCCGGCGTCGCCGCCCGACGCCATGCCGTCGGTGCGGCTGACGCTCGGCAAGCTCACGCTGGACCGGCGCATGGAGCTCACCGAGGAGGAGCTCCTGCGGGAGCGCGCCGTCACGCCGCTCGGCGCGGCCTACGTCCCCTTCGGAAAGCAGACGCTGAAGGTCGGCGGGCCGTTCTTCGTCGGGTTCAGCGAGCTCGTGCTGACGCCGCTCGCCGAGGACCACCCCGCCGTGGCGCCGTTCACGGCGCAGACGGAGGAGCTCGCGGCCGCCGTCGCCGAGAAGACGCCGTCGCTGCGCGCCTTCGCCGGGACGCGCACCGACGACGGGATGGACTACAAGACCTTCGACGCCCCGCAGGACGTGGTCGCGCCGCTCGGCGAAGCGCGGACGTACACGTTCCGCGGCCGGCTCGAGAACCTGCCCATCCCCGAGCCGGAGTCGGGCGACACGGAGATCCTCTCCGGGTTCCTGCTGCTCGGCGTGTGGAACGACCACCTCGTGAAGACGCCGGAGGACCCCGGGCCGCCGGTCCTCGTCGAGTCGCTCGAGTTCGAGGCGCCCTTCCGGACCGAGTGGCCGCCCGCGTCGCACACGAGCATCTTCGTCCCCTCGCCCCACCGCGGCGACGAGGAGCGCTACACGCGCGAGGTGCTCGCGCGGTTCCTCGAGCGCGCCTTCCGCCGTCCGGTGGAGGATGCCGAGGTCGAGCGCTACGTCGCCTTCTGGCGCGCGGTCAAGGACGACTACGAGCACTACGAGCACGGCGTGCGCGAGGTCCTCGTGGCGGCGCTCTGCTCGCCGAACTTCCTGTACATGGCGGAGGTCGACGACGGGTCGCTGTCGCAGGACGCGCTGGCGTGCCGGCTGTCCTACTTCCTGTGGAGCTCGCCGCCGGACGCGCGCTTGCGCGAGCTCGCGCGGGAGGGGAGGCTCCACGCCGAGCTCGCCGCCGAGACCGACCGGCTGCTCGACGACCCGCGCGCGCGGCGCTTCGTGCGCGCGTTCGTCGGCGAGTGGCTCCGGCTCGACCGCCACGCGGGGATGACGGTGAACGTCAACGCGTATCCGGCGTACACGCGCTTCGTGAAGCGCGACATGGCGGAGGAGACCTACGCCTTCTTCCACGAGGTGCTGCGCGAGGACCTCGACCTCTTCGCGCTGATCGATTCCGACTTCGCCATGCTCAACCAGAACCTGGCGGAGTTCTACGGGATCGGCGGCGTCGAGGGGACGGACTTCCGCCGCGTGCAGCTTCCGCCGGAGAACGATCGCGGGGGCCTGCTCCTGAACGGCGCGTTCCTGGTCGGCCATTCCGACGGCACGCAGGCGCACCCGATCAAGCGCGCGGTCTGGCTGAAGGAGAAGATCCTCGGCGACCCGCCGCCCCCGCCGCCGCCCAACGTGCCGGACCTGGACCCGGACGCGCCGGAGGTCGCGGGCCTCACGCTCAAGGAGAAGCTCGAGCTCCACCGCGAGAGCCCCTCCTGCCACGACTGCCACCTCGGCATCGATCCCTATGGCATCGTCTTCGAGCAATACGACGCCGTCGGTCTCTTCCAGGGCGAGCGGAACGGCGAGCCGATCGACGCCAGCACCACGCTCCCCGACGGCACCGCGGTCGACGGGGTGGCGGAGATGAAGGCCTACATCGTCGAAGAGGTCCCGGAAGCCTTCGCGCGCAGCCTGATCGAGCACCTCCTGGCCTACGCGCTCGGTCGCGACGTTCGCTATGGCGACGAGGAGGAGATCGCGGCTATCCTGGAGCGCGTGCGGGCCAAGGGCTTCCGCCTGCGGTCCGTCGTCGAGGGCATCGTCACCAGCCCGTCCTTCACGCGACCATGAGCCGAAAGTCCTGGCAGCTCGACCGCCGCAGCTTCCTACGGGGGGTCGGCGTGGCCTGCGCGCTCCCCTACCTCGAGGCGATGTCCTGGGGTCAGGCGTCGGGCGACGCGCTGCCGAAGCGCCTCTGCGTCGTCTACTTCCCGAACGGCTGCAGCCTGCCGGAGAAGGACGACGCCGCGAACGCCCACTGGCGCTGGTTCCCGCTCGACGCGGGCAAGGACTACCGCTTCACGAAGGTGCTGTCGTCGCTCGCGCCGTTCCGGAAGGACCTGTCCATCCTCGGCGGGCTGAGCCATCCCAAGAGCCGCGAGCTGCTCGGGCACCTCGCCGGCGACACGTTCCTGACCGCCGGCGACCTGCGCGGCGACGTGTATCGCAACTCGGTGTCCTTCGACCAGGTCGCGGCGCGCGAGCTCAAGCGCCACACGCGCTACCCCTCGCTCGTGCTGTCGACCGACGGCGGCGTCGGCTACAAGTCGCGCGTCTCCACCCTCTCGTTCAACGCCCACGGCAAGCCGATTCCCTCCGAGCACCGCCACCGGGCGATCTTCGAGCGCTACTTCGCGCCGGACGGCGGCGCCACGACCGACGAGCGCCGGCGCAGCCTGGCGCTGGGCAAGAAGATCGTCGACCTGGTGCTCGCGGACAGCAAGGACCTCCGCAAGCGCCTGGGCGACGTCGACCGGGCGAAGCTCGACGAATACCTCGAGTCCGTGAACGCCGTCGAGGAGCAGGTCCGCCGCAACGAGGCCTGGCTCGACGTCCCGATGAAGCCCTTCGACGCGTCGCACGTCGACCTCGACCCCGACCCCACGGTCGACCCGCAGGCCTACCTGCGCGCGACGTACGACCTGATCGTGCTCGCCTTCCAGACCGACCTGACGCGCGTCGTCACGTACATGCTCGGCCGCGAGGACGGCATGGGCTACGGCGACAACTTCCCCAAGCTCGCCCTCGGGATCGAGCGCGGCCACCACACGATCAGCCACGACACCCACGAGGGCCACTGGGAGCAGTGGGGCCGCTTCGACACCTGGTACGCCGAGCAGTTCGCCTACTTCGTCGAGCGGTTGAAGAGCACGACCGACGAGCACGGGTCGCTCCTCGACAACTCGCTCGTCCTCTACGGCAGCTCGTGCAGCACGACCCACAACGCGCGCAACTGCCCGCTCGCCCTCGCGGGCGGCAAGAACCTGGGCGTGAAGCACGGCCGCTACAGCGTCTACGGCGACGACGTCCCGCTCACGAATCTCTTCGTGAGCATGTTGAACGGCGTCGGCGTCCCGACCGAGTCGTTCGCCGACAGCACCGGACCGCTGCCCGGGTTGTTCGCGTAGTCGCAAGACCGCGGTCGAATGTGCACGGCGGGTCTGGCCCGCGCGCGTCGATTCGCTAAGATGGCCGCGGATTCGAGACGGATCCGTTCTGCATCATTGCCTTTTGCTCGTCGTCCGGCCGCGCCGGATGAAGGCCACAGGAAGAGTCAAGGAGGATTCCAGATGGCGAAGAAGAAGAAGACCACCCGCAAGGCGAAGCGGCCCAGCGCCTCGAGGACCCGCGCGATCCGGGCGGCGCGTCCCGAGATCACGCTGTCCGTCAAGCCGACGGCGAAGCTGAAGGACCTGCAGCTCCTCGAAGAGTCGATCTTCGACGGCCTCCTGGCCTGTCCCAACTGCTTCTCGGGGCTCGACCGGCTCGTGCTCGAGAACCGGATCCTGCGCCGTTAGCCCCGTAGACCGCGACTCCCGCCGCGGTCTCCCGTCGACTCCGCCGTGCGCGTCGGCACTTCGTCCGAAAGAGCTTCGGCTCCAGAGCACGTCCGCGCGTCCGTTCCGCGACTGGGCGTAGGTCTCACGTACCAGGCCCCTCTGCGCCCGTTCGTGGAGGAGGAGCCGGACGCGTTCGACTTCCTCGAGATCGTGCCCGACACGATGTGGGAGGACCTCGGTCCGTCCGCGCGGCCGCGGTACGCCGACGAGGAAGCGGCGGTTCGCTTCCTGCGCGAGGTGCGCGCGGCGATGCCGGTGATCCCCCACGGCGTCGGGCTCTCCATCGGGAGCGCGCACCGCTTCGATACCGAGCACGTGGAGAAGCTGGCCCAATGGCAGCGCTGGCTCGATTTTCCCTGGCACAGCGACCACCTCGCCTACAGCCAGGTCGCCCACGGGGCCGGGGAGATCAACGTCGGCTTCACGATGCCCCTCGCGCTCGATCGCGAGGCGCTGGACCTCGTGGTCGAGCACGCCGGGGCGGTGCTGGCCCGGGTGCCGGCGCCGTTCCTCCTGGAGAACAACGTCTACTACTTCCGCCTGACCGAGGCGGAGCTCGAGGAGACCGAATTCCTGAACCAGCTCGCCCGGCGGAGCGGCTGCGGCCTCCTGCTCGACCTCCACAACCTCTACACGAACGCGCGCAACCACGGCTACGACGCGGACGCCTTCCTGGACCGGCTCGATCTCGACCGCGTGATCGAGATCCACGTCGCGGGGGGCATGGAGCACGCCGGCTTCTACCTGGACGCGCACTCGGACGTTCCGCCGGGCGAGGTGTGGCGGCTGCTCGAGCGCGTGCTCCCGGAGTGCGCGAACCTGGGCGGCGTGGTCTTCGAGCTTTTCAAGGACTGGGTTCCCGACGTCGGGCGCGACGGGCTGCGGAGGGTGCTCGGTCACGTGCGCGAGGCCTGGACGCGCCACCACCCCGATCCCGGGAGCGAGCGGTGAGCCTCGCGCGGTTCCAGAGCCTCCTGGCGGAGCTGGTGATCGACGACGAGCTGCGCGCGCGCGTTCAAAGGCGCGGCGAGGACGCGCTCGCGGACGAGGATCTCTCCGCGCGCGAGCGCCGCCGCCTCGCGGCGGCCGCGCGCGACCCGGGGATCGACGTCACCGTGATGATGTACGAGGGTTTTCGCTTCGGCCGCGTGATCCACGCGGTCCCGCTTCTGCGCGCGCTCCTGGGCGAGGCCCGGCTCGGCGCGGAGATCCGGCGCTTCTGGAAGAGCCATCCGCCGGTGTCGGTGTACTACCTCGGCGAGGCCCTGGCCTTCTGCGAGTACCTGCGCGGACGGCTCGGCGCGCGCGGTCTGCGAAGCACGTACCTGCCCGAGGTGCTCGAATACCAGCGGGCGACGCTCCTGCTCCAGCACCGCGACCCGTCGGGACGCGAGCGAAGCCCGCTCCGGGTGCGCTTCCGCCACGACCCCTTCCGCTTGATCCCGGCGCTGCGCCGCGGCGAGCGGCCGCGCGGCGTGCCGATCCGTCCGATCACCCTGCGGGGCGCTCGCACGCCGGCGGGCGTATCGTGGCGAGCGTGCTCCGAGCTCGACGAAGAGCCCGAGGACGCCCCCGCTTCGATTTCGCCTTGCTAGAGTGCTCGCTCACGTTTCCGCCGTTTCGCCGGTCGGCCGTTCCTTTCGGCCAACATCGCTCTTGAGGACAGAACACGACAGGAGGACTAGAGCAGTATGTACACATCCGTCAGAACCGTCGGAGCTCGCGCGTTCCTCATCGCGGAAGCTCCGCCCGCGGCCGCGGCGTGGGTGATCGCCGAGCTCTTCTACAAGCTGGGAAGCTTCACCCTCGAGCTCGCCGCCTTCGGCGCCACGTGGATGCTCTTCAGTTGGCTGACAAGCAAGTTGTCGCTAGGGAGGGGGGAGTAGGACGATGGCCAAGAACACCACGGTCGAGCACACGGTCGGCGAGACGACCTCCGCCCAGCGGCGGCAGTCGAAGAAGAACCGTCCGGACGTCCTGATCCACCGCACCCACAAGGCGCGGGCCCAGTGGTTCCGCGACAACGCCGCGTGGCCCCAACGCGAAGCGCCGACCGATCGGCTCGTCCGCGAGAGTCGCCGCGCTCGCCGCACGTTGACGTCGCTCGAGTTCGAGGAGGACTGGCAGCTCGCCGGCCCGACCAACGTCGGCGGGCGCACGACGAGCGTCGTCGCGCACCCGGACGACGCCGATCACGTCTGGGCCGGCTCGGCCGGCGGCGGGGTCTGGGAGAGCAAGGACGCCGGGCGCACCTGGAAGGCCCTGTGGAAGAACCAGTTGTCGCTGAACGTCGGCGCGATGGCCATCGATCCGAAGGATCCCGACGTGCTCTACGCCGGCACCGGCGAGGCCAACCTCTCGGCCGACTCGTACCCGGGCGTCGGGATCTACAAGAGCACCAACGCCGGCAGGACGTGGAGGCTGGTCGCGCGCTCGAGCTCGACCGGCATTCCGGCGCGCATCGGCGTGATCGCGATCGACCCGTTCGACTCGAAACACGTCATGGTCGGCGGCGTGGGCCACCACTATCCGTCCGAGCAGAACGTGAGCGGCCAGGGAGGCATCTACCGCTCGAAGGACGGCGGCCTCACCTGGAAGCGCTTCGACTTCATCTCGAAGAAGGAGTACCGCTGTCACGCCGTCGTCTTCGACCCGGAAGACCGGGGCACGATCTACGTGACGGTGACCGAGCAGGGCGCGAAGAACGGGATCTGGCGCACGACCGACGGCGGAGCCAACTGGACGCACCTGCTCAAGGGGCTCCCCGCCGCGGAGCACACGGCGCGCACCAGCCTTGCGATCGCGCCGTCGGCGCCGCGCAAGCTCTACGCCCTGATCGCGGCGGAGGACTCGACCGTTCTCGGCGTCTTCAAGACCACCAACGGCGGCAACTCCTGGAAGGAGATCACCGGAAACGGGTTCCACTACAAGCGCGGCGGCTACTCGTACGAGGGGCAGATGATGTACGGCAACTGCATCGCCGTGAGCCCCAAGAACTCGAATCACGTCATCTGCGGCGGCGTCGATCTTCACCGCACGCAGGACGGCGGATCGACGTGGGAGCTCGTCTCCAAGTGGGACCGTCGCCGCGGTCAGTCCGACTACGCGCACGCGGATCACCACGCGCTCCTGTACCCGTCCGACGATCCGGACCGGATCTACGACATGAACGACGGCGGGATGGACGTCAGCTACGACGGTGGCGACACGTGGCGGAACCGAAGCGACGGCCTCGCGTGCACGATGTACTACGACCTCGACGTCGCACAGAGCAACGCCTCGTGCTTCGGAGGAGGCGCGCAAGACAACGGAACGCTCATCACCGAGACGGGCGGCGCGAACGATCACTTCGACGTGACCGGCGGCGACGGCGGGTGGATCGTCTACGACCCCAACGACGAGAACCACCTGTTCACGTCCGTCTACAACATGAACATCTTCCGCTGGCCCTCGAACACCGGAAGCTGGCTGAACGTGACGCCCAACGCTCCGGCTTCGGAGAAGGGCTCGGTGTGGATGGTGTACATCGCGATGCACCCGACCGATCCGAAGACCGTCTACACGGGCTCGTCACGGGTGTGGAAGTCGACCAACGACGGCGTCTCGTGGAAGCCGGTCTCCACGCACTTCCCCGGGACGATCTCGGCCATCGACGTCAACAAGAAGGATCCCGACCGGGTCTACGTGGGGACGACCTACGGCACCATCCACCGCAGCAAGGACGGGGGCGCGACGTGGAGCGGCAACCTCGCGGGCGCGGACCTGCCCGGCTACAAGATCACCCGGATCGCGAGCCGCTCCGACGACGCCGACTCCGTGGTCGCCACCCTCGCCAACTTCGGCGTCTCGCACGTGTTCCGATCGGACGACGGCTGCGAGAGCTGGGAGGACGTCGACCGGGGACGGCTGCCCGACGTCCCGCACCACACGATCGCGATCCCGACGAACTTCCCCGACGAGATCTACGTCGGCACCGACGTCGGCGTCTTCGTCTCCGAGGACTTCGGCGACTCCTGGCTCAACATCACGGGCGGCCTCCCGAACGTCAGCATCGTGGACCTCGTGTACCACGACAAGGCGGACCAGCTCACCGCAGCGACCTACGGTCGCAGCCACTGGCGGCTGCAGGTGCGCGTGTGACCTAAGGTCCCGACGGATTGGCTCGGGATCCTAGTCTGGGTCGCCGAAGCTCTCGCGGAACCACTTCTCGCGACGCTTCAGGTTGTCCGGACCCTCCGGCCGCGCCGGCGCGCCGGCCGCGCGCAGCTTCGACGCGGCCGGAACCCGCGCCAGTCCGATCGGCGCGCTCGCATCGGCGACCACGCCGAGCCACACCGCGTCGGGCGCGACGCCCTCCCGCTCCAGCGCGGATCTCCAGTCGAGCGCCGGGTCGGCGACGAAGAGAACGAACTCTCCGTCGCCGGGGGCGTCCGCGGAGAGGTCGAGCTCGAACGCAGCTTTGGCGTCGCCGAAGGCGACGAGGAGGCCGGCGCCCGCACCGGCCGAGATGCGCCGCAACTCGATGTCCCGCTCCTTGCCGAGCGTCTCGATCCAACCCAGGGCGTCGGTCGCCATCGCCCTCATCCTACTCGTCGAGCGAATTGGCTCCCGCGCCTTTCAGGGGATATCGTGCGCTTCGACCTCAGCACAAGGGCGGATGCCCGCTCGCCGGCCCCGATGCGATCGTGAGAACCATGAAGAAGCGAAACGCCCGGTTCCTTCTCCCCTGCGCCGCCGCGCTGATCCTCGCCACCGCCGCCTGCTCGACCACGCAGCAGAGGCGAGCGAGCGTGCTCGAGTACCTCTACCCCGAAGGCACCGAGGCCCTGCCGCCCACGGACGTGCGCCTCGAGCTGCCGCTCTCGATCGGCCTCGCCTTCGTCCCGGAGACGACCGCCTACGGCGGCGACGTCTTGACGCAGACCCAGCAGGAGGCGCTGCTCGGTCGGGTCCGGGACGCCTTCGGCGGCTTGGAGGAGGTCGAGCGCATCGAGGTCATCCCGTCGAGCTTCGTCTCCCCCGCCGGCGGGTTCGCGAACGTGGACCAGATCGCGCGGACCCTCGGCCTCGAGCTCGTCGTGCTCGTCTCCTTCGACCAGACGCAGTTCGACGACCCCAACCTGGCCTCGATCACCTACTGGACCATCGCCGGCGCCTACGTCGTGCCGGGCAACGAGAACGAGACGCACACCTTCCTGCACGCCTCGGCCTTCGACATCCGCTCGCGCGCGCTGCTCTTGAACGCGTCCGGCAAGAGCGTCGTCGAGGGGCGGACGACCGCCATCGATCTCGAACGGTCCCTGCGCGAAGACCGCGTGGCCGGTTTCGACCTCGCGATCGACGACCTGATCGTCAACCTGGAGACGGCGCTCGAGCAGTTCCGCGTGCAGGTCAAGTCCGGCACGGTGCGCGGGCAGGGAACGCCCGCGATCGAGGTGACGGCCGCCGGAGGCGCCGGCGCGGGCGGCGGGACGGGAGCCATGGGACTCGGGCTCTTCGAGCTCGCGCTCGGCGTCCTGCTCGTCGCCGCCGGCCGGCGCTCCTAGGAGCGGCGTGGCCGCCCGCTGGAGGCCGCCGCTCGCCACGCTGGCGCTCGCGGCGGCGGCGGTGGTCACCGACGCCTCCCCTACGCTGTCCGACGCGCTGAGCCTCGAGCGTGTCGGCGTGGAGAGGGGCCAGGTGTGGCGGCTCTTGACGGGACACCTGGTGCACGAAGTCCCGCGCGTCGCGGTCCTCGACCTGGGCATGCTCCTCCTGCTCGGCGCCTGGATCGAGAACCGATCGCGGAGCCTCTTCGGCGCGGTGCTCTTCGCGAGCGCGGTCCTCTCCTCGCTCGCCTTCTGGCTCTTCACGGGCTTCGAGCGCAGCGTCGGGTCCTCCGGCCTCGTCTGCGGTCTTCTAGCGGCCGCCGTCGTGCTCGCCTTCCGCGACGGGCGGCGCGCCCTCGCCGTGGCCGTCGGCGCGGTCTTCGGCGCGAAGCTGGCGCTCGAGCTCCTCGGCCTCTGGCCCGCGGCGCTCGGCGGTCTGCCGCCCGGCTACGCGCTCGCGACGGAGGCGCACCTGGGGGGCTTGGCGGGCGGAGCGGTGACGGCTCTGACGTATCGCCGGCGCCGACCGGCGGAGTGACCGGCTCCGTCAGCGCGCGCGGGTGGTGCGCTTCGCGTGGTCGAGGCTGCGCCACTCGGCGCGGTTGCGCTCCCACCAGTCCGCCCAGGCCTCGGGCGAGTCCCCCACCTCGGCGCGGGTGAGCTGCTGCAGCGCGCGCACGGTCTTTCGCATCTCGATGACCTTCGTCATCTGGATGGCGGTGCGCACGTCGAAGGCGACGCCCGATTCCTGGACGGCGATGATCGGATCGGCGATCGAGGCGGCCTGCGCGATCTCGACGTCGTAGTCCTGCACGTAGGCGGTGTTGAAGCCGAGGAAGATGTTCGCGCGCGCGCCGCCGCTCGTGCCGCCGAGCGACTGCGCCGCCGCTCCGAGGTGGTGGATCAAGGGCTCGACCGCCGCGGCGTAGCCCATGTTCCCCATCGCCTCGGCGGCGTTGCCCCGCACGCTCGCGTACTTGCTCCCGAGCGCGTTGATCGCCGGCGCCAGCACGGCGACGTCGGCGGCGTCGCGCAGCCCGCGGGAGGCTTCCGCCCGCACGTAGCCGTTCGTGTCCAGGATGGCGCGGTCGGTGAGCGGGCGCACGAGCTCCCCGGGGAAGAGCCGCCGCGTCGCCTGCGCGGCGAACTCGCGCCGCCGGTTCTGCGGGACCTGCAGCTCGGCCTGGACGACCTTGCGCAGGTCGACGAAGGGCGCCTGGTCCGCGAGCCGCCGGGCCGCCACCTCGCGCGTGGCGGGCGAGCCCTGCGCGCCGGCGACGAGGATGGCGCGGATCTCCGCGGCCTTGTCGCCGCGCGGGTCGGTCGGAAGCTCGAGCGGCAGGTACGCGCGCTCGATCAGCGCGAGCGCGCCGCGGTGCTCGGGCTCTTCGGCGAGAACGCGGTCCAGCTCGCGGATCGCCTCGGCACCGAGCCCCTCGTGGGCCATCCACTCCGCGAGCTTGACGCGGCCTTCGCGGTCGGTGCGCTTGAGCCCGGCGGCGCGCCGGCGTCCCTCCGCCACCGCCTCCTTCTCGAGACGCGTCGCGACGACCTCGCCGTCGAAATCGACCCAGTCCCGCCCGATGCGGGTCTGCCAGCGCCCGTCGAGCTTGCGGCTGCGCGCGCGCAGCACGCGTCCGTCGTCGAGCGTGAGGAGCCGGCGCCGGTCGGCGGCGTCGTCGACGACCTTCTCCGCGGAAACGCTGCGCTTCGCGGGATCCTGAACGGCGGGTTCCCGGGCCAGACCCGCCTCCGCCGGGAGCAACAAGGCGACGGCGAGGAGCAGACGGATCGAACCGGCTTTGTGGCGCATGGCGGGCGTCTCGGCTGAGGATGGCGAAGGCACAGCGTAACGGAAGGCCGCGCGGGGCGGACCGTCCAGCAAGAAGCCCGCCGGAGCGGGCGAGGGGCTGCGCGCGGCTGCGGACGGAGGAGCGTTCGATCCTGCACGCGCCGCTCGGTCAAGACCGCACGCTTTGTAAGCCGCTACGCCTTCTTCCGGCGCGCGCGGCGCTCTTTGGCGAGATGCCGGTCGACGTAGGCGGCCATCGGCTTCTCCGCCGCGATCAGGGCGCGCCGCAGCGCGAGGCCGGCGCCCTCGACCGCGGTCAGCTCCTTCGCGCGGTCGATGGCGCGGACGACGATCATCGCGACCACGGCGTCGCGGTCCTCGAGCGTGTCGCTACCCGGTTGGGATCGCGCCGCCGCTCGTACGCGCGCGGCGAGCTCGTCCCGGGGCTCGCGCCGGGCCCGGCCGCGCCGTCGCCGTCGCTTGGCGGGTGCCATGCGCTGCACGATAGCGGATCGGACCGCGTCGTGCGCCCTCCGCTCGCGCGCGGTGTGCGCCCGGCGCGCGTCGCCGCCGCCTCCGGCGCGGTCGGCGTTACGGCGGTCACCCGTTCGCGCTCCTTCGCGCTCAACGCTCCCGAGCGCGATGCGTCCCCGGTGCGGATGGAAGCGGTTCGCGAAGCGCGGCCCGCGTCTTGCCCACGCCGGCCGAGGGTCCGGCTCATTCCAAGGGGAGCACGTGATGAGACAAGCAAGGCGTTGGATCGCCCTTTCGTTCGCCGCGGCCGCGTTGTGCGTCGCGACGCCCCCGCGCGGGCTCGCCGCCGGAGACGGGTGCACACCGATTCCGGGCGGCGACTTCGAGCACGGCCTCGCCGGGTGGATCGTCGAGACGGTAGACGAGGGCTTCGGGCACCACGACGGCGTCGCCCTCGCGAGCGTCGTCGACCTGACGGCGTTCGGCGGCGACGCGAACGTCGCCCGGCTCGAGCTCGCTTCCGAGGCAACCGGCGGCGGAAGCATGCACGAGAGCAGGGTTTCGATCCGGCGGCACGCCACGGTGACCGGAGGGTTCCTCGAGGTCGAGACGGGGGGAGCGTACGAGGTGGTCCTCTTCGGAAGCGGCGGCATGTCGCTTCGGTCCGAGATCGCGGTGCGCGGAGCGCGCGCCGAGCTCCGGCTCCCGCTCATCCTGGACCGCTCCCGCGCGAGCTACTTCTGCGGCCACGGCGCGCAGGGTCTCGGCGTCCAGCCCGCGGGGATCCAGTCCTACGACCTCGCCGGCGCCGGCTTCGAGGTGGGAGACGTGGTCGAGATCGAGGTGATCTGGACCGCGACCGCGGTCGCGCCGGGGGCGTGCGACGTCGCCTCCGTCACCGGCACCCTCGAGGTGGACGGCTTCGCCTTCTGCGACGGCCCCACCTCGCCGGGTGGAGGCGGTTGAGCGGTCGCGGCGAGCCCGCGCTCAAGCGGAGCTCGCGAGGAACTGCAGGAGCGTGCTCGAGCCGACGAAGGCGAAGGGCAGAAGGACGGCGCGCAGGAGCGGGTGCTGCATCAGCGGCGCGAACGCGCCCTTGCGGAGCCCGGCCATCTCGTCGATCAGAAGCCCGATGCGGTCGGAAGAGGATTCGCCGACGGTCTTCTTCTGTGCTTCGCGCAGGCGCTCGAGCGAGCCGTCGCGCACCGCGCGCGCCGCGCTTCGCGCGCGCCAGACGCAGAGCAGGAGAAGCGGCACGAACACGACAAAGGTCACGCCGAGCGCCGGCGTCCAGGCCCAACGATCGAAGAAACCGAGGTTGGACAGCACGAGCAGGCTCATCGCGATCGCCGGGTAGTAGATCATGTTGTCGACCGCCGAGGTGAGCTCCTGCGCGAGCTCCACGCGCTTGACGGGTGCGGCGAGCTTGGGCGTGGTGCCGATCCGGCCGGCGTAGTCGTCGACCACTCTCTGCGGCCACTCGGCGCCCCTCGACATCAGGAGGCAGAAGCGCCCGGCGAACCAGGTGGCGTCGTACACGTAGAACACCAGCGTCAGCGTCCCGAGCAGGGCGAGGAACGTGGCGCCGCGCTCGACCAGGAACGCGTAGGCGCCCCGGGTCGGGGGCATCGGCAGACCGCCGAGCAGCGGGTGCACGATGCTCACCGTGAAGTAGAAGATCAGCGCCAGGATCGCCGAGCGAAGCAGCCGGCCCGGCCACCAGTGCCACCACAGGAAACCGAAGCGCCATTGGTCGCGAATCTCCGACAGGGACTCGTCCTTGGCGAGAAACGCGAGGCCCGCGTTCCTCAGGAGCTTGCGGTAGACCTCCCCCGGCTTCTTGAGGAGCTCGTCGTAAACCTCCGCCAGCGTTTTGCCCCGCCACGAGAGCCGCAGGTCGAGGTGTCCGCCGAAGAACTGTGTCTCGACGCGGCTCCGCACGGCGTCGAGCTCGATGATGACGATCCCGAGAGCGACGCCGGCGAAGGCGATCACCGCAAGACGCACGAAAACCGCGGGCCAGGCGCTCACCCTCTCGAACAGGCCGAAGGGCTCCATGCCCGTGACCGCGCGATGCTGGAAATAGACGAAGGTGAGCGAGGCCACGATCACGAAGGCGGCGATCGCCAGCCAGCCGCGCTTGCCCGTCCGGCCGATGAATCCGAACCAGCGGTCGGAGAGCGGACTGAAGCGGACCAAAGCGACGATCAGGACGAGGACCGCGGCCATGGAGACCACCGGTCTCAGAGACTCCATCACGGTGTCCCACCAGCCCCAGCTTCGCAGCCCCACGAGAAGGAAGGCGGCCAGACCGAAGAGGGCATAGGCGACGTAGCGCCTGCCGGAAGCGTACGCCTGCACCGCGCGAAAGATCGCGTAGCCGAAGGCGACGAGCCGCAGAACCGCCGCGACGAGCCGCAGGATCGCCAGGAAGACGTCGGACCGGCTGCCCGTGTAGAGCTCTTTCGAGCAGGCGGCGACGAGCTCGTCCAGAAAGATGGCCTGGAACCCGTCGCTGACTCCCCGCAACACGGACAGACCCTCGGTCCGGCGCGCGAGAGACACCGGCCCGTACTCGCCGATCTCGTAGACTTCGGATCGGGGAGGGTCCTCGTGGTTCCCCGCGAGCGCGTGCTGGACCGCACGGTACGCCGCCACCTGATAGCTGTCGCGAAAGGGCAACGGGCGCCGTGAGCCCACCCCGTCGACTCCGCCTTCGCCCTCCAGCTCGCCGGGGTCGAGCGGAAAGAACGACGCCACGACGAGGTTCCGCGTCGTCTCCAGGTGGCGGTCGTGGAAGAACCGTGCGTCGAGGTCGGTGGTGAAGAACGTGAGGGTCTCGAAGTGCGGTCGCAGCCCTTGGATGATCTGCAGCTTGTCGTAGACGTCCGTCCCGATCACGCCAACCGCCCGGAGCTCGATTCCCTCCAGCTCCTTCAGGCTCTGCTCGAGACGGCGGATGTAGTCGAACTGCCTTCCCTCGTTCGGGTAGTCGCGCAGCGACTCGTCCTCCTCCTCGCTCTCCGCGCCGGGGATCCTGCCGTCGACGCCGCGGAAGTAGGGGAAGCTGAAGACGCGCACGTGCTTCGCCATTCCCCGGCGCTCGATGGCCTCCTGCAGCGCCTCCGTCCACCGCTGCGCGTACAGCGAGTCCTCCTCGGTGATGAGTGCCACGCCGCACTCCTCGACCTCCGGCAGGAAGCCGATCCAGTCGAGGAGGTTGCGGGCCGTTCGCAGGGCGATCCGCTCCGGGAGAGTCGTCCCCTCGACCTCCCTGGAGGCATCCACGCGGTGGAGGATCAACTCGGGAACGCGCCGCTCGAGCTCCGCGGCGATGACGTCGGCGAGCTCGGAGTCCCGCCCGATGCACCGGACGAACTCGACGCCGGCGTCTTGGAAGAAGAGGCGCTCCTCCGTGTCCAGCCCGTCCGCGTCCAACTCGTCGCCTCGAAGCTCTTTCCCTCGAAGCCTGGCGGTCGCGCGCGTCGAGAAGACCTCCCACCCCCAGGTCGTGGTGCGTTGCATCGCGTCCGCACTCACCGAACCCAGGACGACCTGCATCCCGCGGGGTGTCGACTTCACGACCCCGCCGACGAGAGCTTCGTAGGCGTCGAGGACGTCGAGCTCGGCCATCATGCGCTCGTGTGCGTCCGAGCTCGGCGGACCGACCAGGACCTGCAACCGAACCTCGTCCGGTGCGGACGTCTGGAACTTGCCGACGAGGTCTTGGTAGGCGTCGAAGACGTCGCGCCCGACCTGGATGCGGCGGCGCTCGGCCTCGAGCTCGGCCATCATGCGCTGGAGCGTGTCCGAGCTCGTCGGTCCGAGGAGGATCCGCCGCTCGAACCCGTTGGGCGCGATGGCCCTGCGACCTGGCCCTGGGTCCCTGAGCTCGTCGACCAATTCGTTGTAGAAGGCGAAGACGTTCGGGCGCAGGACCATCTCGTTGATCCAGAGCACCAGCACGCGCTTGCCCGTCTCGCCCTCGCGGAACCACTCGAAGGGAATCACGTTCTCCGGCGCGAGCGGTCCACCCGCGAGCGAGCTCGCCGCATCGCGAAGCTCCCGCACGGCCTCCTGCATCGCTTCCAGGAGCATCAGGGAAGACAGGCCGTCGAAGTAGTCCCAGTGCAAGGCGGGCTCGAGGTGGAGCGCGTGCTCAAGGTAAGGCCGGAATTCCGGGGACGACCACCGCTCGCGGAGGCTTCGCTCGCGCCCGGGCGCACCCGCCTCGCCGGGCGCTCCCGCGACCGGCGCGCTGCCGGAGCGGGGAAAGAAGACCCCGAGCCCGAGCGGATTCTCCGGCTTGTATCCCGCGCTGGAGAGCGCGGCGTTGACCGCGTAGCGCGAGCGCAGCCGGCGCTCCTTGTTCTCCGCGTAGCTCCCGCCGCGGAGGTGAACCGCGAGCAGGATCGGGGGGTCCTCCGCCTCGCCGTCCGGCACCTCGTCGGCCGAGCTCGGAAGGGACGAGCTCGCAGAGTCGCCCAGCCGAGCCGTCGCGCGCAGCGGATCCTGCCAGAGGCGCGCCGGGACCTCCGCGACGCCGCGGTTCAGCGCGGGATCGTCGGTCGCGGGCGGCCGCGTGGACTCCAGCCGACTCTCGGGCAGGAGGTTCGCGAGAACCAGGATCAGGATCAGATAGAGCCCCGAGTTTCCGCCGTGGCCGAGGCCGTCGCCGCGCTCGTCCGTCATCGAGCGGGCGCCACGGCGAGCGAAGCGAGTGCCGGGCCGCCGGACTCCGGGCGACCCGCTGGGGCGATGGCGAGCATCAACGATTCCTCCGCGAACCGCGGCGGGCGCGGTCCGATCGCTAATTGTACCCCGGATGCCGGTAGGCCGCCCGACGACCCCGAACGCCCTACGCTCGCGCCGCGCTCACTCGATCGGCTCGGAGAACCAGAGCTGGTTGCCGCCGGGATCCGCGATGACGAAGTCGCGCGCGCCCCAGAATCGATCGCCGATCTCCTGGAGAACGCGCGCGCCGCGCGAGCGCAGGAGCTCGTAGTGCTCGTTCACGTCGCGGACGTGGAGCTGCGCGGAGGCGTATTCGCTCGCCGGCTGCACTCCCTCGCTGACGCGGCAAAGGTGAATCCAGAGCCGGTCGCGGAAGAGGACGGCGTAGACCGCCGGCTGCCCCTCGGGTTCGTTCAGGAACTCCAGCTCGAAGCCGAGGGTCTCGACGTACCACGCAACGGACGCCTTGACGTCGGACACGGGATAGACCGGCGTTGCGGATTCGGATGTGGTTTCCTTCATGGCGGCCCCGGGTATTCTCGTGCTCGAGTAGACCTCGCGCGAGCCTGACTCGGTCGGATAGACTCTGCTCCTATCGAAGGAGGTGTCCCATGAAGGCCGCATGCCTGGTCGCCGCGACGCTCGCCCTTTCCTGGAGCGGTGGACCCCGACCCGCCGTCGAGGAGCTGAAGCTCGCCCCCGCCGAGGGTCTCACGCTCGTCAAGACCTTCGAGGTGACGTACGAGAGCGAGACGGAGAACTCGTCCGAGCGCGGCTCGACCAGCTCGAGCTCGGAGGGGGAGCGCTTCCTCACCGTCACCGATGCCTATGAGTCCGTGTCCGACGAGCGGATCACCAAGCTGACGAGGACCTTCGACCGGATCGAGTCGTCGAGCGAGAACGCCTTCGAGTTCGGCGGCAACCAGCAGGAGATGTCGAACACGGGCTCCAGCGACGTCGAGGACGCCACCGTCGTCTTCGAGTGGGACGAAGACGACGAGGAGTACGTCGCCGAGAGCGAGGACGTCGACGACGACGTGCTGGACGAACTCCCGTTCGACCTGGACTTCACCGCGCTCCTGCCCGACGACGAGGTCGAGGAGGACGACGAGTGGGAGATCGACGGGGAGACGTTCAAGACGATGCTCTCGCCCTGGGAGGGGATCCCGTGGACCTACGACCAGTCGGACGGCGAGTCCTTCTCCGACGACGGCGACCAGCCCGAGCCGGAGATCGAGGAGACGGTGGACGGCGAGGTCGTCGTCACGTTCGCGGGCACGCGCGACGAGGACGGAGTGACCGTAGCGATCATCACGCTCGAAGGGGAAATCCAGACGGACCGCACGATCGACGCGTCGCGGGAGTTCGAACAGGGCTCCTCGACGTCGCACCAGGAGGTGTCGGAGACGCGCACGATCGAGGGAGAGGCCCTCTGGAACCTCGACGCCGGCCATCTACACTCCATCGAGATCCGCTACGAGACCGACGCCACGGGAACGATGGAGAGCTCGTTCCAGTTTGGCGACCGGGAGTTCAACAACGAATCGGACATGGAGCAGTCGGGGTCGACCAAGTTCACCGCGTCGTTCCGCGTGGCCGAGTGAACGCGACCTCGCGCCGTTCCTCCACCGTCCCGACGGCGCACCCGTGCGAACTCTACTCGCCGCGGTAGCGCTGACCGCCGGGTGCGGCGGAGCCCCCCCCGCCGACCTCGAGCCGACGGTGGACGCCAGCACCCTTGCCAGCGTGGAGAGCTCGATACGCGACATTCAGGCGCTCCTCTCCGAGCGGGAGCGCGAGCAACTCAGCGAATCCCTGGAGTTCCTCGTCCCCGCGACACCCGGCATGTTCCTTCAAGCCGCAAAAGGCGAGGAGGCGCCCCTTCTGGAGGCCTACCGCTCGAGCGTGGACGGGAAGACCGCGAAGGAGATCATCGCCGAGGGCAAAGCGGGCCTGACCGCCGAGACCGCTTCGCGCATCGCGGAGGTCGAGGAGAAGCTCGCCGGATGGGAGCGGGAGGAAGCGAGTCGCGCGGAGACCTGCGAGGGACTCCGGATCCTGAACCTCGAGACGCGCTACTACGACGACCGGCGCGGCATCAAGGTCATCGCGAGGGTGAGGAACGACCTCGACTTTCACATCCGGTCGATCGACGTCTACGCGGAGATCAAGTCGCCGGGCCGCCCCGTTCCCTGGCTCGAGGGCGACGCGATCCTCAGCTACAGCGGCGGGCTCGCGCCCGGAGAAACGCGCGAAGAATCGCTCTATCCGAGCTGGTTCACCGGGGACATGGACACGCAGCTCACCTACGAGGCCGAGGTCGCCGTCCGGTCCATCACCGGACCGGGAAAGGACGACACCGTCGAGTGCGCTCTCCTCGACGGCGAGGAACGCGAGATCCGAAGACTCGAACGGCAGCTCGCGGCTCTCCGAGAGACGCTGGAGCGTTTCCGCGACTGACCGACCTGGGCTGCGAAAGCTCTTAGGCGTTCAGAGTCCCAGCTTGAGCTCGAACCCCTCGGTCACGGCGAACCCGCCGAAGACGGGATCGAAGATCCCGCCCTGCGCGTAGACGCGCACGCCGCCGAGCGTCGTGATCGGCGGCACGGCGACGTTGAACGCGGACGGGTTGCCCGCGCCGGCCCAGACCTGTGGACCCAACACGATCACCGGGTTGGGCGCGCTGACCGAGATCAGAAGCTCGCCGGGGCCGTAGGGGCCGGCCATCCCGATGCCGGGGAGGGTCACGCCACACGGCGGTGTCGCCGCGCGCTGGGTGGAGATCGCGAGCAGGGCGAGGGATCCCGCCGGCTGCGTTCCGAGCGGGTTGTCGACGCCGAGGTCGACCGAGCCGCCGAGCGCGGGCAGACCGCCGATGTAGACCAGGCTACCGGCCGGGTTTCCGCCGCATCCGGTGGGCGTGATCGACGACGCCGGCACGGCCAAGCCGTCGCGCGAAGCGCGGTACTGGTAGGTGGGAACCGGCGCGAAGCGCGCGAACGCGACCGTCGGCGTGTCGTACAGGTAGACGTGCGTGAGCTGGTTGATCTGGTCGTTCGCGGAGATCGCGAGCTCGAACAGGCCGTCGCCGTCGACGTCCGCGACGTTCGGCGACTGCTGGAACGCCCCACCCATCGTGAGCGGCGCGAAGCCGGCGACCGGCGTCCCGTCGTGGTGGAACGCGACGTGGTTCCCGACGGCGACGTTGTCGTCGCAGATGAGCTCGAGGTCGCCGTCTCCGTCGAGGTCGAAGACGATGACCTGCGCGTGGATGGCGTTGATCTCGGACGTGGGAAAGCCGGCCAGCGGCGTCCCCGCCGCGGTCCAGACGTAGAGCTTGTTCACCGGGAACGGAGACAGCGTCACGTCGCCCGCCACCACGTCGAAGGCTCCGTCCCCGTCGACGTCGGCGACGCTCGGCGGCGCCTGGATCCCGTAGTCCGTCGTTCGCGGCCAGCCCGCGACGGCGGTTCCGTCCGCCCGGAGGACGTGTACCCGTCCGTTGCCGCCGAACAGGTCGCCCGAGGCCGCCACGATCTCCTTGACGCCGTCGTCGTCGACGTCGGCGATCGTCGGCGTCGCGTAGTTGAAGGTCTGGTTGACGCCGGGCGAGACGGGGAAGCCGGGCAGCGAGCTCCCGTCGGGCCGGAAGCCGTACAGGCTGACGAAGGACGTCGCGAAGATCTCCGGCACGCCGTCGCCGTCCACGTCGCCGATCGCCGGCCCGGTGCCGACGACGTCGTCGAGCGCCGCCGGCCAGCTTGGGAGCACCGTCCCGTCGCCGTCGAGCGCGTACAAGAGGCCCCCACCGTTGTTCTGCGCCGTGACGATCTCGAAGTCGCCGTCGCCGTCGAGGTCGCCGAGGGCCGGCGCCTTGAGCGTTCCGCCGTACGCGACCGGGAACCCGGCCACGGTGGTGCCGTCGCGGTGGAACGCCCAGAGCGACCCGCCGATACCGAAGAAGAAGGAGTGCAGGACGATCTCCGGCTCCCCGTCGCCGTCGAGGTCGCCCGCCGCCGGAGCGGAGAAAGTTCCGTTGTCGATCGCGCGCGGCCAACCGCTCACCGTCGAGCCGTCCGGGTTCCACGCGTGCACGTTCGAGCCCGCCACGTGCAGGAGCTCGAGGTCGGGGTCCCCGTCGAGCTCGAGGACGAGCCCGCCGTCGACCGACGGGCCCGACACGGTGACCGGCCAGCCGGGCTTCAGGGTGAGTTGGGCCGCGAGCGGGGCGGCGAGGAGGCCGACGGCGACGCAGGACGGGACGGCGCGCTTCATGGGGGGCTCCTGAGGGGGGTCTTTCGGTGGCGAGCCGCTTGGCTCACCCCCTGAAGTCTGCGGGCGATCCTGGCGCGCGTCAAGGTTTCCTGATACGTTTCTAGAAACTTATGTCCCCGCTCGATTCCCGCCCCACCTTCGCATCCGAGGCCCGGGCCGTGCTCGACCGCGTCCGGCGGGCCTCGGCCGACCTCCTGACCGCCGTCGGCGCCGTGCAGCGTCCCGTGGACGTGCAGACCGCTCTCGGACTCGACAAGAAGCTCGCGTGGCGGCTGCACCGGCTCGCCACCGCCACCGACCCGCTGCGGGCGGCGCCGTTCGTCCCCTCGACGACGTCGCTTCGCAAGGTCGATCGCGCCGCGGCCCGGCTCGGCGTGGAGAAGGCCGTCCGCGACGCGCTTCGCGACGCGGCCGGAGCGTTCGACGCGCTGGTCGGGGAGCGGGCGGCCGACCGCTCCTCGTTCGACGCGATGGCCGCCGCCGCCAGCGGGGCCGGTCTCGACACGCTGCAATCCGAAGCGCGCCGCGCAGCGCACCGGGCCAACGTCATCGTCCACGGACGTCAGAGCGACGTGCTCGTCTACGCGTTCCTCGTCGGACCGGGCGCGAAGCCGGGGACCGTCGACGGCATCTCCCTGCGCGGGCACATCGGGCTCCAGCGCCTGCGCGCGACCGCGCCGGTGGAGCTCGCGCGGCACCGTTTCGACCTCGGCGGCGAGTCCCTGCCGGCGGCGCAACCGCTCGACCCGGAGGGGGCGGAGCGCTGCGGCGCGCCCGTGGTCGCGGCGTTCAGCAGCCCGGACCTCCCCGACCTGATCCAGGAGGACGCCGACGGCGGCTTTCGCCGCACGACGCTGACCAACGCGGACGTCGGCGCCACGTCCGCGCTCGACTTCCTGCTGGCCGACCGCAACCCGGCGATCCCGCTGGTCGACGCGCTCGGAAGCCTGTGCGAGGTTCAGACGCCGACGAAAGCGCTCGTCGCCGACCTCCTGCTGCACGAGGACGTCCCCGTCGAAACGCCGGACCTGCGGGTCGTCGCGAGCCGCGCCGCGACGGACGAGTGGCCCGCGCCGGACGCGCCCGAGGTCCTGCCGGTCGAGTCGCGGCTCGAGGACCTCGGACCCGCGCTGGCCACCCCCGACCTCTCCCCCTGGTCGCGCCAGGGAGCGCTCTTCCGCTGGGCCATCGAGCGCGCCGGCTGGGACCCCGCGCGCCTCCGCCACCACCGCGCCGTCATCGATCACCCGCCGCTCTTCTCGGTGACGTGGCTCCGGGCGCCCGCCGCGAGCTGAGGCCGCCGGCCCGGGCCGGCTTGCGTCGCCCAAATCGACGCAGCGAGTCGACTTTATGCGTCTTCTCGAACAGTAGGCGTTGGTCGAAACTGTCGACGTCAGCCGTGGGGAGCCGTTCCGCGCGGCCTCGTCCATCCAGCGATCCAGCCACGACAAGGGAGACGAAGATGAACCTGCAACTGCGCTCGAAGGGCGTCCGCGTGAGCTCTCGGCTTCGCCGGCACGTCGAGAGGCGGGTGGCCCTGGCCCTGGGTCACCTCGGGCACCGGGTCCAGCGCATCCGCGTGCGCCTCTCGGACCTCAACGGACCCAAGGGCGGCGAGGACGTCCACTGCGTCATCCACGCGCACGTGCCCCACCGCGGCGAGCTCGTGATCCAGGAGAGGCACCACGACCCGTTCGCGGCCGTCACGCGGGCGAGCGAGCGCGTTCGCCACGCCCTCTCCAAGCAGCTCGACCGCCTCCGCGCCCGGCGGCGCCGTCGGCGGTAGCCCGCTCGACGCCCCCTCGCTCGCTCGTCAGCACCCCGCTCGGCGGAAGCGCGTCTGCCCGGGACGCCGAGAAGACGTCGATGGCGGAGCCGGACGCGGTCGCTACGCTCTCGGCCCCCGCGGCCCGCGGTCTCCTCCCCCGCCATGAGCTCCCCCGACCCTCGCCGAGTGCTGCTCCTGTTCGCGCACCCCGCCTTCGCGCGGTCGCGGGCGAACCGCGCCCTGATCGAGGCGGCACAGCGCGTCGAGGCCGTGACCTTCCACGACCTCTATGAGGCCTATCCCGACTTCGACGTGGACGTGGCGCGCGAGCAGGAGCTGCTCGTGCGCCACGACGTCGTCGTCCTCCAGCACCCGTTCTTCTGGTACAGCTCGCCCGCGCTGGTGAAGCAGTGGGAAGACCTGGTCCTCGAGCACGGCTGGGCCTACGGCTCGTCCGGCGACGCGCTGCGCGGAAAGCTCTGGGTGCAGGCGATCACGTCCGGAGGTAGCGAAGCGACCTACTGCGCGACCGGCGAGGCCGGCTGCACGATGCGCGAGCTCCTGCGCCCGTTCGAGCGGACCGCCGTGCTCTGCGGCATGCGCTACCTGCCGCCGTTCCTGGTGCACGGCGTTCACGGCATGAGCGACGAGACCCTCGCCGCCCACGCCGACGAGTACGCCCGCGTGCTCGCCGGGCTCCGGGACGGGGCCTACGGTCCCGACGAGCTGAAAGGCGCGCGCCTGCGCGCCCCGCTCTCGAGCGGAGCCATGCCGGTCTGATGTACGCCGAGGGCTTCTTCCTCCAGGCGCTCGTCTACCTGGCCACCGCGGTGATCGCGGTGCCGCTCGCGAAGCGCCTCGGGCTGGGCTCGGTGCTGGGCTACCTCATCGGCGGCGTGGCGATCGGACCGTTCGCCCTCGGCCTCGTCGGCAAGGAGGGACAGGACGTCCTGCACTTCGCCGAGTTCGGCGTCGTCCTGATGCTCTTCCTCGTCGGGCTCGAGCTGGCTCCGGCCCGCGTGTGGCGGATGCGCGCGCCGATCGTCGGCCTGGGCAGTCTTCAGGTGCTCGCGACCGCCGCGGCGATCACGGGGTTGGCGACGCTGCTCGGTCTGGAGTGGAAGGCGGCACTCGCGATCGGGCTCGCGCTGTCCCTGTCGTCGACCGCCATCGTGCTCCAGACGCTGGTCGAGAAGGGGCTGATCCGGACCGCCGGCGGTCAGAGCGCCTTCGCGGTGCTCCTGTTCCAGGACATCGCGGTGATCCCGATGCTCGCCTTCCTCCCGCTGCTCGCGACCGCGGGCGCGACCCCGTTCGTCGACGAGCACACGACCACCTGGGTGTCCGACCTTCCGGCCGGCGGGCAGGTGGCCGCGGTGCTCGGCGCCGTCGGAGCGATCGTCCTCGCCGGGCGTTACGGCCTGCGGCCGGTCTTCCGCGCGATCGCGCGGAGCGGGCTGCGCGAGCTCTTCACGGCCGGGGCGCTTCTGCTCGTGATCGGCATCGCCATGCTGATGGCCAAGGTCGGCCTCAGCCCGGCGCTCGGGACGTTCGTCGCCGGCGTCGTGCTCGCGAACTCCGAGTACCGCCACGAGCTCGAGGACAACGTCGAGCCGTTCAAGGGGCTGCTCCTCGGACTCTTCTTCATCGCGGTCGGCACCTCGATCGACTTCGCCCTGATCGGCCGCGAGCTCGCGACAATCCTCGGCCTGGTCGCCGGGCTCGTCGCCGTCAAGCTCGTGATCCTGAACGTCCTCGGGCACCTCTTCCGCCTCGGCACCGACCAGAACCTGCTCTTCACCTTCGCGCTGGCCCAGGGGGGCGAGTTCGCCTTCGTCCTGCTCTCGTTCGCGCTCCAGAACGGCGTGATCGAGGCGCCGGTCGCCGCCCTCGTCATCGCCGTGGTCGCGCTGAGCATGGCGCTGACGCCGCTCCTGATGCTCTTCAGCGAGAAGGTCCTGATCCCCCGCCTCGGCACGCGGGCGGAGATCGAGGTCCCTCCGACCGCGGTCGAGGAAACCGCGCCGCGCGTCGTCATCGCCGGCTTCGGACGCTTCGGAGAGATCGTCGGCCGTCTCCTGCGGGCGGAGGGCTTCGAGGCGAGCGTTCTCGACTTCGACTCGGACCAGGTCGACCTCTTGCGCCGAATGGGCATGCGCGTCTACTACGGCGACGCCACCCGGCACGACCTCTTGGCTGCGGCCGGTGCGGGGAGCGCGGAGCTTCTCGTCGTGGCCGTGGACGATCCGCTGCGGACGAAGCGAATCGTCGAGGTCGCGCGCAGGTACTTCCCGCGCCTGCGCATCCTCGCCCGCGCCCAAGGCCGCGTCGACGCCCAGGAGCTGGTCGAGCTCGGCGTCGAGCACGTCTACCGCGAAACGCTCGACGCGGCGCTGCGGGTGGGGCGCGACGCGTTGCACGCGCTCGGCGTCCCCGCGTACCAGGCCCAGCGCACGGCGCAGGCGTTCCGCCGCCACGACGAGCTAGCGCTGACGGAGCTCGCCGCCCACCGCCACGAGCGGCATTACGTGAACCTCGCCCGCCGGCGCATCGAGGACGTCGAGGAGGCGCTGCGGGCCGACCAGCAGCGCGCGAACGAATCGAAGGACGCCGGCTGGGACGTCGAGAGCCTCGCGGAGGAGCTGGCGCCGGAGGCGTCCTCGAAGCCCTAGCCCCGGTCCGAAGGCTCGCGCTCGCCTTCCGATCGCTAAGGAAAACGCATACGCCTCTCGCCGTACAGCCAAGGGCGGCGGACATCGGTAGCGTGCCGGGCTCCAACCTCCGGAGCCCCGATGAAAAGAGCCCTCCCGTTCCTCCTCCTTCTCCTCTTTGCCGCCACCGGGTGCTCGAGCACGCGCTCGGCCCACGTCCAGGAGGGATCGGAGCCCGCGGCCGGCGCCTGGACGTCGCGCCTGATCGATCCGGTCAGCTCGCCGGTGACGTTCGCGTCGCCGTTGATCCACACGAGCCTGAACCTGATCGGGCTCCAGCAGGAGCTGCCGAGCGACTCCGTCTTTTCGGGCGGCGACGTCAACGTGTTCGCCGCGCAGATTCGCTACGCGGTCAACGACCGCCTCGCGCTCCTGGCGACGAAGGACGGCTACGTCGACTTCAACCCGGACGCGGGCATGGACGAGGAAGGGCTCGCCGACATCGCCTTCGGCTTCAAATACGCGGTCGTCGCCGACGAGGAACGGGGCCTGCTCGTCACCCCCGGCCTGCTGTTCGAGACCAAGAGCGGCGACGAGGACGTCTTCCAGGGCAACGGCAGCGGCGCCTTCCGGCCGTTCGTCAGCGCCGGCCTCGACCTCGGCGAGCTCAACCTGATCGGCGCGACCGAGCTCCACCTTCCGCTGGATGACGACGAGGAGACCACGCTGATCAGCTACCACGCCCACGCCGACTACGAGGTCACCCCGGAGCTCCACCCGCTGGTGGAGGTCAACGGCATCACGTATCTGAAGGACGGCGAGGCGCTGCCCTTCGACTTCGAGGGGGGCGACCTGATCAACCTCGGTTCGGCCGACGTCGACGGCAACACGGTCGTGACCGGCGCGGTCGGCGCGCGCTACCGTCTGTCGGAAAACGTGTGGCTGGGCCTCGTGTACGAGCTCCCGCTGACCTCGCGCGAGGACCTGTTCGACAGCAGGATCACGCTCGACGCCGTCCTGCTGCTGCTGTAGCCGACGACTCCGCGTTGCTAGCATCGGCGCCGCGGGCGGACCGCGGCCGTGAGACCTCACGCGAGCTCGGTCCTCGTGCGGACACGCCGATGACCCAGGCGAGCGGACAAGTCTTGGCGCGTTGCGAGAGCTGCGACAAGACCTACCGGGTTCTGGAACGCGGCCGGACCTACTCGTGCAAGGCGTGCGGCGGCACGGTCCGCCCGCTCGACGAGGGCGAGGCCGCCTCCGCGGTGCGCCGCGACGCGAGCGAAGCCCTGAAGAGCGCGTACCGGACGATCGGAGCCGTGACGTGGCTCTACCGCCTCGGCGCCCTCGCGTACGCCGTCGCGACGCTGCTCGCGGTCCTGGCGCTGGCGCGCACCGACGTCCCGCCCGGCGGCGGAGTCCTGGTCGTGGTGCTGACGACGCTCCTGACCGTTCTCATGCTCCTCGCCACGATGCACGTGGTCTTCCAGCCGTTCGTGTGGACGCTCGCGATCGCAACCCTCGCCACCGTCGTTTCCGCCGTTCACCTGCTCGGACCCAACCCGTACGGTCTCGCGGTGTTCGGGAGCGCCGCGTGGGCGGTCGTCGCCTGGGCGACTCTCGTTCCGACGTTGAGGTACCAGCGGCTGATCGCGACGCACAAGGACCTCTACGTCCTGCACCACGCAAGCGTCGGCACGCGGCGCTCGCTGAAGGGCCGCACGGCGGAGGCACGCCACGAACGGCTCGTGGCGGCCATGCGGCGCGCGGCGCGGCGCGCCTGGAAGATCTCCGCCGCCGCGGCGGTCGCCTTCGTCCTGGCGAGCGCGCTGGGAACCTACACCGTCCTGACCACCAAGCGCCCCCAGGTGCTCTCCGTCGCGACCGCCGGGTTCGAGGCCGCCTGGAGCTCCTCGGACCTCGAGGGCGTGGGGCGATGGTTCGACGCGGGCATTCGCGCCCAGGAGACCGCGCGCCTCCAGGGGCGAGTCGACGGGCTCGGCTGGCGCGACGGGCTGCCCGCGCTCGAGCGGGGCGCGTCGCGCAACGACGGAGACAGCGCGCGACTGGAGTACGAGGCCAGCGGCGTCCCGCTCGTGGCGCGCTGGGTGCGCAGCGGGCTGGAATGGGTGCTGGTCGAGGTCGAGCTCCCCGTTCCGCCCTTCGAGCCCACGTACGAGCGCTTCCTCGAGGCCTGGCGCGCGTCGGACGTCGAAGGGATCGTCGCCTTCTTTTCCCCGGACTCGCGCGAGGGGATGCTCGCTTCGATCGAGGCGTCGGTGCGCGAGCGCGGCTGGGACTCGCTGCCCCAGCTTCTGACGACGCAGATGAGCGACTACTCCGAAGGCGACGCCGAGGTGGTGCACGAGCTCGAGCGGAGCAAGGTCAGGACGCGCTGGCATCTCGGCACCGACGGGAAGTGGCGGCTGTACGCGCTGCGCTTTCCGCCGCGCTGAGACCGGGCGCACGCCTAGCCGCTTCCGTCTTCCCGCCTTTCGCGCGCGCCGTCCGCCAGCGCACGGCCGAGAAGGGAGCCGAGGTTGGTGCTCGCCGGCGAAGCGTCCGCGTCGCGGGCGAGCTCCGCCAGCTCCTCGGGGGCGAGCGCGTCCTCCGGTTGGATCGGCGATCCGCTGCGGTGGAGCTGGGACAGCGTCATGCGCTCCTCCTCCGCGTCGAAGTCGACGATGCGCACGGTGACCGCTTCGCCCCGGCGCAGGACGTCGCGCGCGCGGCGGTCGCGTCCCGCGGTCGACTCCGAATTGTGGAGCAGGCCCTCCACGCCCCGCTCGACGGCGACGAAGACGCCGAAGTCCTCGGATCGCGTCACGCGCCCCGTGACGATCTGATCGCGGTAGCCGACGCGGGCGAAGGCCTTCCACGGGCTCTCGCTCATCTGCTTGATGCCCAGGCCGACGCGCCTCCCGCCCTTCCGGATCGTGAGGATCTTCGCCTCGACGCCGTCGCCCACGGCGACGACCTCGGACGGATGGTCGACGCGCTCGGCCGACAGGTTTGAGACGTGGACGAGCCCCTCGTGCCCCTGGCCGAAGCGCACGAACGCGCCGAAGGGCTCGATGCGCGTGACGCGGCCGTGGACCACCTGGCCCACCTTGAGCGCGCCGGTCTGGTGCCGGGCGCGGTCCTCCTTCTGCTTGCGCAGCACGCGCTTGCGCGAGACCAGCACCCTCTGGCGGGCGCTGTCGATCTCGATCACCTCGCAGGTGATCTCGGTGCCGAGCAGGACGTCGACGCGCTGGTCGCGCGCGAGACCGCTCTCCGACTTGGGCATGAAGGCGTACAGCGGTCCGATCTTCAGCTCGAGCCCGCCCGGGTTCTTGCCGGTGGCGCGGGCGTTGACCCAGCTTCCCACCTCGACGTCGCGCCAGGAATCGAGCAGCCCCTCCTCGACGCGCGCGAGCGCCCAGAGCTCGTCCTCCTGACCGAGCACGGTGAATTGGAACTCGTCGCCGGGCCTCGGCGGCTCCGCGAACTGCGCGACCGAGAGCACGCCCTGCATGCGCGGGCCGAGCTCGACGAACACGTCGTCCCCGTCCCGGCCGACGACGACGCCGTCCCAGACGCGCAGCGTGTGCTCCCCGTGCGCGGGGGCGTCCTCCGGGCTGAACCTGCGCTTTCTCACGGGCGACCTGAACCCGCAGTCTACGGGAATCACCCGCCGACGAGCGCGAGCCGGAAGGCCGCCATCTCCTCGGCGTTGCGAACGAGCAGCACGTCCTCCACCAGCACGGGATGGTTCCAGGTCTTGCTCTCGATGGCCTGGAAGCGGGCCCGCTCGACGAACCCGGAGGGTGCGGCCTCGACCAACGCCACCTCGCCCAGCTCGGACAGGACGAGCAGCAGGTCCTGGTCGGCGAGCAGGATGAGCTGGCCGCGCCCGTAGCGTCCGCCCTTCCACCGGCGCTCGCCGTTCGCGAGTTCGATGCAGGCGAGGATGCCTCCGTCGAACCCGTAGGCGTGGTCCCGGTGGACGACGAAGTCGTTGTAGTACGGCTTCAGCCGCTTCGAGGTCCAACGCTCGGTCAGCGTCCAGCCGTCCGCTTCCCTCGCGACGGTGAGGCGACGCACGCCGCCGGTGCGGCCGATGCTGAGCAAAAGGTCGCCGTCCTCGGTCCGCGCCGGCTGCACGATCGCCTCGCCCGACCAGGGGTGCTCCCAGAGCGGCGCCCCGTCCCCGGGCGCGACGGCGGTCAGGCCGTCCTCGTTCGCGAAGAGGATCTGCTCGACACCGTCGATGGAGAAGAGCTGCGGGGAGCTGTAGCCTTCGCCGCCCGCCAGGCCGGTCCAGCGGAGATCGCCGTCCTCGCGGCCGTAGGCGGCCAGCGCGCCGGCCGTCGCCACGACGACGAGCTCGCCGGTGACGAGCGGCGAGCCGGAGAAGCCCCACTCCGGAAGCTCCGCGCCGGTGTCCTCCGCCGCGTTGCGCGACCACACGACCGCGCCGTCGGCGGCGTTGAGCACGTTCAGGGTCCCCGTGGCGCCCAACGCGTACACGCGACCGTCCGCGTACGTCGGCGTGCCGCGCGGTCCGGCACCGGCGTTGGACTCCCAGAACCGCGCGGCGTCGGCGTGCCTCCAGACGGGCGCGCCCGTCTGGAGCGCGTAGCACGCGACGACCTCCTCGTCGCCGCGCTGTTCCTGGGTGTAGACGCGGTTCCCGTGCACCGCGAAGGACGACCAGCTCGGTCCGATCGCTCGACGCCAGAGCAGGGCGGGCGGCGACGCTTCCCAGTCGGGATCGACGCGCGTGCCGCGGACGACGCCGTCGCGGCCGGGTCCGCGGAAGCCCGGCCACGCGGCCGCGGCGTAGGCGGCGTCGGGAGCGTTCGCGCTGCCCACGGCCTCGTCCTCCGCCGCGGCGAGCATCCGCTCCTCCGGCGTCGCGGACCAGCGCCACGCGAAGTCGTGATCGAGGTCGCCGGTGAAGCCTCCGGTCCGAACGAAAGCCCAGATCCCGCAGGCGACCGCGAAGCTCGCGACCATCGTCGCGCGGCGTGGGCCCGCGCCGAGGTTGCGCGCTAAGAGCGCCCAGAGGACGAAGGCGAGGCACATCCCCGGGATCGCGTAGACGGGGAACATCAACCCCTGCATCCCCGTCGCGACCGACTCGTGCAGGATCCACGGCGTGCCGACGAAGGCGACGACGGTGAGAGAGAGCGCCAGCCAGCGCTCCGCGCGCGGCGCGCGGCTGAAGAACAGCCACCACGCGCCGACGCCCAGGCCGCCGAGCAGGCCGGCCAGCACGGCGAAGGGGACGGCCTCGGGCTCGACGGCGGGAACGGCGAAGCGGCCGAGCCACTGCAGCGCGACGATCACGAGCCCGGGCCACAGGCGAAGCGACCGGGTCCGGGATCGATCCTCCGTCCGCGCGATGTCGGCCCCTTCCGCCATGGAGCTCCCATCCTAAGCGCGGGCGCTCGTCGAGCAGCGCTCGGATCTTCTCCAAGAGCTCGGCCGGCCGGAACGGCTTCTCCGCGAGCACCGTGGTTTGGTCCGCGATCTGCTTGAGAACGAGCCCGGTCCCGGCCTCCGAGGTCTTGGTCGTGATGAACGGCTCGAAGATGCGCGTCTGCGTTCCCGCGTTCGTCCGACGGACCGATCGGACGGCCCGCGGAAACCGTATGATGCCCTCCGCGCTCCGTCGTCTGTCCCCAACCCCTCGAGCGAGCGCCCGCAACGAGATGAACACTTCACCCAACGCCACCCGCCGAGCCCGCCGGCTCCTCGCGAGCACCGGCGCCGCCCTCACGCTCTTCACCGCGGCCTCCTCCGCGGACGTCGACACCACCGCTTCCAGCGCGCACCTGAGCGCGGACGAGGCCGTGATCGGCGGGACCGTCGACCTCACCCTGCGCAGCCCGCTCGTGGGAGCCCCCGGCGTGCTGGCCTTCGGCTCGACCTCGACGCCGATCCCGCTCGGTCCGGTCTTCCCGGTGCTGCTCGTCGGCATCCCGTTCCTCACGACGAGCGGCGTCATCGGCGCCGACGGCAGGATGGTCGTCAGCCTCCCGATCGCGCCGGCGTATCCGCCTGGAACGGAGGTCTTCGTCCAGGGCGCCGTCATCTCGCTCGCGCCGTTCAAGGTGTTCGGCAGCGCGGCGGCTCGCCTGGCGCCCGGCGGCCCGACCGCGGGCTTCGCGGGGACCGGCCTGCCCGCCGTGACCGGCGTCTACGGCTCCGTCGACGTCGACTGGGTCGACGTCGACAAGGACGGCAAGAGCGACGTGCTCCTCGCCAACGAAGGCACCGGCGCGTTGCCCGCGCTGCTGATGAACCAGGGCGGCTCGTTCGTCGACGAGGCGGCGCTGCGCCTTCCCGCCGGGGCGCAGATCCCCCTCGCCACCGTCGAAGCGGCCGACGTCGACCTCGACGGCGACGCCGACCTCTTCCTCGGCGGGGGCCAGGACGTCGGGTCGCCGGCCGCGAACCAGATGGCGATCAACGACGGGAGCGGCTCGTTCTCGCTCGACGGGAGCTTCCCCGGCGGCGCCGGCGTTCCGCTCGACGGAGAGTTCGGCGACGTCGACGGCGACGGTGACCCGGACCTGATGGTCGCCAACTTCCAGGATCCCGACCACTTCGCCGAGCTCCCGGACGGCGTCGAGCTGTACCTGAACTCCGCCGGCGCGTTCGCCGCCGACCCGACCTTCTCGAACCTCCCCGCGACGTTCGTGCACACCGCGGGCGGCAGCATCTCGCTCGGAGACGCGGACAACGACGGCGACCTCGATCTGTTCATCGCGCGCGCGGACAGCGGCGCCGGCGGCGTGCAGAACCAGCTTCTGGAGAACGACGGGACGGGCTCCTTCACCGACATCACCGCCCTCAGCATCCCGCCGATGGTCGACAACAGCTTCGAGGCGGAGTTCGTCGACGTGAACGGCGACGGCCTGCTCGACATCGTCGTCGCGAACAGCATCGCGTCGGTCCCCGGCACCAACCTCCTGATCAACCTCGGGGTCAGCGGCGCCACCGGGGTCGTCGCCTTCAACGATCTCTCGATCTTCCTCCCCGCCGACCTCGGCCCCGCGACCGACATCCGCCAGGGCGTCGATGTCGCCGACGTCGAGGGCGACGGCGACCCCGACATCCTGATCGCGATCCACCAGCTCTTCGACGACTTCGGCCAGCTCGACGGCGACGCCGTCTTGTTGCTCAACCTGGGCGGCATCCAGGGGCAGACGCTCGGCACCTTCGCGGTCGATGCGGGCTTCGACGTGGGCGGCGGAGGCTTCATCTGCTCGGACGCCGCGTTCGGCGACGCCGACCAGGACGGCGATCCCGACGTCTACCTGACCAGCATCGGCGATCTGTTCAGCGTCCAGCCGCCGCAGGACGTGCTCCTCTTGAACAGTCTGTAGCCGCGATCTCGAGCAGGCGACGGCTCCACGCCCCTGCAGGTCGCGTGGTCACACGCGGTGCGACACCTCGGCACTGCATGCACCCCAGCACGCGCGCGCTGCGCCGGCCGCGGAAGCCGGCGGAGAGCACAAGTTGTTCTCCGGCAAGGGGTTGGGGTGAATCGAGAGAGCGCGGCACGCACGTAGCTTTCGGGCGCCCCAACCCGCCGTGAGAGGAGAATCCATGCAGCCCTACCAAGGCGCCCTAGCCACCTTCGCCAGCGCGTTGCTGACCGCCTGCGCCGCCTCCCAGACCGTCGAGCCCGGCGTGGTGTTCGAGCCCCACGAGCTCGTCACCGGGTCCGCTCGATCCCAGGCCGTCCTGTGCGGCTCCTTCCTCGGGGGGGCGACGAGGGATCTCGCCGTCGTCAGCGTCCTCCCGTCGCTGGAGCGGCGGGTGCGCGTCTACGCCCTCGAAGGCGGAACCTGGGCGCAGAGAGTCGACGCGCCGCTACGCCGCGGAGTGACCTTCGTCGACGTGGCCCGCGTCGCCGGCCGCGATCGGTTGATCACGCACGCGGCGGGTCGAGTCTCCTGGTTCGATCCCGACGGGGAGACCGAGCGGCCGCTGGTCGCCTTCGCCGAGAGCTACCGCCCGACGAACCCGGGCGAAGTCCCCCACGTCGACGTCACCCGGGACCTGAACGGCGACGGACGCGACGACCTCGTGATCCCTAGCGTCGATGGCTTCTGGATCTCCGCGCAGTCGGACGACGGCACGTTCCCCAACCCCGTGAAGCTCGGACCGCCGGAGCCGTTCCGCAACGCGAAGCACTTCGAGCACCAGAGCACCTACGGCGAGGTGGGGATCACCGCGCAGACGGTGCCCTGGTATCTGAGCCGCGTCCACGCGTTCGACTACGACTTGGACGGGCGCGAGGACCTCGTGTTCTGGGACGCGAACCACTTCGACGTTCACCTCCAGCAAGCGGACGGCTCGTTCGACCCGGCGGCCAAGACGTTCGGCACGGGCGTGCCGTTCGACTACGACGGCATCTACACGCACGCCTTCGGGTACGGCGACGAGAGCGAGCTCGCGCTTCTCTTCGGCCTCAGGAAGAAGAGCCGGCGAACGGTGCTGCACTCGTTCCGCGACGTGAACGGCGACGGCGTCGCCGACCTGATCACCCACTCGCTCGAAGGCCGGAGCCTCGTCAAGCTGTCCTCTTCGCTCGGCGTGCACCTCGGGGAGGCGATGCCCGGAGGCACGCGCTTCGAAACCAAGGCGAGCACGCGAATCCGCCCGGGCGGCTCGCAGCCCTTGGGATACGCGATCCACCGGCTCGACGACCTCGACGGGGACGGGCGGTTAGAGCTCCTGGTGATGAACGTCGACGCCGGCGTCGGCGACATGTTCCAGGCGCTCGTCGCCAACTCGATCGACGTGGACCTCCTGGCCTACCGCCTCGAGAACGGCGCGTACGCCGAAGACCCCGCGGCCGAGCGACGCGTCCGGCCCGACTCGCACTTCTTCGACGACCGCGGGCCGTTCTTCCCCACGGTGCTGCTCGGGGACGTGAACGGCGACGGCCTCGCGGACCTGGTGACGTCGAAGAGCTGGGAGGAGCTGCACCTCTACGTCGGCGTGCCCGGCCCCGACCTGATCGCGGAGGAGCCGCACAGCCTGGAGTTCGACTGGACCGCCAACGAGGCGGACGCCCGCATGGTCGACCTGAACGGCGACGGCAAGAAGGACGTCCTCGTCCATCACCACCCCCGGGGCAAGCCGCACCGGCTGACCATGCTGATCACCGGGTAGCCGGGTGGACCGGGGCGGCGCGCGGTAGGATCGCGCCATGAAGACCCCCATCGTCGCTCCCCTCGCCGCGCTGGTCCTGCTCGGAGTCGCCGTCTTCGCCGGTCGCGCCCTTTCGAGCTCCGGCGCCCGGCCGCAGCGACTCGTTTACGCGTCGGTCACGGTCGACGGCGAGCTCGTCCTGCGCGGCAGCACCAGCGACGACGGTCACCCCGACGCCGACGCGGTGTGGGGCTACCTGCTCGAGCTCGAGTTCCAGCCGACCGAGGCCTTCGCCTCGCTCGGCATCGATGCCGCGTCCGAGAAGGTCACGCTCGGCTGGCTGAAGGGCCGGGAGAACGCGCACCGGGGCGATCCTCCGAAGATCGAGCTCGACGTCGCCTACGGCGGCCGCGACGAGCCGTTCCGCCTCGGGCTCGTCCGGTCGCCGGGCGAGGAGACCTGGCGCGTCGACCCCGAGACCGTCGAGCGCCGCTTCTCACACCGGCGGATCACGCGCGCGCAGGCGGCTCTGCTCAGCGAGCCGAAGCGGCGGAAGTAGACCGAGGCTTCGCTCGCGCCACGAACGCGGCCACGAGCCGCGCGACGTCTTCGGGCGCGTCCTCGGGGCTGTAGTGCCCGACGCCGGGCAAGACGTGCACCTCGCCGTCCGGAAACGCCTCGCGGAACAGCGGCAGGAAGTGCTCGGCGTGCAGCGTGCGGTCCGCCTCGCCCCAGATCGCGAGCGCCGGTTTCCTCGCGAGCTCGGCCTTCGTCGCCGCGTCCGGGGTCTCGAAGCGGTGGGCGCCCGTGGCGAAGCCCTTCGCCCAGCCGATTCCGCCCAGCGCGTCGGCCGGCGTCGGGAACGGCGCGCGGTACGCGCGCAGCCAGGCGTCGGTGATGACCTCGTTGCGCTCGAAGCCGTTGAGCTTGAGCGTCGACAGCATGTTGTAGTCGAGCCGGCCCAGCACCTGCTCGAGGACGCCCTCCTCCTCGGCCTTCAGGATCCACCGGAACCAGGGCGACGCGGCGGCGTTGGCCGTGAGGCGATCGACCAGGTCGGCTTGTCCCGCGGGCGTCGGGCCGTCGACCGACACGACGCGCCGGATCCGGTCGGGATGGCGGATCGCGAGGCCCATGCCCGCCGGACCGCCGAAGTCGTGCATGACGAGCGTCAGGTCGCGCAGGTCGAGCGCGAGCACGAAACGCTCGAGGTTGTCGACGTGATCCTGGAGCCGGTAGGTCCGGTCGGGCGGCGTCTCGCTCCTGCCGAAGCCCATGTGGTCGACGGCGACGACGCGCCAGCGCTCGGACCACACCGGGATCTGGCGGCGAAAGAGGTAGCTCCACGTCGGCTCGCCGTGGAGCAGGAGCAACGTCTCCGGACCGGAGCCCTCGTCGACGTAGTGCATGCGGAAGCCGGGCGCGTCGCTGTAGCGGGCGGCGAAGGGCCAGGTGCCCTCGAAGGTCTCGGCGAGGTCGAAGGTAGCGCTTGTTGCGGTGGGCATCGCAGGTCTCCGGGTCGGTGGTGAGTGCCCTTGGACGTTCTGTGCCTTGGTCGCCCCGGGCGCGGGTTCCTTACCTCCCCCGACGGAAACGTGCTGAGGTTCGGCTCCGATGCCGCGTGACTACCTCGCCGGTTCCATCCCGAGCAGCCTGCGCGCCCGTTGGTTGTCCGGGTCCAGCTCGAGCGCGCGGAACAGGGCTTCGTCCGCTTCCTCCTCGAGGTCGAGGTCCTGCAGGTAGTCCCCCTTGCGAACCAGGGCGAGCACGTGCTCGGGATCGAGCGCAAGCGCGCGGTCGCACGCCTCGATCGCCGCCTTTGGGTCCTCGAGGAAGTTCATCGTGGCCGCCCAGGTCATGTGCAGGTGGACCTTCATCTCCACCGCCGACGTGAGCTCGATCGAGCGCAGATAGAGCTCGTGTCCGCGCTCCCGGTCGCCGGCCGCGGACGTCGCCACGGCCAGGCACGTGTACGCTTGCGCGAATTCCGGATCCAGCTCGACCGCGCGCTGGTAGGCCTCCGCGGAAAGCACGGGGTCGCCGCGCGACATGCCCGCGTAGAACCAGGCCATTGACGACTCCGGCCACTTGCGAAGCAGCGCGTCGCCCACGACGGCGGCGAGCTCCTTGTCCTCGGTGAGCGCGGCCAGCAGCAGGCCGTGGTAGAGCGTCTCCTGCGGGCGCTCGGACAACAGGATGGCCTGGAGGTAGAGGTCGATGGCCTCGCGCTTGGCCTCCGCGGAGCCCGACTCGCCCGGCGCAAACCGCACACGCTGAGTCGCGGCGACGAAGCTCTCGAGCGGACCGGACGGAGCCTCCAGACGCGCGAGGATCTCGTCCGCCTCGTCGTCTCGACCGAGGCCGCGGAGCGCGGTCGCGCGCAGCCGGTCGAACGCCGCCGGCTCGCTCGCGTCCGCCGGAGCTCCGTCGAGCAGCTCCAAGGCGCCCTCGAAGTTCGACACGAGGACCTCGTGGTGCGCGAGGCCGACCCGCAGGTAGTCGAGCGAAGGCTCCCCGGCGAGGATCTCCCGCATCTCGATCTCGCTCCGCACCGCGAGCTGTCCGCCCATCGCGCGACTGAGAAGCTCTTCCCGGCGGACTTCGCGCAGCGCGGTCTCCCCGGCGTGGATCGTGTCCTGCGAGGCCAGCAGGTAGCCCGCCAGTCCCGCAGCGGCGAGGAGGAGCGCGGCCGCCCCCGCGACCAGGCTCGCGGTGACCGGCTCGCGACGCGCCCAGAGCAGGACGCGTTCGGCGGTACCGATCGGACGCGCCGCGATCGGGCGCCCCCCCCGCACGGCGGCGAGGTCGCTCGCGAAGGCGCGCGTCGACGCGTACCGGCGGTCCGGGTCGGCCGCGAGAGCCGTCTCGAGCACGATGCGCAACGACGCGGAAAGCCCGGGCGCGCGCGTGCTCGGATCCTCGGGGCGTCCCGCGAGGATCGCGCGGTACAGAGCCTCGCGCGTGGCGCCGCGGAACGGCGTCTCGAGCGTCAGCGACTCGTACAAGGTCACGCCGAGGGCCCACACGTCCGTGCGCGCGTCCGGTTTCCCGAGAGCCGGATCGAGCTGCTCGGGCGCCATGTACGCCGGCGTTCCGAACACGTCGCCGGTGCGCGTCAGCGATGGACCTTCCGTCTCGAGCTCGCGCGCCAGGCCGAAGTCGAGCACGACGGCCTCGCCGCCCGGCGTGATCATCAGGTTGGTGGGCTTCACGTCGCGGTGCACGATGCCGGCGTCATGGGCGACGTCGAGCGCGAGCGCGGCGCCCTCGATCCACCCGAGGACGTCCGCCACCTCGAGGGTCTCCTGCTCGGCCCGCGCGCGTTTGATCTTGGCGCCGAGCGTCTCGCCCTCGACGTAGCGCATCGCGACGTACGGCACCCCGTCGATCGAGTCGGACTCGTACACGCTGCAGAGCCCCGGGTGATCGAGGCGCGCCGCCAGCGCAGCCTCCCGGTGGAATCGATCGAGGTGCTCCGCCGAGAGCGTCGCGAGACCCGTCAGGACCTTGAGCGCCACCGGCCGGCCGAGCCGCGTGTCCTCCGCGAGCAGCACGGCGCCCTGGCCGCCGCGGCCGAGCTCGCGCAGCACGCGGTAGGGTCCGATCCGCGCGCCGGACGCCACGCCGAGCGCCGCGGCGAGCCCTTGTCCTGGGGAGCCACCTCCGGCGGTCAGGCGCTCGTACTCGAGCGCGATGAGCTCCTCGTGACCGGGGTAGAGCGCCTGGTAGTCGTTCAGAGCGCGCGTCGTTCCCCTCTCGCGGTCCCGCATGTACTCGCGGAAGAAGCGGTTGACGACGTCCGCGTCCTTGCGGGGACTTCGATCCATGGGGATAACCAAGGGTAATGCAGGATCGCCGGTCAGCCCCGGGCAATCCCCCGCCCGACGAGCCGGGCGACCTCACGACGCTCCACGTGCGCGGAGCCGCGCGCGGCCGGCCCGAGGATCTGGAGTGGATCGTCGCCCGGTTCACGCCGCTGCTCTTCGCGCAGGCCCGCTATCGAATGGGCGAGCAGCTTCTCGCGCTCCACGATCCCGAGGACGTCGTCGGGGAGGTGTGGGCCGTGGCGCTGCCGCGCCTCGCCGAGCTTCCGCTCCGCGACGGCCGCGCCACGCCGGTGCTCGTGCGGTTCCTGACGACGACGGTCCTGCACCAGGTGAACAACCTCTTCCGCAAGCGGCTCGCCGAGCCGGCGGGGGGAGACACGCCCGACGCGTCCGATCCGCTGGACCGGCTGCCGCGGGAGACGCGCGGGCCGGTCACCCGCGCGCTGCGCGTCGAGTGCCGCGGACTCGTCACCCAGGCGATCGATGCGCTGCAGGAGCGCGACCGCGAGGTGATCGTGCTGCGCGCCATCGAGCAGCATTCCAATCAGGAAACGGCCGCGATGCTCGGCCTTCCGCCGAACACCGCGGCCCAGGTCTACCGGCGTGCGCTCGAGAAGCTGCGTGCGAGGTTGACCGGCTCCGTGTTCGAGGAGCTGGCCGTACAGGAGAGCTAGGCGCACGGCGCGACCTCTAGTTCCAGATGATGACCTCGAGCGCGTCGGTGATGTCGTACGGGCCGAGGGCGCAGTTGGCTCCCGGACCGAAGACCGCCCACTGCTCATAGAAGGCAAGCCCCTGGAGGTTGGGGGGCAGCGGGGTTTCCCAGCCGACGTAGCCGGTGGTGTCGATGGTGCCTAGCGGGACCGCGAAGCCCGACGCGAGCAGCGGGTGCAGCGTGCCGGCGCCCCACGGGACGCCGATCTGCACGGTGCCGACGGCGAGGATCGCCTGCGCGCCGGATTGCGCACCGTGGAGCTCGCTCACGAACGCGGGGTGCGACGAGACCGCAGCGCCGACGCGCGGGTCGGCCCCGGGCCCGTCGCAGCCGCCGCCGAGGAAGAAGAGGTCGCCCGTCTGGTCTCCGGCGACATGGCCCCCGACGATGAACCCGTTCCCTCCGGGGTCCTTGTACGTCCAGACGACCATGAAGTCCCGATCATCGGGGAGCGTCGTCGGGTACCCGGACACATCCGGCACGGTGAGCAGCTCGGTCTTGAGGGTCTCCTCGGGCTCGATGTCGACCAGCGACACCGCGTCGAGGAAGCGCAGCACGACCTCGTACGTCGATCCGGTCTCGCGCGTGGCGGCGAGGACGACTTCGCGATCGGCGGACGCAACGGCGGGGCGCAGCTCGTCGACGGATGACGACGCGAACACCTTCTCGCCCTGCGCCGGCACCGGGGCCTCTCCGGGGACGTAGCGGACGCGCTGAGCCCAGATGTCCCAGTTGCCGGCCCCGCCGACCTCAAAGGCGACGACGTAGTCGCCGGGGTAGTGCGAGGTCGCGTCGGGGTTGTCGAGCTCCGAGGACGTTGCGATCACGTCCACCGTCCCGACGGGGTCGCTGGGAACCCTCGCCTGGATCTTGTTGGCCCCGACCGGAGCGTCGTGGACCCAGAAAATCATGTCCAGCCCGTCGACGTGGCGCGCGACGGTCGGCGAGTGGTCGTTCGCGCTGCTCGAGGCGAGGAGGGTGCCTCCCATCGAGCTGGAGCCGACCGTCCGGTAGCGGATGCCCTGGCCTTCGCGCACCCAGCCGACCCCGACGGTGCCGAAGCCGGAGCTCACGTCCGGGTTGTGTTCGTCGAAGGCGGCCGACGGCGCAATACCGGGAAACCCGACGAGGTTTCCGAAGGGGTCCACGCGGACCCCGGTCACGTCCCGGTTCCCGGGTGAGGCCACGACGTCCCAGGCGACCACGAAGCGATCGTTCGGCGCGAAGCCTTGCTCGAGCACGCCGGCCGAGACGTTGGCGTTCTCCTCACCTCCGTCGAGGGTGATGAGCCCGCCGAGCGGACTGCCGGAGTAGTCGACGCGCTGCGCCAGGATGGCCGTGTCGGTGGACGACACCGGCTCTTCCCAGACCACGAGGCGCTGGCTGTGCTGGTCCATGTTCGCGATCACCGGGTTCCGGCTGTCCGGACCCGGGCTGACGCCGAAGGCGCCGCCGAACAGCGGGTCGAGCACGAGCGGGTAGGCCGCGTCGCGCACGAAGGAGGCCGGGAGACCGAGCTCGAGCTCGCCGGGACGGGCGTCGATCCAACCCGCGGCGCGCGCGCCGTCGGCCGCGATGCCGGTCACCGCGCCGACGCGGATGCCGTTGCCGTCCTCGTCGAGGAAGGTCCAGCCGGCTTGCGCGGAGCCCGACACGTGCGGGAGGTTGGAGGTCGTGCGAAGCGTGACGGTGAGGTCGCCTTCCGCGTCGGGCCGTTCCGCGAAGACGTACGAGAGCTCGACGCCCTCCGGTCGGGCGGTCCAGCGCTCGGACACGCCGCCGCCGAGGTCGTAGACCGCCGCGTCGCCCTCGACGCGCGGGAGGCGGGGCGCTGCGAGCCCGAGGCTGGCGGCGCCGGCGCGGATGGACGAGCGCTCTAGTTGCATGCGGCGCGTGACGGGCGCGCCGCGACCGAGCACGGGGACGAGCTCCACGCCGGAGGCGTCGAGCTCGACGACGTAGCCCGAGCCGGAGCCCAGAGCGCGATCGGGGAGCGCGGTCATGCCGTGTGTGGAGCGCACGACCGTCTGGGCGCCGATCGCGCCCGCGGAACAGGCCAGAACGAGGGGAAGCAGTTGGAGTCTCATGGGGATTCCTTGGAAAGAGGAAGAGGGTGAGGCCCTTGCGGGGTCCATGCCCTTCCCGCGATGACGGCGATTCCCCAGAAATCCGCGCGGCCGATTCACGCCTGCCACGGGGTGCAGGCGTCCGCGCGCGAGACCCCCGTTGCGGGATCCGCGCGCCCGCCTGAAGATCGAAGCCTCTTCCCGGTCGAACCTCAGCCCCGCCTAGCCATGACCCGACCCTTCCTGCTTGCTCTCTGCCCGTCCATCTTCGCTACCGCAACGTGGACCCAGGACGGCTGCGCGGGAACGGCGGACGTCGAGCTCGTCGGACTGGGAACGGTGGGCTCCTCGGGCGTTCCGACGTTGAGCATGGGCGGGGCGCCGCTCGAGGGATTCGGCTTCTCCCTCGGTGTCCACGACGCGCTGCCCGGCGCCCACGGTTGCTTCCTCTTCAGCCAGAACGAGGCGCCGCTCCTGTTGCCGCAGTTCGGCGCCGTCTTCTATCCGTCGGCGCCGCTCCTCACCCAGGTCTTCGAGATCTCCACGGACGGCGAGGCCCTCGAGGCGATTCCGACGCTCCCCGTCCTCACGGCCTACTGCGGCGTCCGGGTCACCGCCCAGGCGGTGGTCCTCGACCCCGCCGCGCAGGGCGGCGTGGCGTTCACGAAGGCCGTGCGCGTCGGCTTCGGTCCCGATCCCGGCGGCGTGGCCTTCCCCGCGGTCTCGAGCTCCTACGCCGTCGGCGAGTTTCCGCGCTCGGTGGCGATCGGCGACCTGAACGGCGACCAGGTCCCCGACCTCGTCGTCGCCAACGACGAGTCGAGCTCGGTCTCCGTGCTCCTCGGCACCGGCGACGGGACGTTCGGGCCCGCCGCGACCGTGCCCGCGGGAGATGCTCCCGGATCGGCCATCGTCGTCGACACCGACGGCGACCACGTGCTGGATCTCGTCGTCACGAAGCAGAACACGGACGAGGTGTCCGTCATGCTCGGAAACGGGGACGGGACGTTCGGCGTCGCGGTCGAGTACGCCGTCGGCGATCGTCCGTACACCGTCGCCGCCGACGACCTGAACGGCGACCTCGTCACGGACCTGGTCGTCGCCAACGTCGACTCCAACGACGTGTCCGTCCTGCTCGGGGTCGGCGACGGGACGTTCGCGCCCGCGCCGACGGTGACGTTCTTCGGCGAGGCCTTCTTCGTCGCGACCGGGGACTTGAACGGCGACTCGATCCCGGACCTCGTGATCGGCGAGGTCGACAGCATGGTCGCCTTCAGCGACCGGGTGCAGATCCGGCTGGGCGCCGGCGACGGAACGTTCCTGCCCGCCCAGTACTACGCGGCCGGCACCTCGGTGTGGTCGCTGGCCATCGGCGATCTGGATCAGGACGGCGACGAGGACGTCGCCGTCGCGAACCTCGCCGTCGACGAGGTCTCGATCCTGCTCGGAAACGGCGACGGTTCCCTCGCCGCTCCGCACGAGATCCCCGTGGGAGACATCCCGCGCTCGATCGCGATCACGGACGCGAACCGCGACGGGATCCCGGACCTGGTCGTGGTGCACAGCATCTCGGACGACGTCCTGGTCCTCCTCGGCCAGGGCGGGGGGATCTTCCAGCCGCAGCCGCCGGTGTTCACCGGCGGCTCGCCGTTCCTCGTCGCCGCGGGCGACCTGAACGGCGACCTGCTCCCCGACCTGGCCGTCGCGGGAGGAGGGGACGACAGCGTGGCCGTCTTCCTGAGCTCCGTGCTGGACTGACGCAAGCCACCTCCCGCAAGCGGTTGGTCTCGACGCTCTGGCCGGTTGACTCCTACTTCTCCGCGGCGATCTGGATCAGGTTGCCGCAGGTGTCGTCGAAAACGGCCAACCAGGCCGCACCCACGTCGACCGGCGCCTGCGTGAAGCGCACGCCCTGCGCGCTGAGCCGCGCGTACTCGGCGTTCACGTCGTCGACGGCGAACGAGGCGGAGGGGATGCGTCCTCGACCAGCGCGCTCTTGAACGGTTTCACCGTCGGGCGGACGTCGGGCTCGAGCAGGAGCTCCGGGCCGTCCGGGTCTGAGGGCGAGACGACGGTGAGCCAGGAATGCTCGCCCATCGGGATGTCCGTCTTCTTCTCGAAGCCGAGCGTCTCCGTGTAGAAGCGCAGCGCCTTCTCTTGGTCGTCGACGAAGACGCTGGTGATGTTGATCCCCATATGTCCGTTTCCTCCTCGGGGGGTCGGCCTTCGCTCGGCCATCGTCGGTGGGGATGGGCCAGTGGAGCTTCGACCTCGCCTCTCGTTTCGTGCGAACGAGTCGACGAGCTCGTCCAGGATGGCTCCGCCTGGTGGGATCGGCGAGTGCCCGGTAGACGTCGGTGTCCACGCCTCGGGCAAGTGTCCGCTTGCATGTCACCGCGGAAGCATAGGCAAGCCGTCACTTGGCGGAGAAGCTCTCGCCGAGACGAGAGGGTCCGCTTGTCCCACCCGCCGCGCCGTTGAGGGTCGAAGGAGCATAGCCGTACAAGAGACGCGCGACGTCGCGCACCGACCCAGCAACCCAGCCCGACATGGGTTACGCTCGAGGCCCTCCCCGGGGCCCGGACCAGAAGGAGTCTCGCCATGGCGTCGTCGGTCGTCGTCCGAACCCTCCCCCGCCTGCTCCACCTCGGATTCTTCGTCGGGCTGGTCGCTCCGGCGACCGGTCAGGAGTTCGGCCCCAAGCAATTCGTGGCCGGACAGGCGAACGGGGTGAGCGGCGTCGCGGTCGCCGACGTGGACGGCGACGGGGACGAAGACGTCGTGTCCTCGTCGTTCGCGGACGACAAGCTCGCGTGGTACGAGAACACCGACGGCCTGGGCAGCATGGGCGCGCAGCGCGTGATCACGACCGAGGCAGGCGGAGCCGCCGAGGTCTTCGCAGCGGACCTCGACGGGGACGGTGACGTCGACGTGCTCGCCGCCTCCCAATCGGACGACACGGTCGCCTGGTACGCGAACGTCGACGGCCTGGGGAGCTTCGGGCCCGCGCAGGTCCTCACCTCCACCGAGCCCTCCGCCAACGACGTCCACGCCGCCGACCTCGACGGAGACGGCGACCTGGACGCGCTCTCCATCTCCTTCAGCGACGGCCGGATCTCGTGGTACGCGAACCTCGACGGCCTGGGAGGCTACGGGCCCCCGCAGGTCGTCGTGTCGTCGCTCTTCTCGCCCGAAGACATGGAGACGGCGGACGTGGACGGCGACGGCGACACGGACGTTCTCTCCGCGTCGTCCATCGACGATCTCGTCGCGTGGTACGAGAACGCCGACGGCCTCGGCGGCTTCGGTGCCCGGCAGGTCGTCGCCAACCTGCCCGGCGCGCGCGCCGTGGACACGGCGGACTTCGACGGCGACGGAGACACCGACGTCGTGGCGGCGGGCCAGCGGTTCTCGCTCTTCGGAAAGGAGCCCAACGAGACGTCCTGGTTCGAGAACACGGACGGCGCCGGCGCCTTCGCTCACGCGGCGACCCTGACCACGACGGCCAACGGTTCGCGCTCCGTGCTCGCGACGGACGTGAACGGGGACGGGGATCAGGACGTGCTGCTCTGCGTCGACCCGCCCTCGACCGCTCCCGGGCCGGGGCTCCTCCTGTTCGAGAACCTGAACGGAATGGGGACGTTCTCGGCCGGACAGAGCGTCGCCGCGCTCGACATGGTCTCGGTCGTGGCGGCGGACCTGGACGGGGACGGAGACGGCGACCTCGCCGGCATCGGCGCCGCCGGCGAGCTCCTTTGGTTCGCGAACTCCGACGGTCTGGGGGCGTTCCAGGTCGAGGAGACGTTTGCGTCGCTCGTCGACTACGCCCAGTTCGTCGGGACGGCGGACTTCGACGGCGACGGAGACGAGGACGTGCTCGCCGCATCGGGCTTGATCACGGAGGGGTTTCTCCTCTGGTTCCGCAACACCGACGGCGCCGGTCTCTTCGATCTCGGGGGCACGCTCGACGTCGCGTCGTTCGGCGGAACCGGCAGGGACGCCTCCGACGTCGACGGCGACGGCGACCTGGACGTTGTGGCCGCGATGGGCGGCGTGAAGTGGTACGAGAACACGGACGGGCTGGGCACGTTCGGGCCCGGGACGCGGTTCACGCTGGTGTCCGCCTGGGCGCTGGAGATGGCCGACCTCGACGGCGACGGGGATCCGGACGCGCTGGCGACGCACAACTCGCTGGACGAGGTGTACTGGCACGCGAACACCGACGGCCTCGGTACCTTCGGGCCGCAGCAGACCATCTCCGCCGCCGTCGACTTCGCGTCGGACGCGCACGCGGCCGACCTCGACAACGACGGCGACCTGGACGTGCTGTCGGCGTCGGGGATCGACGACGAGATCGTGTGGTTCGCCAACACCGACGGTCTGGGGAGCTTCGGACCGAAGCAGGTCGTCGCCGCGCTGGTCGAGGACCCCCAGGACGTTCACGCCGCCGACCTCGACGGCGACGGCGACCTGGACGCGCTCGCGGCCCTGACCTTCGGCGACGAGATCACCTGGCACGAGAACACCGACGGCCTCGGGACGTTCGGCGCGAAGCAAAGCGTCCTGAGCCCCTTCGTCTTCGCCCGCGGAGTCCACGCCGAGGACCTCGACGGCGACGGCGACGCGGACGTGCTCGCGGCGGCCCAGATCAACCGGGCCGTCTGGTCGGAGAACACCGACGGGCTCGGGACGTTCGGCCCGGAGAAGCCCTTCGCGTCGGACATGCCGGGCTGTTACGACGTCACGCCCGCCGACCTGAACGGGGATGGCAAACCCGAGGTGCTGGCGGCGTCGCGGGACGACGACACGGTCGCGTGGTTCGAGAACCTGACCTGCTCGGCGGCGGTCGGGTCGGTCGAAGCGGTGCGCGTCGGCTCGCCGCCGAACCCCGCCGCGTTCCTGCCCGGAGTCACGTCCGGCCCGGTGATCGGCGAGACGTGGGATCCCGTCGTCGACCACACGGTCTTCGCACCGCAAGCGCAGCTCGACTTCGTCGGCGTCACGCCCACAGCCACGAACCTCTTGATTCCCGGAATGGGAACCCTCCTTTGCGACGTCAGCGTCTCGCCCCTCGTCTTCACGCAGCCGGCCGGGCAGCCCTTCGCGATCGCGATCCCCTACGACTGCGTCTTCGCCGGCGCGACGCTATGCTCCCAGGCCGTCTCGGCGGGAGAAGGGCTCGTCGAGCTCACGAACGCCCTCGATCTGACCGTCGGGACGTTCTGAGCCGTCTCCCTCGACGGTTCGGCTCGCTTCGGCCCGAGCCGAACCTACACTCGCCAGCGGCATGACCGCGATCCTCCTCGTCGCCGGCGGGACCCTCTTCGCCTCGTTCCTGTGCAGCCTCTTCGAGGCCGCGCTCTACGCGATCTCTCCCGCCCGCATCGAAGTCCTGCGCGAGCGCGGCGTCCGCGGCGCGGAGCGGCTCGCCCGGCTGCGGCGCGACGTCGAGGAACCGATCGCGGCGATCCTGACGGTCAACACCATCGCGCACACGGTCGGCGCGGCGTGGTGCGGAGCGATGGTCGGGCGGGAGATGGGCAGTCGCGCGGTCGGCGTCTTCGCCGCGGTCTTCACCGTGCTCGTGCTGGCCGCGACCGAGATCGTCCCGAAGAGCTTAGGCGTGCGCTACGCGGCCACCCTCGGACCGATCATCGTGCTTCCGCTCCAGTGGATGATCTGGAGCGTTTGGCCGGTCGTCTGGATCGTCAAGCGGGCCATGAGCCGCCTCTCCGGAGTCGCGCACGGGCCGACGGAGGAGGAGGTCGAGGTCGTGTCGCGCATGGCGGCCCACCGCGGAACCGTGCGTCCCGAGGAGCACCGCTGGGTGCGCAACGCCCTCCACCTCGACCGCATGACGGCCGGCGACCTGCGCACGCCGCGAACCGTGGTCGAGACGCTCGACGCCGACACGCCGCTTCGAGATCTCCTGACGCACGTCGACCGGTGGGTCCACAGCCGCGTGCCCGTCGTCGAGGACGAGGACGCGGACCAGGTCCTGGGGCTCGTGTACCGGCGCGAGGTCCTGGACGCGGCCCTGCGCCGGCCCGACGAGGAGCTCTTCGTGCGCGACCTCATGCGCCCCATCCGGTTTGTACCGGAGACGATGCCCGCCAACGAGCTGCTCGACCTCTTCCTCGCCGACCGCACCCACATCGTCGCCGTCGTCGACGAGTACGGGGGTTTCGAAGGCGTCGTGACGCTGGAGGACGTGCTCGAGTGCCTGCTCGGCGCCAAGATCGTCGACGAGCACGACACGGTCGAGGACATGCAAACGCTCGCGCGCACCCGGTGGCGGGGAACCGCCGGAGACGAGCAGGCCCCTCCGGAGACTCCGGGCGAGGCGGATGAGCCGCCCCCCGGGGCCGGTCCCTGATCGACGCTCCCCGGGCGGGAGCTCATCGCAGGGGCCTCCCAGAAGTAAGGGCCGCCGCACCGCCGGGAAACTTTTGTTGAGACTGCGTCTCAGTTGCGGTATAGTCACAAGACCTGGGCGGCCGACATCTGTCGGTCGCCGCGCCTCATGATCGTCTGTCACTGCAAAGGAGCCACCGACCGGGACATCCGGCGCGCCGCCGACGGAGGGGGAGAAGCCCTTTCCGCGGTCGGGCGGACGTGCGGAGCCGGCGTGAGCTGCGGGAGCTGCCTGGAGACGATCCGTGAGGTCCTGCGGGAGCACGCGCGGGGCTCCGAGACGGGCCGGACACCCGGCAAGCGGCCCGCCGCCTGATCGCCCGCCCACGGAAGGCCGTCCGGCTCCCCCACCGCGCCGCCCGCACCACGCGGTAAGTCCCGGGCGCGGCCGTCCAGCAGGGTAGGATGGAACATTCGAAACCCAGCAGCAGGTGCACGAATGGAAGGCGACCCCAAGGTCCTGGAGCTCCTCAACGAGGTCCTCACCGCCGAGCTGACGGCGATCAACCAGTACTACGTTCACTACAAGATGAGCGAGAACTGGGGCTACAAGCGCATCGCGGCCAAGAAGCGCGAAGAGGCCATGGAAGAGATGCACCACGCCGACGCGGTCATCGAGCGCATCCTCTTCCTCGACGGCGTGCCGAACATGCAGCGTCTGGGGTCGATCAAGGTCGGCGAGAGCGTCGAGGAACAGCACGAGCTGGACCTGCGACTCGAGCTCGACGCGGTCAAGCGGCTGAACCGTGGCATCGCCCTGGCCCGCGACAAGGGCGACAACGGAACGCGCGAGCTGCTCGAGAAGATCCTCAAGGAGGAGGAGGAAGCCATCGACTGGCACGAGGCCCAGCTCGGGATCATCGAGAAGATCGGGATCAAGCGCTACCTGGCCGAGCAGCTCAAGGACTAGCCCGGCGTCACGTCCGCGTTCGCGCCGGCATGATCGCGCGTATCTTCTCGGTCAGCGCCTTGCCCGTGTAGGGCTTCTGGAGCAGGTGCGTGCGCTCGTCCGGTAGGCCGCCCAGCGAGCTGAGCTCCGTCGAGTACCCCGACACCAGGAGCACGTCCAGGTCGTGTCGGGCCGCCAAGAGCTCGCGGGCGAGGGCCGTTCCGCTCAGCTTCGGCATCACGACGTCGGCGACGACGAGGTCGACGCGGCTCTCGTTCGCGCGGAAGACGTCGAGGGCCTCAAGCCCGTCCTCGGCCTCGAGCAGGTCGTAACCGGCCTCCCTCAGCATCGCGCGCGTCACGCGGCGGACCATGGGGTCGTCCTCGACGAGGAGCACGGTGCCGCTCCCCGCGAGCATCCGCTCCGGGCCCTCCTGCCGCTCCACGTCGTGCGGCGTCCCGCCGGAGCGCGGGAGCGATACGCGGAACAGCGCGCCCTTCCCCGGGGAGCTCTCCACCTCGATCTGCCCCCCGGCCTGGGTGACGATCCCGAAGCAGGTCGCGAGGCCCAGGCCCGTGCCCTCGACCGCGGCGTTCTCCGACGAGCCCTTCGTCGTGAAGAAGGGCTCGAACACGAACGGGAGCTCGTCCTCGGGAATGCCGACGCCCGTGTCGCGCACGGCGACGAGCACGGCGTCGCCGTCCGCCGACGGCTCGTTCCGCGACTCGATCGTCAAGCGCCCGCCGTCGGGCATCGCATCCCGCGCGTTGATCGCGAGGTTGGCGAGCACCTGTTCGAACTGTCCGGGATCGATCTCGGTCGGCCAAAGGTCGTCGGCCAGGACGAGCTCGAGCTCGACGTCTTCGCCGAGGAAGCGCTGGAGCAGCTCGCTCGCCTCGCGGATCCGGGCGTTGAGGTCCACCACCCGAGGCTGGACGACCTGCTTCCGAGCGAACGCGAGCAACTGCCGCGTGAGCGACGCGCCCCGCTCGGCGGCTTCGCGGATCGGCCGCGTCAGCTCGGCGATCTCCGCCCTGTCGGCGAAGCGCGCCTCCAACAGGTCCAGGCAACCGCCGATGACGGTCAGGAGGTTGTTGAAGTCGTGCGCCACGCCGCCGGCGAGGCGCCCGACGCTCTCGAGGCGCTGCGCGCGGCGGAGCTGCTCTTGGCTCTCCAAGAGGGCGTCCTCGGCCCGCTTGAGCTGGGTGACGTCCACGCCGACGATCGTCACGGACTCGACGGAGTCCCCTTCCATGACGGGCCCCATGCGCAAGAGGAACGAGCCCGGCTCCCCGTCGGGCTGGAGCGCCTTGCCCTCGAGCTCCTGGAGCTCGCCCGTCTCGAACGCGCGCCGGAGGGCCTCCGCGTATTCGTCGCGAGTCTCCTCCGCCATGAACGAGACGACGTCCACGCCGATGACGTCCTCGACGCGGAGGTGGGGCAGCGTCCGGTTCAGGAAGCGGATCGTGCGGTCGGGCGCGACGCTGACGATGTAGCTCGGGACCGTTTCCAACAGGGTGCGGAACGCCTGCTCGGACGCGCGCAGGGCGAGCTCGGCCGTCTTGCGCTTGGTCACGTCCATGACCGTGCCCACGATCGACGTCGCCCGGCCGGCCTCGTCGCGGAAGACCCTTCCCCGGGCCTCGATCCAGTGCTCGCTGCCGTCGGGCCGGATCAGGCGGTGCTCGATGGTGTAGGTGGCGGCGTCCGACTCGACCGTCGCGGCCATCTTGTCGAGGACCCGCTCCTTGTCGTCGGGGTGGATGAGATCGGCGTAGGCGTCGTAGGTGCCGCCGAACTCTCCGGGGGCCAGGCCGAACAGCGTCTCGACGTCGTGCGACCACCGGACTTCGTTCGTGTCGACGTTCCAGCTCCAGATGCCGAGCTGCGCGGCCTCCATGGCCATGCGCAGCCACGCGGTGTTCTCCCGCGCCCGCTCCTCGAACCCGAGCCGCTCGGTGATATCCGTCGCGCAGAGGGCCACGCGGGTGATCGCTCGCGAGTCGTCGCGCACGGGCACGGCGTTGAAGGAAAGCACCTTGCGCCGCCCGTCGGGCCACTCGATCGCGTGGCGCACGTCCCGCACGGGCTCGCCGGTGCACGTCGCGACGACGAAGGGCTTTGCTTCCCGTTCCAGCTCGCCGCCGTCGAGCCTGGTCGAGCGCCAGGCGGGGGCGGGGTACCGCCCGGAACCGGGCGCGCGGGCCGGGAGCTCGAGCAACGTCTCGGCGGCGGCGTTCGCCTCGAGCACGTGGCCGCTCGCGTCGAGCACGCAGACCGCCGAGTCGCTCACCTCCATCACCGCCCCGAGAAGATCGGGCTGTGTGACGCGTCCCTTCAGGCCGACGGCCGCGGCCGGCCCGGCTCCCCTTCTCGTCTCGTCCGCCATCGTTCACGACCTTATCCCAGATGCGCGGGCGGACGGCAACGGCGAGAGCGGCGCGGCACGCGGTTCCCACCGGTGGCACGAGGTCTCGGTAGGGGAAGCCCGATCCGCGCCGGGCTCCCGGGCGTCGCGAGCGGAGTGCCGCGGCGCCCTCGCAGGCCCCCGCCTCAAGCGGTACATTGGCACTCGGGTGACCAAGACCGAAGTCCTCGAGTTTCTGAAGCGCGAACAGGACCCGCGGGGGATCGCGAGCTGGGAGAAGCACGCGAAGAGCTCGGGCGGGCTGAAGAGCTTCGGAATCGGTCTGACGCGCTTGCGGAAGTACGCCAAGCAGCTCGGGCGAGATCCCAAGCTCGCCAGACAACTCTGGAAGACGAAGGTCTACGAAGCCAGGGTCCTCGCGCTGCTCATCGACGACCCGAAGACCATGACGATCGAGCAGGCCGAAGCGCAGGTCGAGGAGCTGCAGGGCGGGCATCTCGCACACGTTTTCTCCTCCTGCGACGCCACGCTCGCCAAGACGCCCTTCGTCCTCGAGCTCGTCGAGAAGTGGACGAAGAGCAAGGACCCGATCCGCCGGCGATGCGGCTACGGCCTGCTCTACGAGGTCTCCAAGTGGAAGAAGAAGTCCGCCCCGGACGAGGCGGGCTTCCTGGCTCACGTCGAGCGCATCGGCAAGCGACAGGCCAAGGAGTCCGTCGACGTCCGGATGGCGATGGGCGGCGCGCTCATGGGTATCGGCACGCGGAGCAAGAAGCTCCACGCCGCGACGCTCAAGGTCGCCAAGGCGATGGGCCCGATCGAGTTCGACCCGACGGGCAAGTGCGATCCCTTCGACGTCGCGAAGAGGCTCTCGCACGATCTCATCAAGCAGAGGCTCGGCGTCTAGGAGCCTGTCCGAGTATTCGCCGCACCCGCACGGCGCCCTCTCGAACGCAGCCCTGCGTCGCTCCTCCTCAGCGTATCGCAGTGGATACGCGGTCG
>JANQEJ010000221.1 GCA_028278425.1 Planctomycetota bacterium | reverse complement strand
GGGGCGCCGTGAAGACGTCGACCGAGAGCTCTTCGCCCGCGCCGAGCTGGATCGTCACGCCCATCGCGCGCACGCTGGAAGCGGTGCTGGCGCGGATCCGGCCGCCGCCCAGCTCCTCGATGCCGCCGACGACGAGCAGCCGGTTGCCGGCGACGGTGACGCTCTCCTCGGTCGGATCGTGGACGAAGGGCTCGCCGCCGGCGGCGAGCAGCGGAAGCTCCACGTACTCGCCCGGCGAGATGCTGAGCTCGCCGTCGCGGAAGTCGATCGTCCCGGTCTGCTTGGACTGGTTGACGACGCGCAGGACGTCGTCGCGGATGCGCTCGACGACGAAGGGACCGCTCTTCTGCTCGGCCTCGCCGCGGAGGATGGCGCCGCCCATCAGCGCGACGCGGTCCTCCGGCGTCAGCACGCAGCGGATCCGGGTCAGCTTCTTGAAGACGACCATCGGCTCCTCGCGGCTGGGCTCGCCGATCTCGCACACGCCCTCGTCGAAGATCACGACCGAGCTGGCGTCGTCCGGCCAGAGAAGCTCGCAGCGGCCCCCGGCGGCGCACAGGACCGCCGCGCCGGACTGGACCCGCTCCTTCTTCTGATAGAAGGGCAGCGGGAAGCCGGCGGCCGCGCCCGCGCGCCGGACCATCACCGGGTCGGAGTGGCGGAAGACGGTCACCTCCTGGGGTCCCGGCGTTCCCGTCGGCACGTCGCCGGGTGGCAGCGGCCACACGCTCGGCTCCATCGGGTTCGGAAAGCGCTGGGTGTTGCAACCCGCCGCGGCCGCCGCCGCGAGCAGGGCGCACGGAACGAGGCACTTCACGACGTGATCCGCGGGTGCGGCGCGGAGAAGTAGCGCTCGACGAAGCCCGTGTCGTGCTCGCCGGCGCGGAAGTCCGAGTGGGTCAGGATCCTTCGGTGGATGGGGATCGTCGTGCGCGGGCCGACGATCACGAATTCGTCCAGGGCGCGGAGCATGGTCGCGATCGCCTGGCGCCGGTTGGGCCGGCTGACCAGGAGCTTGCCGATCATAGAGTCGTAGTTCGGCGGGATCCGATATCCACTGTAACAATGGCTGTCGACGCGCACGCCCGGTCCGCCGGGCGGGACGAACAGCTCGATCGTGCCGGGGGAGGGCTGGAAATCGCGGTCGGGGTCCTCCGCGTTGATGCGGCACTCGACCGCGTGCCCCTTGAGCCGGACGTCGTCCTGGTCGAGCTCGAGCCGCTCGCCGCTCGCCAGCAGGAGCTGTTGCTGGATCAGGTCGACGCCGGTGACGAGCTCCGTCACGGTGTGTTCGACCTGGATGCGCGCGTTGACCTCGATGAAGTAGAAGTTGCCGCCGGGGTCGAGGATGAACTCGACGGTGCCGGCGTTGTGATAGTTGGACTCGCGGGCGAGCGCCACGGCGGCGTCGCCCATCCGCTTGCGCTGCTCGGGCGTGATCGCCGGAGAGGGCGCCTCCTCGATCAGCTTCTGCCGGCGTCGCTGGACCGAGCAGTCGCGCTCGCCGAGATGGATCACCTTCCCGTCGCGGTCGCCGAGGATCTGGATCTCCACGTGCCGCGGGTTCTCGACGAACTTCTCCAGGTAGACCGTGTCGTCCTTGAAGGCGACCTCCGCCTCGGACTTCGCCGCGTGGTAGCCGTTGATCAGGCTCGGATCGTTCGAGGCGATGCGGATGCCGCGCCCCCCGCCGCCGGCGGAGGCCTTGATCATCACGGGGTAGCCGATCTCCTTCGCGACCTCGAGCGCCTGGGCCTCGCTCTCGACCGGCCCGTCGGAGCCCGGGACCACCGGGACGCCGGCGCGCACCGCCATCGCGCGGGCGTTGGCCTTGTTGCCCACCGCCTCGATCGTTTCGGGATCCGGACCCACGAAGGCGATGTTGCAGGACTGGCAGACCTCGGCGAAGTGCGCGTTCTCGGCGAGGAACCCGTAGCCCGGGACGATCGCCTCGACGTCGGCGATCTCCGCCGCCGAGATGATCGCCGGGATGTTCAGGTAGGACCGGCCGCCCTGGGCCGGGCCGATGCAGATCGTCTCGTCGGCCTGGCGCAGGTAGATCGCGTCCGCGTCGGCTTCGGAGTAGACCGCGACGGTCTCGATGCCGAGCTCGCGGCAGGCGCGGATGATGCGCTGCGCGATCTCCCCGCGGTTGGCGACCAGGACCCGGCGGAACATCAGGCCGGGCGAAGCCGGAACAGCGGTTGGCCGAACTCCACCGGCTCGCCGTTCTCGACGAGGATCTCGACGACCTCGCCGGGGGACTCGGCCTTGATCTCGTTCATCACCTTCATCGCCTCGATGATGCAGAGCACCGAGCCCTCGCTCACCTGGCTCCCCACGTCGCAGAAGGCCTCGGCGTCGGGCGAGGAGGCGCGGTAGAAGGTGCCGACCATCGGGCTCTCGAAGGCGACGGTGCCGTCGGCGGCCTCGCCGCCGGCCGCCGGCGCCGCTTCGTCCGCGGAGCCGCCCGCCGCGGCCGCGGTCCCCGCCACCGGCGCGCCGGCGCCGGGGAGCACCTGGACGACGGGCGCGGAACCGCTCGAGCCCTCCGGGACGCCGTTGCCGCGCTTGAGATGGACGCGCATCCCGGCGTTCGTGTCGTCGATCTCGAGCTCGGTGAGCTCGGCGCGCTCCATCAGGCGCACCAGCTTGCGAATCAGTCCGAGGTCCATACGGTTCCCACTCTTGGCGTCCGCCGTTTCTCCAGAGGGGCCCCGCGGGGGCGAAGGCCGGCGCTCAGCCGACCGGCAGGCGGGAGGCCACCTGGAGCGCGTTCAGGGCCGCTCCCTTGCGGAGCCGGTCCCCGACGGCGAAGAAGCATAGCGAGCGGCTGCCCCGCGATCCCGTGCGAATCCGGCCGACGTGGATCAGGTCGGTACCAGCGCATTCCAGGGCGCGGGGGCCGTCCGGCTCGGCGTGGTAGGCCACCCCGGAGACCTCTTCCAGGGCGCGCACGGCCTCCGCCCGGTCCAGGTCGCCGCCGAGGGCGACCGAGACCGCCACCGCGCTGCAGCGCTCCACGGGCACCTGGAGCAGCGTGGCCTCCACCGGCAGCTCGGGCCGCCCCAGGACCCGGCGCAGGTCGACCGCGAAGCGGTGCTCCGCCGACTCGCCGCCTTCGCCCTCGCACCGCGGGTCGAAGGGGAACACGTTGCCCGCGAGCGGGCCGGCGAACGGGTTGCGCGCGGGGGCGCGGCGCTCCGTTCCTTGGACCTCGCGGCGCAGGCTGACGATCCCCTCGAGGCCGCTCGCCGCCGCGCTCTCGAGCACGGTCGCGACGACGTCCTCGAGCCCGACGAGCCGGTCGAGCGCGTGGAGCAGCGACGCCACCAGCGCGACGCCCCCCACCGGCATCGCGTAGACCGGCTGGAACGTACTGATCGCCTGGGCGTTGACCTCGGGCACGACGACCGGCGCGTCGCGGTCCTCCCGCCACGCGCCGGACAGGTCGACGACGCGCGCGCCGCGCTGTGCCAGCATCCGTCCCTGCTCGCGCGCGTCGCCGGGATCGGTCATGAGGAACGCGAGCTCCACCGCCGGAGCCGCGGCCGGGTAGGCGTGGACCGGGTAGACCTCGCCGTGCCACTCGAGCGTGCGCGCGCCCGCCGCGAAGAGGGTCAGCCGCTCCGCCGGGTGGCCCGCCTCGAGCAGCATCCGCAGGAGCTCGCGGCCGCAGGCGCTGGTCGCGCCGAACAGGGCGACGCGCTGCAGACGGTGCGCGGCGTCCCATCCCCAGGGGAAGAGCTCGTCGCGCGCTGCCGTCACCACCTTCATCGCCGCGGTCTCCTGTGCGGGCGCCGCCGGTGGCGACGCCACGCCCTTGGGGGATCGACGCCGCGCCGCGCGCCGCTGGACTCGTTCCCTATCTTTCTTTTCCGGGACGGCCCCTCCGCTAGGCTGCGGCGATGATCCGCCGGTCGATCTTCCGCCGCCTCCTCGTCGCCGCCGCGGCGGTGGTGGGCGCGCTGGTCCTCGCCGAGGTCGTGGTCTGCGCGGCCGAGCGGCGGAACGACGGGTTCTTCGTCTGGCCGCCCGGGCTCGAGCGCACGTTCCGGCCGAGCCCCGGCGTGATGCCCGGCGTCAGCGGCGAATCGCGCTTTCGGATCAACGCGCTCGGGCTGCGCGGAGACGAGCCTCCGGCCGGCGCCTCGCCGCGCGTGCTCTGCGTCGGCGGCAGCACGACGGAGTGCCTCTACCTCGACCAGACGGAGGCCTGGCCGCAGCTCGTCCAGGCGGAGCTCGGCGGCGCGGCGTGGGTGGCGAACGCCGGCGTGAGCGGACGCCTGACGCGCGACCACGTCGTGCAGCTCGAGCACCTCCTGCCGCAGCTCGGCGGCGTCGACCGCGTGGTGCTCCTCGTGGGCGTGAACGACCTGATGCTGGCGCTCGGGCAGGGGGACGACTACGAGCCGGACTTCCTCGCGCGCGAGGGCGCGCGCCGGGAGCTGCTCCCGCGCGCCTTCCAGGTCCTCCCCGCGCGCCTGACGGATCGCCCGTTTCCCAGGAGCACGTGTCTCTGGCGCTTCTTCGTCCCGCGGCTCAAGGCGGCGCTCCGACCCGAGCAGGTCCAGGATGAAGCCGGGGCGGTCTACTCCACCTGGCGCGCGCACCGCGCGGCCGCGCCGCGGCTCCTGGACGAGCTCCCCGACCTCGCGCCGGCGCTCGCGGAGTACCGGCGCAACCTGGCGCTCCTGATCGAGGGGTGCCGCGCGGCCGGCGCCCGCCCGCTGCTCCTCACCCAGCCCTGCCTCTGGAGCGCGGACGCGACGCCCGAAGAGCTCGCGCTCTTCTGGATGGGCGGCGTCGGCGAGTACCAGAAGGCACCGGGCGCCGCCTACTACTCCGCCGGCGCGCTGGCGCGCGGGATGGAGCTCTACAACGCGGCGCTGATCGAGGTCGCCTCCGCAGCGGGCGTCGACTGTCTGGATCTCGCCGCGCTGCTCGCGCGCGACACGTCGGTCTTCTACGACGACGTGCACTTCAACGAGAACGGCGCGCGCCTCGTCGCCGAGCACGTGGCCGCGGCTCTGCGTTAGCCGTCGCGCTTCCAGTCGCCCGACTTCCCTCCGGTCTTCTCGAGCAGCTCGACCGACTCGATCGCGATGCCCTTCGAGAGGGCCTTCGTCATGTCGTAGACCGTCAAGGCGGCGAGCGCGGCGCCGGTCATGGCCTCCATCTCCACGCCGGTGCGCCCCTCGCACGACACGGCGCAGACGATCTCGAGCGCGTCGTCCGGCCCGCGCTCGAAGCGTAGCTCGACGTGGTCCAGCCCGAGCGGGTGGCACATCGGAATCAGCTCGCCGGTCCGCTTCGCGGCGAGGATCCCCGCCGCGCGCGCCACTTCCTCGATCGGCCCCTTGGGACCGTCGCCGGCGAGTACGCGCTCGAGCAGCCCCGCGGGAAAGCGCACGCGGGCGCGCGCGCGGGCGGTGCGCCGCGTGACCGGCTTTTGTCCCACGTCCACCATGCGCGAGCGCTCGCCGTCGCCCTCCAGGTGGCTCAGCGCGGGGGAATCGTCGGACACGGCGAAATCAACGGGTTGAGCTGGCGCAGACGAGGCACGATGTTCGAAAAACGTCCACCCGCCCCGCCCGGTCCGCCCGGCTTGGCTTTTTGCCGAACTTCCATCCCACCGATACTAGAGTAGTGTCGTAGTCGTCGGCCACGATCCGATTCACACCGCGAGCAATAGGCCTGTTCCCGACATGATGCGCGCTCTCCCCTTCGCCCTACTGACGCTTCTCCCGTTCGCCTCCGTCACGCGCGCCCAGGAAGGCGAGCTGGCGGAGCTGGTCGCCTCCGAGGTGGCCGCCGCCAGCGGGCGGACGTCGGAGGCGCTCTGGGACCGCGCCCTCGCCCTGCGGCAGGCGGAAGAGCTCGGGGCCGACAACGAGCTGGACGGGGTCCTCGACAACTTCCTCGGCCGCGGGGACGTCACACCCGAGGGCCTGCTGCTGGTCGCGGCGTGCCGCCTCCAGGGCGGCGAGCCGGACGCGAAGCTCCTCTCGGGCGTGCTCCGGCCGCTCCTCACCGCCGCGGACGAGACCATCGCGAGCGGCGCCGCCGGGTTGCTCGGCAACGACATCTTCCGCCGCCTGGGTCGCACCGACCGCGAGGAGCTCGGTCGCGAGCTCGTGGTCGCCGCGCGCGACATCGACCGCACGCCCGAGGCGCGCATGCGCTTCGCGCGCAGCGCCGCGCGCGTCGGACGGGGGACCGAGATGCGCCAGGCCCGCGAGGAGATGCGCGCGTTCCTCGCCTCGTCCGATCCCGAGTTGCGCGCGCTGGGCGCGCTCGCGCTCGCCTCGACCGGCGTCGAGGTGGAGGGCGACCTGCGCGACGAGCTCGAGCGGCTCGCCGGGCTCCCGAACGAGGACGGCGTTCTTGCGGCCTCCTACCTCAAGCAGGAGCTGATCCGCGAGCTCCACGAGCGCAAGTACAAGGACCTCCAGAGCCAGCTCGACTCCAGCGCGGAGCTGCCCGAACCGCTCGCCCAGGTGCAGGCGGTGATCCGGATGGTGGAGCGCTACCACCTCGAGGGCGACCGCGTCGACTCCGACGAGCTGCTCGAGGCCGCGCTCGACGGGATGCTGCGCTACATGGACGAGCACTCCTCGTTCTTCGGCTCCGAGGCGTTCGCGAAGTTCTTGCTCGACCTCGAGGCCGAGTACGGCGGCATCGGAGCGTACGTCGGCATCGACCCGAACGACCGCCTCTTCACGATCAACCGGCCGATCTACTCCGGCCCGGCGTACCGCGCGGGCCTGATGACCGACGACAAGATCGTCCGGATCGACGACTGGCCCACGCTGAACGAGACGGCCGACGACATTATCAAGCGCCTCAAGGGCAGGCCGGACACCGAGGTCAAGCTGTACGTCTGGCGGCGGGGGATGGACCCCGACTTCATCGACCGTCCGACCGAGGACATGGCGGTGGTCCTGAACCGCGAGGTGATCCACATCCCGGCGGTCGCCTACCAGATGCTGCCCGGGGGCATCGGGATGGTCGAGCTCACGACGTTCAGCCGGAACGTCCACTTCGAGCTCGCCAACGTCTTCGACCACCTTCAAAAGCAGGGCATGCGCGCCCTGATCCTCGACCTGCGGCGCAACTCCGGCGGCCTCTTGACGGAGGCGCGCAACGTGGCGGACCTCTTCCTGCCCAAGGACAAGAAGGTCGTCGAGACGCGCGGCACGGTCGGACAGCCCGAGGTCCTGCGCACGCTCAACGACGCCTACCTGGACGACGACGTGCCGATCATCGTGATGACGAGCCGCTTCACGGCTTCCGCCTCGGAGATCGTCGCCGGCGCCCTCAAGGACCACGGCCGCGCCACGGTGCTCGGCGAGCTCAGCTTCGGCAAGGGCTCCGTCCAGCAGCTCATGCCGGTCTTCGGCGTCGACGAGGACGAGTGGGACGACCAGAACGGCAACGGCCGCTGGGACACCTGGGAGCCGATCACGAGCGACGCCGACGGCGACGGCGAGGTCGACTACCGCCCGCGGGTGAAGCTCACGATCGCGAAGTACCTGCTCCCGTCCGGCCGCTCGATCCACCGCGAGCTCGACGAGGAGGGCAACATCCTCTCCGAGGGCGGCATCGCGCCGGACGTCGAGGTCAAGTTCCCTCTCGTCGACTCCTGGCGCGTCGCGGAGCGCCAGCGCGTGCGCCGCGACGGCAAGATCAAGGAGTACGTCGACGGGACGTGGGACGAGAACTTCGACCTGTTCCGACGCCTGGCCGTCACCGACGGCAAGGACGAGGATCGGTACCCCGACTTCGACGACCTGATGGTCTCGCTCGACACGATGCTGCCGCGCCAGGACGTCCGCATGCTCGTCCGCAGCGAGATCCGCCGCCGCATCCAGGACGACCGCGGCGCCGAGTTCCCGATCGGCGACTTCCAGGAGGACTACCAGGTCCAGAAGGGCATCGAGGTCGCCCTCAAGGCCTTCGACGAGACGCCGGACGCCTACGACTGGTTCAAGGACACCTTCCTCAACGACGACGACGTCCAGACCGACCGCGTCGCCGCGGCGGCGGTCGAAATCCACAACCGCGAGCGCATCCGCAACGCGGAGGCCCTGATCAAGGAGATCCGCGACGGCGGCAAGAGCGTCACGCGGGAGCAGCTCGAGGAGGTGCTCGAGATCCTCGGAGGGGAGCGGGAGGCTCCGGAGCAGGACTGAGCTCGCTGCCGCTCGCGAGATCGCGGAGATGGGCGGAGGGCACGGAGCCCGGAGTTAAACACGGAGACGAACGGAGTTATCGGAGATCACGAGCGGAACAAGAACGGCGGAGTCCGTCCCCGCGCTTCGTCCGGTTCTGACCGTTCCACGACGCCGCCAAGTGACGTCACGGGTGACTCCGAGCGGTCAGGACGGTCAGCCTGCTCTTGGGTGATTTCGCCGGAACGTTGGAGCGGTCAGCGACGATCATCCCGCGGAGACGGACTCCGCAAACTCCGATCTCGTGTTCTCCGATAAGTCCGTTCGTCTCCGTGTTTTAACTCCGGGCTCCGTGATCTCCGTTCCCCTCCGAGGTCTCAGCTTGGCGCTTCCGCCCCCTCCTCCGCCATGTCCTTGAGCGCGGGGAGGACGAACTCCTTAAAGAGGATGACGAGCGCCGCGGTCACCGGCAGCGAGATCAGGACGCCGAACATCCCGAGCGCCGCGCCGCCGGCCAGCACGACGAAGAGGACCACCAAGGGGTGCAGCCCGAGGCTGTCTCCGAGCACCTTCGGGATCAGGACGTAGCCCTCGAGGACCTCCGCCAGCCCGAACACGATCCCGGTGCGGACGAGCGAGCCGAGCACCGAGTGGTCGAGCACGCCGATGATGAAGGCGCCGACGAAGCCGATCAGCGGCCCGATGAACGGGATCACGGACAGGAAGCCGCCGAGCATTCCGAACAGGAAGGCGTAGGGGATCTGCGCGATCCAAAGCCCGATCCAGATGACCGTGCCCTTCAGCAGGCAGACCACGAGGCGCCCGCGGAAGAAGTTGGCGAGCACCTCCCCCATCTGGCCCCCGACCTTCGCGATCCGCTCGCGTTCGCGTACCGGGAGGTAGCTCTTCACCCAGCCGTGCACGCGACCCAGCTCGAAGAGCATGTAGTACGTGTAGAGCGGAACGAGGATGAAGAGCCCGCCGATGGCGACGATCGCTCCGATCAGGTTCTTGAGCAGGTTGAAGACGCCGCCGGCCGCCTGCACCGTTGCCTTGCCCGCCGCCTGCGCTGTGTCCTGGTGCTCCCGCAGGAAGTCGCGCAGCCACGTGACCGCAGCGCCCACGTCGGGCAGGTCCTCGCGCGCGGGGATCACGTCCTCGCCGAAGCGCTTCTGGATGCTCAGGTGAACCTCGTCGAACTTGGCCGCGATCTGCCCGCGGACCTTCTCGTCCTCGACGACGTCGGTGACGAGGCTCTTCGTCTGCGCCGCGAGACCGAAGGTGATCCCGATGAAGAGGAGAAACCCGAGCGCGAAGATCAGGTTGACGGCGGTTCGGCGCTTCATGCCGCGCGCCTCGAACTTCTCCACCAGCGGGTGGAGGATGTAGGCGAACAGATACCCGAGCAGCAGCGGGTTGACCACCGACCGGATGGTCCAGCAGAACCAGAGGATCAGGAGCCCGAGGACTCCGAGAGCGGTGTTGCGCCAAAAACGCGGCAGTCGTTCGAGCATGGGTCCCCCTTCCGGCCCCGGCTACGCCTCCTCCGGCTCGTCATTCATCGCGGGGAGGGGGGGCTCGTAAGCGCGCACGAAGACCTCGTCGAAGTCGAAGCTGTCGCGGAAGTCCTCGATCGAGTCGGTGTCCTGCCGGCTCAGGAGCCCGGCGTCGACGAGGAGGAACACGATGCGCCCCCAGTCGATCGAATCGTGGACGCCCCACGAGCGCCAGACCTGCCCCGCGAGCGGGCCGAAGCACCGCGTGGCGTGCTCGCGCATCGCGGTCAGGACCTCGCCGCCGGTGACGTGGCGGGCCGGCCCCTCCTTGTCCTCCTTGCCCGTCATGTGCAGGGCCACTTCCAGGGACTCGAAGAGGAAGCGGAAGGCCTCCAGGGCGTAGCGGCCGTCGCTGGCCGCGAGGTTCACGATGCGGCTATCCACCGGCCGCCGAGGGTACCGGACCGGCCTCCGCCAAGACCAGGAGCGTCCGCTCGATCACCGGGGCCGGTCCGAGGTTGCGCTCCACGTCCGCGCGCGCCTCGAGCAGCTTGTCCAGCGCCGCCCGCGGCGGGGAGAGTCCGGTGCAGACCACCTCGCCGTGGGCGAGCTCGTCGGGCGGCACGCCCGCACCGGCCCGGACGGCGTCCCCCACGAGGGCGAGGGCGATCTCGAGCAGCGCGCGGGCCCGGTCGCGCTCGCGCGCGAGCGGCGTCGTTCCGCGGAAGTCCCCTTCGAGCTCGAACACCGCCCGCGCCGCGTCGAGCGGCGGGCGGCGGCCGTAGAAGACGTCGGCGGCGAGCTCGCGCAGCTCCAGCCCGACCCGGGCACGAAGATCGAGCGCGTCGCCTGGCGAGCCCCGCGACACCCGCGCGAGCCGCCTGGCGTCCTCCGCCTCGATCCCGGCCTTGGCGAGCACCCCGGCGGCCTCGTCCAGCGAGAGCCGCCGGAGGCGGACGCGCACGCAGCGGCTGCGGATCGTCTCGAGCAGGAGCTCGGGACGGTGGGTCTCGAGGACGATCAGCGTGCCGGGGGTGGGCTCCTCCAGCGTCTTGAGCAGCGCGTTCTGCGCCGCCGGGTTCATCCGGTGCGCCTCGCGGACGAGGACGGCGCGCCAGCCGCCCTCCATCGGACGCAGGGAGAGGAACGACTCGGCGCACTCCGCGTCGCCTTCGCGCACGGCGATCCGTTCGACCTTGATGCGTTCGGTCCCCTCCTCGAGCGGGTCGATCAGGTGCAGGTCGGGATGGTTGCCGCGCCAGTCGCCGGAGAGCACGCGCTTGCACGGGCCGCAGACCTCGCACGGCTCGCCGGGTCCGGCCTCGCACAGAAGGCCGAGCGCGAACCGCTTGGCCGCGACGAACTTGCCGGTCCCGCTCGGCCCCTCGAAGGCGATCGCGTGCGGCAGCCGGCCGTCGCGCGCCGCCCGCCAGAGACCGTTCAGGACGTCCCCGTGCGCGAGCGGCCGCTCAACGCGCACGGTGGACCTCGGCGAGAACGCGCGCCGCGACCTCCTCGGGCGTGCCCGACGCGTCCACCGTCGCGATCTTGCCGAGCAGCGACGCGCTGCGCCGGTAGCCCTCGGCGACCACGCGGAGGAAGTCGAGCCCCTTCGCCTCGAAGCGGTCGGACGGCGCCCCGCGGCGCCGGGCGGCCTCGTCCACGTCGAGGTCGAGCAGGATCACGAGGTCCGGCTCGGGTCTGCCGGCCCAGGTGTGGAGCATGTCGAGCACCTCGTCCTCGTCCAGGCCGCCGGCGACCGCCTGGTAGGCGAAGGTCGACGGATGGAAGCGCTCGCAGACGACGTCGCGCCCCTGGGCGATAGCCGGGGCGACCAGGTCGGTCAGCATCTGGCGGCGCGCGGCCGCGAAGAGCAGCGCTTCGACCGGCGGGCTCATCACGAGGTCGGGGTCGAGGAGGATCGCGCGAATGCGCTCGCCGACCGCCGTGCTGCCCGGCTCGCGGAGGTGAGCCGGGGCGCGCGCGGTCTCCTTCTCGATCGCCGCGCAGAGCAGCTCGGCCTGGGTGGTCTTTCCGCAGCCGTCGATGCCGTCGAGGACGATGAAGCGTCCGCGTTCCCGATTGCGAGCCATGGTGGAATCGTAGAAACGGCCCGGCGCCGGCGCTACAGCCCGGAGAGCACCTCCTGCGCGATCCCGGCGTCGGGATCGAGCGCGAGCGCCTCCTCCGCCGCCGCGCGGGCTTCCTCGGGACGGCCGAGCTCGACGAGCACCCGCGCCTTGCGGCCCAGGATCTCGGGCGCGAGCGCTTCCCAGTCCGCCCGGCTCAGGCCGTGGCCCTCGGCCGCGGAGATGAGCTCCGAGAACTGCTCCGGAATCACGACGTCCGCGTGCGCGCCGCCGATCAGCGCGGCGTCGAGCTCGGCGGGCACCTTCAGCGCCACGTCGAACTCGCGCAGCGCCTCCTCGTACCGCCCGAGGACGGCCAGCGCGATCCCCCAGCGCCGGTGGAGGTCGCGCCGGAACGGGTCCACCTCGTTGGCCTCGCGGTAGAGCTCGGCGCTCTCCGCGTGGCGGCCGAGCCCGTCGAGCCACTTCGCGACCTGCAGGCGCACGTCGACGTCGCCGGCGTTGTACGCGAGCCAGCGGATGCGCGCCTCCATCGACTTCTCCTCGTCGCCCCGCATTGCGTAGAGCTCCGCCAGCTTGAGCTCCGCCGAGGGCATCGGCGCGGCGATTCCCGGGAACGCGCGCTCGGCCGCCAGGAGGTGCGCCTCGGCGGTCTCGTGGTCGCCGTCGGCGAGCGCCAGGTCGGCCAGGGTCATCCGGACGCGATAGTCCTCGCCGCCGAGCTCGAGCCCGCGCGCGTACGACGCGCGCGCCTCGTCCAGGTCGGTGCGCACCAGCGCGAGCTCGCCCTTGAGGAAGTGGCCGCGCGGCGGCAGCTCGCCCGCGGTCTGGACGACGCGCAGCGCCTGCTCGGCGTCGATGCGCTTCTCCTGCTGCAGGTAGCCCCAGGCGACGGTCAGCCAGTCCTCCGCCCAGGCGGCGCGCTCCGCCGGATCCTCCGGCGCGGACTTCGCGAGCGAGAGGCGCTTCTTCAGCACCCGCTGCGGGCTCCAGTACGGCTCGATCCGGAGCGGCTCCACCTTCTCCCGAACGAACGCGAGGAAGCGCGCGTCCACCTCCTCGGGCGTGAGGCCGAACACCTCGTCGAAGGCCTGGTCGAGGTCGCGGCCCTTGTCGAAGGCGAGCAGGAGCCGGATCATCGGCGCGAAGCCGTACTCTTCGATCAGCATCCGGCAGAGCAGCCCGCCCTGGTAGTAGGCGAAGAGGATGCGCGGACCGCGGAAGGCGCGGTTCAGGTCGCGCACCGGGATGACCATCTCGTTCGCGTACGCGTTCACCAGGTCGCCACGCATGTTGCGCGACCAGGCGGGGTTCTTCTCCTCCTCTTCCCAGGTCGCGAGCCCCTCGGTGATCCACCGCGGGCAGCGGTTGTGCGAGAGCGACAGGTGCACGACGTGCGTGTACTCGTGATAGGCCGTGCGCGCCCAGGAGAAGTTCCCGCGGAGCTCGGACAGCGGCGAGACCGCCGTGACCACCGGTCCGAAGCAGACGCCGAGCGCCGAGAAGCCCGCGAAGCCGGTCGAGCGCACCGAGAAGTCGCTCCAGCGACGGAAGATCTCGATCCGCACGGGACCGGGCGTGTGCCCGTAGCGCTCGGCGAGCCCGGTGCGGTGCTCGGCGTAGAACGGCTCCAGGTACGTGCGGAGGATCTCCTCGGCGTCCGGCAGCCAGACGAAGGTGTGCTCGCCCGCGTCGTGCTCGGTGAACTCGCCGGAGATCTTCCCGAGGATCCGGGCGGTGTTCTTGCGCCACGCGTTCTGGCGTCCCTCGGCCGCGTGCTCCGCCTTCGCGAAGGCCTCGCGCGCCTCGTCCTCGGCGCCGGTGTTGGCGAGGGCCCGGCCGTACTCCGTCCAGGCGAGCCAGTCCTTGCCGTCGCGCTCCGTCGCGCGCCGCGCGAACGGCAGCGCCTCCTGGAAGCGGTAGATCTCGTTCAGGTGCCGCGCGACGACGCGCTCGGGCCGGCTGTCGGTCGGATCCGCCGCGACGAGGTCCGCGAGGATCGCTTCGGCGCCCTCGCGGTCGTGCTCGATCCACGCGAGCGCCGCGCGCTCGGAGCGCACGTCGCGGCGCGCGGGCGCGACCTCTTCCAGCTTGTCTAGCGCCCGCCGCGCGTACATCAGCCGCCCGTCGTCGAGGTCGGACGACACGCTCGCCAGGAGCGCGCGGATCGAGAGCGGGCGCGCGGCCAGCGCCTCCTTGAGCAGCTCCGCCGGCGACTCGCGCGACAGCGCCCAGTTGAAGCGGTAGATCTCGAACAGCCCGAGCCGCGCCGCCTCGTGGTCGGGGTGGAGGGTCAGCGCCTCGCGGTACTGCTTCGAGGGGAGGTGCTGAAGCGACATCGCGTCGTCCACCTCGCCGTAGGCCTCGAAGTAGACGTCGCCGAGCTCCGCGAGCACGTCGGGCTCGGTGCCGTCGTCTTTGGTGGCGAGCTTGTCGGCCTCCACCAGGCTGCGCGCGGCCCGCTGGAAGAAGCCGAGCGCGCGCTGGCACCGCGCCCGCGCCAGGAACCCCTGCCAGGTCCGCGGCCCCGGCGCCTCGGCGCCCTGGCGGAAGAGCCCGTCGGCGGCCTCGCCGTCGCCGGCCTCGAGTCGCGCTCGCCCCACCGCCCAGGCGTCGCGGGAGTCCGCCTCCGGAATCAGCGACCCGCCGGCCTCCCCCAGGACGGTCAACGCCTCCGCGGCGCGGCCCAGCTCGACGAGCATGTGGGCGTAGCGGCGCGCCGTCTCCGCGAGGAGCTCGCGGTCCGCCGGCCGCTCCGGCGTCGGCTCGACGGTCAGCGCGTCGCGGAAGGCGCGCTCGGCGTCGGCGAGGGCGTCCTCGTACTCGCAGCGCTCGAAGCGCGCCCGCGCGCGCAGGGTCCGGGCGGCCGCGTCGCCCGGCACCTCCTCCAGCACCTCGTCGAGGATGTCGAACGCGTCGCGCAGCTCGCCCCGGCGGAGCATCCGGTCGATCTCCTTCACCTCCTCGGGCGCGAGGCGCCCGTCGTCCTGCGCGGCGAAGCCGAACGGCGCGGCGAGGGCGAGGAGCGCGACCGCCGTCGCGCCGGCGGAACCCCGGCGGGACCGTTGCTCACGCGGGGCCATCTTTGTATCCCGATGCGTCATGGAAGGTCGTCGTCGCGGAAGGTCGTCCTTGGCCGTTCTCGTTCTCATCGGTTGCGCGGGGGCCGTCGCCTGCTCCGCGCCGGGCCCGAAGCTGGAGCCGAGCCCAGCTCCTCCGCCGCCGCGGCTCGCGATTCAACCCCTGACGTGGGAGAAGCTCGGCGACCTGGAGATGTGGCTCGACGGCCCGGGTCCCGCGCATTATCCCGACCAGCGCGTCGAGGCGGAGCTTCTCCTGGCGGAAGGTCGTTTGACCTTTGCGAAACAGGACCGCGCCACCCTCCCGAGCGCCACCCTGGCGCGCCGGATCGCCTCGGCCGAGTTCGGTTTCCGCCGCGCGCTCGCCGACGGCGACGCGAGCACGATGCAGCGCCACCGCGCGAGCCGGGGCCTCGACGAGGCCCGCACTCTCCGCGCGCCCAAGCCCGTGGAGTCCTCCGCCCCCCGCGCCGCCGTCAAGCCGCGCGCGACCTGGGGCGCCCGCGCCGCGGTCGGCTCGCGGCTGACGCGCCAGACCCGCCGGTGGACGCGGATCACCGTCCACCACTCCGCGCCGCCCAACGCGCTCTCGAGCACCGCCGGCCCGGCCGTCTACCACGACGAGATCCGCCGCATCCAGCGCTACCACATGGACCAGACGACGCCGCGCTGCGGCGACATCGGCTACCACTTCCTGATCGACCCGAAGGGCGCGATCTACGAGGGGCGCGAGCTCACGTGGCAGGGCGCCCACTCCAGCGGCGCGAACAACCGCGACAACATCGGGATCTGCGTGCTCGGAGACTTCCGCTACGCGCCACCGACCGCCGCGGCGCTCGAGTCGCTCGAGCGCCTGCTCGACGAGCTCCGCGCCAAGTACGACATCGCCCGCGACAGCCGGCACGTGCTCGGGCACGGCGAGCTGAAGGTGACGGCGTGTCCGGGGACGCGGTTGATGGAGTGGGTTAGGCGCTACCGGAGATAGGCCCGGTTGACGGGCTTCCGGCGTTTGCCGGGCGTGGGACCGCGGAGGGGAACGGAGGGCACGGAGCCCGGAGTTTAACACGGAGATGAACGGAGTTATCGGAGCCCACGGAGATCGGAATTACGGAGTTCGCTCTCGCGGGATGAACGTCTCTGACCGTTCCGACGTCCAAGCGAAGTCATTCCAGACGTCAGTTCGGATCAGGCAGATCGTGGAACGGTCGGGGACCGGACATCTCGCGGAGAGTGACTCCGTTGAGTCCGGTCTCCGTGGGCTCCGATAACTCCGTTCATCTCCGTGTTAAACTCCGGGCTCCGTGCCCTCCGTTCCCCTCCGCGCTCCCACGCCCGGCAAGCGTGACAACCCCGCAGAGCTCTACGCGAACGCGAGAAACCCGCCGCCCAGCGCCACGCAGTAGAGCGCGAACCACGCGAACGCCCCGCGGCCCAGGAAAGCGAGGAGCATCCGCAGCGCGCCCCACCCGACGAAGCCGGCGAAGAGCGTCGCCCAGAGGAGCGCGCCGAGGCCGTCGTCGCCGAGCCCGCTGCCCTTCAGCTCGGGGAGCTTCAGGACGGCGGCGCCCAGGATGGCGGGGATCGCCAGGAGGAACGAGAACCGCGCCGCCTCCTTGGGCGCGAGGCCGAGGAGCATCGCGAAGGCGATCGTCGTCCCCGAGCGCGAGATCCCCGGCAGGATCGCGACCGCCTGGGCACAGCCGATCAGGACCGCCGCGACCCAGGTGACGGGGCGCTCTTCGCGCGTGCGGGCACGCCGGCGCGCGACTTCCCCCACGAGGAGGATGGCGGCCGTCGCGAGCAGCCCGGTGGCGGCCAGGCGCGGCCGGTGGAAGAGAGCGTCGACTCGATCGCCGAATAGAAGCGCGACGGCGACCGCCGGCAGCGTGCCCACCGCGAGGAGGAGCACCTCACGCGGCTTGCCGGCGAAGGCGTCGAGCGCGACGCGCGCCAGGTCCTTGCGATAGACCACGAGCACCGCGAGGAGCGTCCCCACGTGCAGCGCCACGTCGATGAGGAGCGCCGGCTCGTCGAGCTGGATCGCGGACTGGGTGAGGACGAGGTGGCCGGACGAGCTGACCGGCAGGAACTCGGTCAGGCCCTGGATCAGCGCCAGGAGCGACAGCGCCGCGAACTCGGAGAGGGTCTCCTCCTGCCCGAGGGCGAGCAAGGGCGGCCTACTCCAGCCCTTCGGCGGCGGTCTCGGGCGCGACGCACTCGAGCGCGAAGGCCTCGGCCACGCCGGGGTAGGTGATCTTTCCTTCGATCACGTTGGCCGCGGTGGCGAGCGGACGGTTCTCGCGGATCGAGCGGCCCGGGCCGAGCTCCGCCAGGGTCAGGGTCCACTCGAGCGTCGCGTTGGTCAGCGCCATCGTGCTCGTCCGCGGGACCGCGCCCGGCATGTTCGCGACGCCGTAGTGCACGACGCCGTCGACCTCGTACACCGGGTCCGCGTGCGTCGTCGGCTTGCACGTCTCCACGCAGCCGCCCTGGTCGACCGCCACGTCGACGATGACGCTGCCCTTCTTCATGAGCGAGAGGTCGGCGCGGCGGATGAGCTTCGGAGCCGCCGCGCCCGGGATCAGCACGGCGCCGACGACCAGGTCGGCGTGGACGAGGTGCTCGCGGATCGTGAGCGGCGTCGAGTAGACGGTCCGGCAGTTCCGCGGCATGACCTCGTCGAGGTAGCGCAGCCGGTCCAGGTTGACGTCCATGATCGTCACGTCCGCGCCGAGCCCGCAGGCCATGCGCGCGGCGTTGACGCCGACGACTCCCCCGCCGAGCACGAGCACCCGCGCGCGCGTCACGCCGGGCACGCCGCCGAGCAGGATGCCGAGGCCGCCCTGGGGCTTCTCGAGGTAGCGCGCGCCCTCCTGGATCGCCATGCGCCCGGCCACCTCGCTCATCGGGGTGAGGAGCGGCAGCCCCCCGCCGTGCTCGAGCGTCTCGTACGCGAAGCACTGCGCGCCGGTCTCCATCAAAGCCTCGGTGAGCTCGCGGTCGGCGGCGAGGTGCAGGTAGGTGAAGACCACCTGGCCCCTGCGGATGCGCGGCCACTCCTCCGGCAGCGGCTCCTTCACCTTGAGGATCAGGTCCGCCTCGCCGAACACGGCGTCCGCGTCCGGCAGGATCGTCGCCCCGGCGTCGGTGTAGGCGGCGTCGTCCTGCCCGCTGCCCGCGCCGGCCCCCGCCTGGAGGAAGACCTCGTGGCCCGCGTCGACCAGGCGGTCGGCGCCGGCGGGCGTGAGGGCCACGCGGTTCTCGTGGACCTTGATCTCGGTCGGAACGCCGATCTTCACGGGGGCATGCCTCAGGGCAAGGGGGAACGGGCGGGCCGGGAGTTTAGCGCGCCCGCGCGCAAGGAAAACCCTTGAGGGCCCCCGGGCCCGGCTCTAGGCTTCTCGCCCCCTTCGGGCCATTAGCTCAGCTGGCTAGAGCGCTACGTTGACATCGTAGAGGTCAGTGGTTCGAGTCCACTATGGCCCACCATCGCCCCTCGGAGCGCCCGCCGACCTACGACTCGTCGGCTTTCGCGGGCGCGCGCTCCTCCCCGGGAGACCGCTTGAGCAGGTAGCGGAGGCAGGGCACCCCGATGACCACGAAGCCCACGAGCGCGAGCAGGCTCTTTCCGGCGCTCGCGTTGGGGTCGTCGAAGACTCCAAGCTGCCCGCCGACCCGGTACGCGAGGTAGACCAAGTACAGGATGAAGATCAGCGCGGCGACGGTCTTCCGAGCCCATGGGAAGCCGAAACCCAGAAGGCACAGGATCCCGAAGAAGCCGAAGGCGAGGTACGCAACGAGGGTTCGCTTGCTGCCGTCGTAGGTCCACGAGCCGAGGATCGCGAGCAGGACCACGGCGGCGAGGATCGTCCAGAAGACGACCTTGCTCCGAAGCAGGTTCATGGGAGCCTCCCTCCCGGATTCTAGCGAGGAAGGGGAGCCTACGAGGCCGCCGCTCCCCGGACGAGGGCCCCGGGGAGCCAACCGCTCACAGGCCGCCCCCGTGCGCGTAGATTGTGCTCATGAGCACGCTAGCCCTGGTCCTCCTCGCCCAGCTCACGTCGGTTCCCCCGCAAGACCTCGAGGCCCTGGACCGGCGGATGACGCCGGTCGTCGCCGTGGTCCAGCGCACGCGGCCGGCGGTCGTCTACATCGAGACCAACGTGCCCGGGGTGCGGCAGGATTGGTGGGGGCGCCTCTTCCGGACCAACTCACAGAGCTCGGGCTCCGGAGTCGTGATCTACGAGGAGGGGTACATCATCACGAACTACCACGTGGTGCGCGGAGCCAACCAGATCCGGGTGCGGTTCGACCCCGAGATGGACGAGACGGTCTACGACGCGCAGCTCATCTCCTGGAACGAGGCGGAGGACCTGGCGCTGCTCAAGATCGAAGGCGACGAGCCGTTCCCCACCGTGCCGATGGGCACGTCGTCGGACCTGCTGGTCGGGGAGACCGTGATCGCGATCGGCAACCCGTACGGCCAGACGCTCTCGGTCAGCCAGGGGATCATCTCCGGTCTCCACCGCGACGTGAAGGTGTCGGGGCTCTCCTTCAGCAACCTGATCCAGACCGACGCGTCGATCAACCCGGGCAACTCCGGCGGGCCGCTGGTCAACATCAACGGCGACCTGATCGGCATCAACACCGTGGTTCACACGGCGGCGGAGAACATCGGCTTCGCGATCCCGGTGGACCAGGTCCAGGCGGTGCTGCGCGACCACCTGCTCGAGCCGTCGAAGGCGCGCGGCTGGCTCGGCTTCGAGGTGGACCTCGACCAGCTCTCGATCGAGGAGCTCACCCCCGGCGGCCCGGCGGAGTCCCAGGGGCTGCGCCTCGGCGACCGGATCGTCGCGCTCAACGAAGCGCCCGTGGAGACGGCGGAGGAGTACCGGCTCGCGCGGCTCTCCATCCAGCCCGGCGAGACGGTGTCGGTGCGCGTCAAGCGCGGCGCGCTCTACCGCAGCCACCGGATCGAGGCCTGGGACCGGGCGGACTACCTCTCCTACCTGCGCGCGGGGCTGACGGTGGAGACGATGGTGTTCGACCGGACGCGCATGCTGCGGGTCACCAAGGTGCGGCCCAACGGTCCGGCCGAAACGCTCGGCCTGCAGCCCAACGACTTCATCGAGGCGGTGCAGCCCGCCGGGCGCCGGGCCGAGCAGATCACGACGCCGGACGAGTTCGCGCTCCTCCTGACGCGGCTCAAGCCGGGGACCGAGATGCGGCTCGACGTGTGGCGCGACGAGAACCAGAACGGGCGGCTCGAGCTGACGCCGTCGCGCAGCGAGGCGTACAAGGGCTGGATCGAGCTGCGTTAGCGCGGGAATCCCGTCGACGCCGCCGGGCGAAGCGCGTCTCCTTTGGGCGATGACCGCGCAGGGACGTACCGCGACCGCGCTGATCGGGCTGGGAGCCCTCGCGCTGGGCCTCGTCGCCGGCGCGGCGCTCTTCGCCGGGCCCCGCGGCACCGAACCGCCCGCGGGCGCCGGCGAAGAGCTCGTCGAGGAGCTCGCGAGGCTGCGACAGGCGCAGGCGCGCACGGCCGGGGTGCTCGAACGTCTGGAGGAGCTCTTCGCGGAGCCGGAGCTCGCCCCCGCCGCGACGCCGGGCGAGCGGGTCGCCATCGGCGACTTCCCGCCGCCCGAGTCCTTCGACGCTCTCGCGCGCAGCCTGGACGCCCTGCGCGCGACCCTCGAGCGCGAGTCGAACGAGACGCAGAGCCTGATCCGCAGCGCGCCGGCCCTGGGCGGCGAGACGCTGATCGACGTGCGCGACCGGCGCGCGGACGTCGACTGGGTCGCGCTCGAGGCGCTGGCGGAGCGCTGGCACGGCGACGCGCACGCGGCCGACCGCTCGCAGTACTTCCAGACTTCGCGCGACCTGCTCGAGGCCTACGGGCCGCCCTCCGCGATCTACCGGCCGAAGGACGGGCTGCTCTTCAAGTACCGCGACGCCCCCGAGGACGTGCCCGCGCCCTCCTGGTACTTCCGCCTCAAGGACGGGATCGTCATCGAGTTCTGGCTCGAGACCGAGCCGGAGCCTGGGGAGGACAGCTAACCCCCGAGCGCCGCTAGGCGCTCCATCAGGTCGGCGTCCCACTCGAGCGGCAGGAAGCGGCTCGCGGCAACGGGCTCGTCTCCGGCGACGACGCGCACCTCGAGGTACGCGCGCGTCGCGCCGAGGTCGGCGACCTGGAGCAGCGCCTCGCCGAGCAGCACGAAGCCGGAGCAGCGCAGGACGTCGCCGAGCGCGATGCGCCGGACCGTCTCGGTGCCGCCGATCGGCGTCGTGCCCGGCTCGCCCGCGCCGGCGGTGAGCCACGCGGCCGGCTCGTAGCCCATCTCCGTGTACACGACGAACTCGAAGCGGGCGCCGGAGAAGTCGCCCCAGAGCTCGAGCACCTGGTCGCCGCCGCCGGCGCTCGCCACGCTTTCGTCGATGCGCAGGGCGAAGCTCATCGCGCCGTTGACCGACACCGGGAGCTCCGGAACCGTCAGCGCCGAGCTGCTCAGCGGCCACACGAGCCCCCGGACGCGCTCGAGCAGCACCGGCCGCGCGCTCGCCGCGCTTCCGAACAGGGGCCGCAGCGGCCAGACCGGCCGGTGCGCCTCGGGGAAGGGCGGGCGGTAACGATCGGCCACGCCCCAGGCGAGGCAGTAGGCGCCCCCGTGGTGGCTCGGAAAGACGTCGGCGAGCACCGGATGCTCGTTCGGCGGCGCGGAGTCGACCTTGTCCCGCACGCTCGCGATGGCGCCCGCCGCCACCTCGCCCGCCGCGGCCCACTCGCGCGTGTCCGTCGCGGCGAGAATTCCGCGCCAGCCGACGAGTGGCAAGAGCGCCAGGAGCGGCAGGAGACCGCGGCGGTTCGCCGCCGGACCGAGCGCCGCTCCGATCGCGATCGCGAAGCCCGCGTCGGCGAGCTGGAAGGCCCGCAGGTTCTGCTCCTCGACGTGACCGTCGATCAGGAGCGCGAAGAGCGGCGGCGCCGTCGCGAGCGCGGCGACGAGACCGCCGGCGAGCGCGCGTCCGCGCAAGCAACCGCCCGCCGCCGCGAGCGCCGCGGCGGCGACCGCGCCGGCGAGGATCCAGCCGTGGACCGCGACGAAGGTCGTCGCGGCCCGTCCAACGGCACCGACGCCGAGCTCCTCCGGCGGCGGGTAGCCGCCGACCCAGACGCCCAGCGCCAGACGGCGCCACAGGAAGGCGACCACCGCGCCGACGAGGAGCGGCGCGGCCGCGCGGAGGGCCGCGAGCGGCCGGTCGCCGCGGCCGAAGGCCAGCGCCGCGCCCCAGGCGGGCACGACGAAGGCGATTTCCTTGGTGGCGCACGCGAGAAGCGCAGCCAGCCCGGCCCCGACGGCATGGACGAGCCGCCGCCCGCCCTCCGCGGCCCCGAGGGCGAGCCAGCACGCGAGGAGGAAGAAGGGCGCCGCGAGCGAATCCACGCGCCCCACGACCCACGTGACGGTCCCGCCCTGCTCGGGAAAGCTCGCGGCCAGGAGCCCGGCGGCGAGGCCCCCGAGCGCCCCGGCGCCGAGCCGGCGGGCGATCGACGCCGCGAGGCACGCCGTCGCGACGTGGCAGAGGAGGTTCAGCGCGCGCAGCGGCAGGGGCTCCACGCCGGTGAGGCGCTCCTGGAGGGCCAGCGAGGTCGTCACCATCGGGCGCCAGAAGCGGATGATCCGCATCCCGTACTGGGGTCCGAGCCAGTCGTCGAAGAGGCCCCCGCGGTGGACGTAGCCCAGGGCGGCCGCGTCGTCGGAGACGAGCGGCGCGCCGAGCGTCCCGACCGAGGGCAGGATCGCGGCCAGCGCCACCGCGAAAAGGACCCATCGGAAGCGCCGGGCGCCGTTCCCGCGAGCCGTCATGCCCAGCAGGCTAGGCAAGTGACCCCGCGGTTCCACCCCGCGCTCTCCCCCCGCCGGATCCGCCGATATACTTTTCGCCTCCCTCCGCAGCCGGAGGCCCGTTCCAAGGCCGTGGGACCGGCCCTCCCCTCCGTTTTCGACCAGGAAAAGGCCGATCCGCTCTTCAGCGCCTCCGCCCGGGGCGACGAAGTCCGATCGGTCCCCTTCCCCCCACCTCGCCCGACCAACGATGCAGGCCCTGCTCCAGTTCTCCGAGCGCTTCGGACACATGCTCTCGCGTGTGTTCCTCACCCTCCTCTACTTCCTGGTCCTGGGGCCCTTCGCCATCTTCTACAAGCTGGTCGCCGACCCCCTGCGCATCTCCCGGCCCGCCGACGGCAACTGGTGGAACTGGGAGGCGGACAACGAGACCCTCCGGGCCGCGCGCAAGCAGGACTAGCTCCTCCCCATGAACATCCTCGGCCTCTCCTTCTATTACCACGACTCCGCGGCCGCGCTGGTCCGGGACGGCGTCCTGACCGCCGCCATCGCGGAGGAGCGCATCAGCCGCAAGAAGCACGACTCGGGCTTCCCCTCGCTCGCGATCGAGTTCGTCCTCAAGCAGAGCGGCATCACGATCCACGACGTCGACTACGTCGTCTTCTACGAGAAGCCGTTCGTCAAGTTCGAGCGCATGCTGATGACGGCGATGGCGACCTTCCCGCGCTCGGCGGCGGTGTTCCGCGAGTCGATGCAGCGCTGGGTCTCCGACAAGCTCTGGATCAAGTCGATGATGTCCAAGGAGATGGGCATCCCGGGGTCGAAGATCCTCTTCTGCGACCACCACATGTCGCACGCGGCGTGCAGCTTCTACACCTCGCCCTTCAAGGACGCCGCGATCCTCACCGTCGACGGCGCGGGCGAGTGGTCGACCGCGACGATGGGCGTCGGCCGCGACACCAAGGTCGAGATCTTCAAGGAGCTGCGCTTCCCCCACTCGCTCGGCCTCCTGTACTCGGCCTTCACCGCGTACTGCGGGTTCGAGATCAACGAGGGCGAATACAAGCTGATGGGGATGCACCCCTACGGCGAGCCGAAGTACTGCGACAAGATCTACGAGCTGATCCACGTAGGCGAGGACGGCTCCCTGTGGCACGACATGAACTACTTCGCCTACCACTACTCGCGCGACTCCACGCTGAACGACAAGTTCGGCGAGCACTTCGGCCGGCCGGCGCGCGATCCCAAGCTGCAGGACAAGTCGCTCGACCCCTTCTACTGCGACATGGCCGCCAGCATCCAGAGGGTCACCGAGGAGGTGCTCATGAAGATGATCACCTACCTCAAGAACGAGACCGGGATGAACGCGCTCGTCATGGCCGGCGGCGTGGCGCTGAACTCCGTCGCCAACTTCAAGCTGATGCGCGACGGGCCGTTCGACGACATGTACATCCACCCGGCGCCCGGCGACGACGGAGGATCCGTCGGCGCGGCGTACTGGGCCTACAACCACCTGCTCGGCCAGCCGCGGGGCCCGGCCCTCGACCACGCCTACCTCGGCAGCGGCTACGGCGACGAGGTGATCGAGGGGTTCCTGAAGAAGCACGACATCGCCTTCGAGAAGATCGAGGACGACGAGAAGTTCTACGACTACGTCGCCCACGCCCTGGCCGACAGCAAGGTCTGCGGCTGGTTCCGCGGGCGGATGGAGTGGGGACCGCGGGCGCTCGGCTCGCGCTCGATCATCGCCGACCCGCGCAAGCCGGAGATGAAGGAGCTGCTCAACTCCAAGATCAAGTTCCGCGAGGCCTTCCGGCCCTTCGCGCCCTCGGTCATCGAGGAGCGCGCGAACGACTTCTTCGAGTTCCCCGAAGCCGACCGGCACCTGCCGGGGCGCTTCATGCTCTACGTCTCGCCGGTGCGCGAGGACAAGCGCTCCGTCCTCCCGGCGATCACCCACGAGGACGGCTCCGGCCGCCTCCAGACCGTCTACCGCGAGACTTGCCCGGCCTACCACCGGATCATCGAGCGCTTCGGCGAGATCACGGGCGTGCCGGTGATCATGAACACGTCCTTCAACCTGAAGGGCGAGCCGATCGTCGAGCACCCCTCGCACGCGTTCAACACGTTCAGCCTGTCGGGCATGGACCTGCTCTTCATGAACAACTACATCGTCCACGAGTCGGCGAAGAAGAAGATCGCCGAGACGCGCTTCACGCTGCGCCACGAGGGCGACTCGGTCACGGAAATGGTGAGCTAGGTGAAGGGAATCAACGTTCTCCTGGCGATCGGGGTCAGCCTCCTGCTCGCCCTGCTCCTCTTCGAAGGCGGTCTGCGCCTCTGCGGCTTCGGCCCGCAGCCCACGATCAACGAGTTCCACGACAAGCTCGGCTGGGCGAAGCGCCCCGAGGCGGACGTCGACCGCTCGACGAACGAGTTCGACATCAACTTCAAGATCAACCGGTACGGCCTGCGCGACGACGAGGACCTCGGCAAGTCGAAGAAGCCCAACACGCTCCGCGTGATGATGCTGGGCGACTCGTTCGTGCTCGGCTACACGGTCGACCGGCACGACCTCTTCGTCGACCAGTTAGAGGGCTGGTGGGCCAGCGAGGAACGCCGCGTCGAGGTGATCAACGCCGGCACCGAAGGCTACTCGACCGACCAGCAGGCTCTCTGGTTCCACCACTACGGCATGGAGTATCAGCCCGACGTCGTGCTGATCTTCCCGTACCTGAACGACATCTACTGGAACGGCGAGCCGCGCTACAACCGCTACCCCAAGCCCCTCTTCCGCGAGGACGGCGAGCCCGAGACCGGCCAGCTCGTCGACCCGGGCGGGCAGTCCTTCGCGCAGCGCGTGGCGATCGGTCGCTTCCTCGGCGGCTTCTTCAAGCCGAAGGGAACCGACGAGCACGCCTTCCAGCCCCCCGGCGCTCAGAGGAAGATCTACAAGGAGCACGCCCCGCTCCTGAACGAGACGCCCGCCTTCCTCGCCGACGCCCTGAAGCGCACCAAGGGCGCGCTGACCGGCCTCAAGAAGGACTGCGACGCGATCGGCGCGCGCCTCCTCCTGGTCCCGATCCCGCCGGAGTTCGCGATCCACGACGACGAGAAGGAGAAGTTCCAGGAGCTCCACCTCGCCGGGCTGCCGGACGACCGCTGGTCGCCGATGAAGCCGGTGAACACCTTCCTCGCGATGGCCGACGAGCTCGGCATCGAGACGATGGACCCCCGCTCCGCGCTCCAGGTGCGCGCGGAGAACGGCGAGCGCCTGTACTTCGAGGACGAGTGGCACTTCAACCCGGACGGCAACCGGGCGATGACCCACTTCCTCTACAACGAGTTCGACAACCGCGGCGTCTTCCCCGACGCGCACCAGGCGATCTCGCGCGGCGCGATCCCGGAATACGAGCCCGAGGGCGGCATCAAGACGCGCTACATCGTGTTCGCCTGCCTGTGGCTCGCCCTGACGATCCTCTACTGCGGCTTCTACCGGGACGAGCCCGTCTGGCAGCCCCCGGTCAAGGTCGCGGCGCTGCTCGCGGTGATCTTCACGATCATCTTCGGCGGCCAGTGGGTGCTCGGGCTCCTGCCCCCCAACGTGTCGCAGATGCTGCTCATCCTCTTCGTCCTGATCATCCTCGGCTTCGTCGCCTGGAAGCTCGGACGTCGCCTCGGCACCATCGCGGAGCTCCTGAAGTCCTTCACGCTGCGCGGCCACTGGTACCTGATGCCGCTGGTCGTCGTGCTCCTGACCATCGGAAGCCTCCTCGTGGTGGCGGCGAGCTCACCGCTCGTCGCCCCGTTCATCTACACGCTCTTCTGAGCCTCCCCGCCACGGAGCGACTTGCGCAATCCTAGGACTGCCCTTACAACCGACGTCGATGGCGAGCTTCTTCAAGGAGTACTGGATCTGGATCGCGGCGCCCATCGTCGTGATGGCGGTGCTGCTCCTGGTCGCCTGCTTCGTCTCGGGAGACGGCGCCCTGGCACCCTTCGAGTACGCGCTGTTCTAGACCTCGCCCCCTCACCAAGCTCCCCCCACCTTCGATCGCTATGTTCAAGACCCTCTGGCTGTTCCTGATGGCCTACTGGCTCTGGATCCTGGTCCCGTTTCTGCTCGTCATCGGCGGACTGTTCCTGTTCGTGACGATGATGGACTCGGATCCCGTCTCGCCGTTCCAGTACAACGTTTTCTAGGCCTACTCCGAGAGGTCGAGCCCGAAGCGCCGGAGGAGGTCGAACCCTCCGCAGGCCTCGGCGACGAGGAGCGGGAGCTCCGCCCGGTCGTCGATCGGGAGCCGCTTGAGCTCGAAGGGCTCCGTCCGCCCGTCGTTCGTCCCCGCGTGGGTGTTGACCGCCGCCGCGAACCCGGCCTCCTTCGCGGCCCGCACGCTCGCTTCGTCGTAGTCCCAGCGCCGGCCGAAGGGATACGCGAACACACCGCCGCGCGCGCCCAGCTCGCGCTCCATCGCCGCGGCGCAGCCCTCGATCTCCTGCGCCTGCCGCCCGGCGTCGAGCCGCGACAGGATCTCGTGCCGCACCGTGTGGCCGCCCAGCTCCACGCCGGCGTCGCGCAGGGCGCGCGCGTCGTCCCAGCTCAGGTAGAGCGCCTCGCAGAGCGCGGCCTCGTCGCCGCCGGCGTCGCGGAAGAGCGCGTCGAGCACGCGGTCGCGGTCGGCCTCCTCGGCGTCGTACTTCAAGAGCCGCTTGACCTGGTACACCGAGCCGCCGTCCTCGCCCTCGAGCAGGACGCGCAGCTTCTCGCGCGTGTCCGCGTCCTCGCAGCGCTCCTGATAGCGCCGCGCGAGAACGTCGCACGAGAGGCCGTGGTCGAGCAGCCAGAAGAACTTATGCGACCAATTCACGCGCCGCTCGTCGAGCGGCCGCGACTCGAGGAACACGGTCGCGCCCGCGCCGGTGCGCTCGAGCAGGGGAAGGAGCGCCGTCCGGTTGTCGCGATAGCCGTCGTCCATCGAGAGCGCGACGAGACTCTTGTCCTTTCCGCCGGCGCGAACCCGCTCGAGGCCGCCGCCGACGGTGCAGAGCTCGTAGCGGCGTCCGAACCAGCGCAAGAGCTCCTCGAGCCGTTCGCCGCGGATCTTCATGTCGGGCGGCAGGAACCCGTTGCACGCCTCGTCGGCGACGCAGTGTCCGAAGAGGATCGTCAGCCGCCGCGGCATCCACCGGTCGACGAGGACGTGCAGCCCGGTGCGGAAGAGAACGCCGGCGTAGAGCCGGCGCAGACGCTGCTTCAGCTCGTGCTTCCCCACGGGCTCGACTCTAACTTCCGCGCCCGGGGGGTTCGATTGCGAAGGCCGCGCTGAGCCCTTTCCGCACACTTTCGCGTGCGCTGCGCGCACGCCGCGTCACCGGCTCGTTTGAATTTCGCGGCGCGGTGTTCCCGCCGGAGTGACCGGACCTAGGGAATCCGACGGAACGCGAGCCGCGCAAACCCTGGCGCGCGGCCCCATCCAGAACTTCCCGTTCCGGCGGGCCTCCCAACGCTTCGACGACGCCTTATCCAGCGCCGCAGGGGTCGAGGTCTGCCCACCGCTCACACCCGAAAGCCCGACCGAACAGCCATGAAGTTGACGCACCTCTCCCGGTTGCTCCCGCTCGCCAGCGCGCTCCTCTTCGCCGCCTGCGGCGGCGGCGGGGGCTCCGGCGGCGGGTCCGCCGCCAAGATGACGCTCGAGGAGGCATCGAACGGATTCGGCGTCCTCCTCCCGCACCGCACCCACCGGCTCGACGCCGGGGGCGTGCCGACGGCGGAGATCCTCTCCATCGAGACGCTGGACGACCTGATCAACAACGTCGTCGACGGCAACCCGGTCCTGGCGCCGACGCCGTGGCCGGTCGCCGCGAAGCTCCCGAACGGCGCTCCCGGCAACCACTACCTGTTCGTCCGCTTCCGCCAGCCGATCGACGTCGACTCGGTGCTCGACCGCTCGGGCGCGGCCGGCTCGACCCAGTTCGGCGGCGCGGTCACCGTCACCTCGGTCGACGCGGCCGGGAACGCGGCGCAGCTCACCGGGCGCGCGTTCGTCGGCGGCTGGACGGTCGGAACCAAGGTCGGCGAGGACGGCCTGCTCGAGCTCGAGCAGTGGGTCGCCCTCCAGGACGGCCAGGCGGTCGCGCTCGCCGACGTGAACGGCGACGGGGTCGACGACTTCGACGTCGACACCAAGCCCGGGCTCGGCTTCCCGGGCACGGAGGGCGCGTTCCCCGAGGCGGCCACGCTGCTCGATCCGCGCACGCTGGTCTTCCTGCCCGACGCGGACGGCGACCTCTCGACGCACGAGGCGTTCGCCGACGGCGCGCAGGTCCGCATGGCGCTCACCAACGCCGTCCTGGCGACGAACGGGGAGAACCTCGAGCAGGCCGCGCTCGCCTGCGCCACCGTCGGCGTGGACGACGTCTCCCCCGAGGTCGAGGTCTCCGCCGGCCAGCAGCCCCAGATCGTCCCGGGCAACGGCGACGTCGACGTGGACCCGGAGACCTCGGTGCTCGTGCGCTTCACCGAGCCGATCCAGCCCTACACCCTGGGCGACCTTCCGACCGGCGCGCCGCCGGCGCTCTCCGCCGCGATCCGCCTGGAGTTCGGGCCGAGCACCGCCCTCGCCGTCGTGCCCTTCACCGCGGCGCCGGTCAGCGTGCACGACCTCTCGCTGTACGAGCTGCGGCCGGTCTATCCGTTCCCCGGCAAGGGGCCGGAGGTCGCGAGCTGCGGCACCTTCAGCCGCGTCGACGTGCGCGTGAACCCCGACACCTTCGAGGACCTCTCCGCGAACACGAACCAATCCCAAACCGACACCTTCTTCGAGACCGGCGAGGGCCCGGGCCTCGTCAACGCGCCCGTCGCGCCCGAGGCGATCTACGTCGGCCTCGGGGGCTCGCTCACCGGCCTCTCGGTGCTCGACCTGAACGGGTTCGGGCAGTCGACCGGCGATCCGGCGTACTCGCCGGAGTGTCCCTGGGAGGAGGGCAGCTCGAACTTCCCCAACAACCCCAACCTGACGCTGCTCGGCCCGGCGCTCCTGCCGCTCCTGAACCCCGGCACCTGCACGATCGACGGCGGCTCGCAGGGTCCGTTCACGCTGACGCGCGACACGTCGCTCGACACGCGGCTCGTGCGCTCGCCGATCGTGCAGTCGGTCGGCGACATGGCGCTGGGCCGCGCGCTCGACGGTGTCTTCAACAACGGCTCGCCCCTCGGCTGCCAGTCGGGCGGCGGCAACCAGTGCGCCTCGACCGGCTTCAAGCGCGCGACCTTCCAGCTCGGCGTGGGCTCGTCCTTCACGCTGACCGGGTTCGAAAACCTCTTGCAGTTCGCGCCGCACCCCAACCCTCCGCCGCTGAAGTTCCCCCCGACCTGCATCGCACCCTTCATCGGCGGGCAGGAGCCGACGTCGGTGGACTCGTTCGCGCTCAACGGCGCAACGAACCTTCTGAACACGGGGCTCCAGCCCTTCGGGATTCCCGAGCTTTGCCAGCCGCCTGACGGGCTGGTCAGCCCCACCGCCCTCATCATGCCCGTCTGGGGCGGCCCCTCGGTGTCGCCGCCCGCGCCGGGCGGCACGTGCCCGATCTACACCGTGCGCCAGCAGATCGGTCACTTCCTCTACGTGATCGACCGCGTGGCGGGCGAGCTCGTCGTCCTGAACTCGAACCGCATGACGGTGCTCGAGCGCATCCAGCTTCCCGACCCGACCTCGCTCGCGATGTCGCCGAACCTCGACCTGCTGGCGGTGACCAACCAGCAGGCGAACACCGTGAGCTTCGTCAGCGTCGACCCCGCGAACCAGTTCCACTCGGTCGTCAAGACGGTCGAGGTCGGCAAGGGGCCGACCGGCATCGCCTGGGAGCCGGGCAACGAGGACATCCTCGTCTGCAACACCGGCGAGAACTCGGTGTCGATCATCGCGGCCGCGGGGCTCAGCGTGCGCAAGACGGTCACCAACCAGCTCTTCTCGCCGATCGACGTGGCGATCACGCCGCGGCAGCAGGGCCACGGCTTCTTCCGCAACGTGTACTTCGCCTACGTCCTGAACGCGAACGGCCAGGTCTCGATCTTCGAGTCCGGCCCGGACGGCGTGAACGGCTGGGGCTTCGACGACGTTATCGGCGTGCTGCCGATGACCTTCGACAACCCGAAGACGATCCAGCCCGATCCGCGCAACCTGAACTCGGCCTTCTGGGTCGTGCACGAGAACCAGCTCGGGCCGGACGGAGAGCCCACCGGCCTCGGCGGCGGCGCGGTCACGAACGTGGCCATCGTCGGCGGGCTCGCCGGCCAGATCCCGCTCGACCCCGGCTTCTTCACCGATCCGCAGATCCGCGAGCTTCAGTGGGGCGTCCAGGGCTCGGTGGGCTCCGACCAGCTCACCGGCATCCCCACCGACATCGCCTTCGACAACTGGACGAACTTCACGACCTTCCCGAACTACGCGACGGCCTTCAGCGCGGGCGCGCCGAAGAACCACAACGCCAAGGGGATTCTCTTCCAGGTTCCCACCGGCGGAGTCACGCCGGCGAGCGTGCCGCGGAAGATGTTCGTCGCCGTCCCGGTGTCGAGCGAGGGCCCCGGCGTCATCGACGTGATCGACATCGACGCGGGCTTCCTCCGCTTCGACACGAACCCCTTCCAGGACGGCGTCCAGTCCGTGCCCGCGCCCGGCGCGCGCATCGTGATGGACTACTTCCGCCAGTAGCCGCGCCTATCCCATCGTCTCGTCGTCCCGATCCCCGTCGGTGAAGTACCAGCTCGCCGTGTCGCGCGCGGCGGCCACCAGCGGGTGATCGGGACGGTGCGGATGGAGGATCACGATCAAGTGGTCCTCATCGCGCGGACGCAGGAAGCCGGCGCCTTCGAGGATCCCCGCCCACCACGATCCGTCGATCGCGGTGGCGCGGACCACGGAGGCGTCCAGCTCCTCGAGCCGCGCCAGCCCCGCGCCGACGCAGGCCCGCGCGACCTCGTCGTCGGCGGCGAGCACGTCCACCAGGTAGCCGACGCCGTCGTCGCCGCGCGGCTTCTGCACGACCGCGTAGCCGACCAGCTCCCCGTCGCGGCGGAGCCCGACGGCGGAGTGCAGCCCGCTCGGGTTCTCGCGGAAGCGCCAGTTCAGGTAGGCGGCGTCGCGGCGCACCATGAAGCCGAAGCGCGGCTCGACGGCGCGCGAGAGCTCCCCGACCTCGTCGGGGAAGCGCTCGAGCGGCGCGGCCTCGGTGCCGGCCGCGCCGAGCGCGCGCCGCGCGCGCTCGCACCCCGCCCGGTTGCGGCCGCGGAAGAGCGCCCGCAGCCGCCCCTGCTTGAACTCCTCGCGCTTCGCCACCTCGTCCGCGCGCAACAGAAACGTCCACGGCCGGACGGTCCCGACCTGCTCCCACCCGAGCCTGAGGAAGATGTGCGCCGAGCGCCGGTTCGGCAGCCCGAAGGCCAGCGGCCACCCGAGCGACGCCGTCTCCTCCATGCAGCGCCGGTCGAGGTGGCTGAAGATCCCCTGCTTGCGCCAGTCGGGGTGCGTCATCACGTCGCCGGTCTCGCCGACGGCCGCCAGCGTCGACTCGTCGCCGCGCACCAGCGCCTTCCGCGGCGAGCAGGCGTAGCCGCAGATCCCGTCGCCCCCCGGCGGCCGCGCGACGAGGCTGACCGCCGCGCCGTGCGGCCCGCGGTCGTAGCGCCACGCCAGGTCGTCGGCGTCCGCGCCCTTCTTGAAGCACGCGTTGAAGAGCCGCGCCTGCTCGGGACGGTCCTGCGGCCCGCAGAGGTGGACGGTGAACTCGGGCACAAAGGGGTTCTAGCGTTCCGGGCCGCCCCCGTGCCACCTTCCCCCAGGCGGATCGCGTGGTCCGAGGGGGTCTCCTCCACCTGGTCGCGGCCCTCGCCCCGCCGGGCTCGGGGTCGGGCCGACCCCGGCCTCCTGATCGACGCGGTTCCGGGCGGCGGCTCGGCCTGGTGCAATGCGGTCGCGCCGGCCGCAAGCGCGCCTGCGCGCCAAAGCGAGCACGACCGCCGCGTCGAGCACGCGCGAGGAGCCCCCGCCCGCCCCGACACCGCCCGAGCGCCACCGCCGGTGCGAGCCGAAGCGGCGCGTCTTCGAGATCGACGTCTTGCGCTGCGAGCGTCTTCGTCACGCGCCGCAAACTTTGCTTGAGGCCGTGCGTCCGCTCGATTACGGGCGGTTGCGCGCCGGGTCCAACGGGCTCGGCCGAAAGTGGCCTCGTCGATCACGTGATAGAATCCGCGGGCAGGTCGGCGGCGGGACCCAGCGCCCACCACCGAGGTCTCTCCCGAGAATCCCGTTCCGTTGCTCGGCCTCTTGGAGGCAGCAACCCCGCCGTTTTCGTTTTTGCCCAACGCAGAAGGAGACGACCATGCCCGCTCGCTTGCGCCGTCGCGCGTTCGCGTTCCTCGCGATGCTGTTCGCGACTTCCTCCCTCTCGATCGCGGCCCAGTGCACGCTCGATCCGGACGGCCTGGACGGGCCGTGTTGCGCCCAGAACGTCACGCTCACCCTGCCCCAGTTCCCTCCCATCTCGCTCGAGGGGCTGGGCCTGTGCATCACCGACTGCTCCGAGCCGACCACGGACGAAGTCACGGTGTCGGTGCTGGTCGATCCCCCGTCCACCACGGCCACGTGTACGCAGTACGTCGCGCCGATCCGCGTTCAGGACGATCTCGGGGCGGACCTCCTGACCGGCAGCCTGACGATGGACTACTCGCGGACGTGGATGGAGGAGACCGACCCGCCGGTCGAGGACCAGTACCAGGTCTGGCGCTTCCTCGTGAAGGTGGACCTCGCGACACCGCTCGGCGCGGGCTCTCAGTCGTGTCCGGTCCCGACCTGCATCCCCGTCGCGCCCAGCGGGCAGGGCCACGAAAAGGCCTTCTTCTACGGCTACGTCGACTACGCGCGGCTCTGCTCGACGGGCGCGTTCGAGAGCGTGCTCGTCTTGTTCCACAACTGCGACCTCTTCATCCACGGCGCCAGGGGCAAGAACGCCATTTCGAAGACACCCGACAACCCGGTGCCCTTCCATCCGGATACGAAGTACGCCGTCGTCGCGCCGCGAGCCGGCTTCGTGCGATTCGATCAGACGGGGCCGCCGCCGTTCCCCTGGGAGTGGACCGCCGCGGGCGGTCTGCTGCTCCCGACCGCCCAGTATCCGTTCCCAATGCCCGGCGGGATGCGCACCGTGCCGGGTACGGCGCCGGTCGTCGCCAGCGGCATCACGTGCCAGACGCCGACGCCGGGCGCGGGCGGGCCCTGCACGGCGATCGCGCGCGAACCGATCGACAACACCGTTCCACCCATCGAGGGCTTTCCCGCCGGCGGCGCCACCGTCCTCCTCGGAAAGCTCTGCGATTGTCTGATCAACACGAACGGTCGCCAGGCGGCCGTCACGTTCCTGCTCGGCGGCGCACCGCCGTGCGGCGCTCAGAACAGCAGCTTCATATCGCTCGACACGTTGCAGTACGGCTTCGGCTTTCCGTGGCTCCACAACAGCCAGGTGCGTCTCGGCAAGTGGGTTGGATCTGCGTACCCGGGCAACGAACGCGTGTACATGTCCGAGGGGTTCATCGGTTACGGGGACGCGTGTCAGCCCAGCGGCGACTACGCTTCGGCCGACTTCTTCTACGGCGTCTACACCCGCGAGGGATTCGCCCTCGAGGGGTTCAACGAGCCCGGCGCGACGTTGACGTTCTTCGACGCGGCGAGCAACTACTCGCTGGAGACGCCGGTGGGGACCTACGTTCCAAGCGAGTTCGTCGGCTGCGTCTCGACGACGAACCACGTGATCGGCGCCGTCTTCGGGATCCTGCCGGCGTCGGACTGAGCGCGAGGAATCAGACCGTCTCGTTCGCCCGCTGCATCACGTTCGAGCTCTGCGGCGGCGGGACGATCCCCAGCGCCCGGCCGACGCGCTTGCGCGCGAACACCGGGTTCTCGAGGTAGTACATCGTCCGCTCGACCGCGCGGCGCAGGCGCTGCGGGTAGGCGTAGTACCAGCGCTCGTAGTTGCGGACCATGTTCTTGCGCAGCTCCTCGAGCTCGACCTGGCTGAAGTGCTCGTGGACGTAGGCCGAGCGGTTGGACGAGACGTAGTTCTCGCGCAGGTCCTCGATGTCGATGCTCGCCTGGTAGTTGTCCCAGGACTCCGTGCCGATCAGCGGGTTGAAGACCGAGACGCGGACCAGGTCGGGACCGGCGAGGCGGAGGACCTTCTCGGTCTCCTCCACGTCCTCGGGCGTCTCGCCCGGGGAGCCGACGATCAGGTAGACCTTGGCCCAGATGCCGGCGCGGCGCGTCATGCGGGCCGCGGAGACGATCGCCTCGGGGGTGAGGTCCTTTTTCAGGACGTCGAGCATGCGCTGGCTGCCCGACTCCCAGCCGTAGTAGATGCGGCGGCAGCCCGCGCGGTGCATGTGCTTCAAGAGCGGGTAGTCGACGCAGTCGGCGCGGGTGTTCGCGATCCACTCGAACTTCAGGCCGCGGCGGATGATCTCGTCGCACATCTCGTGGATGCGCTTCTTGCGCAGCGTCAGGATCTCGTCGACGAAGAGCACGACGCCGGGGTTGTAGACCTTCACCACGTGCTCGATCTCGTCGACGATCATCTCCGTCGAGCGCACGCGGAAGCCGCGGCCGGTCAGCTCCTTCTGGCAGAAGATGCACTTGAAGGGGCAGCCGCGCGTCGTGAAGACGTAGGCCAGCCGCTCCGGGTTGAGCTTGAAGTAGCTCTCCATCGGGAGCAGGTGCCGCGCGGGAACCGGCAGCTCGTCGAGCTTCTTGATCAGCGGGGGGGCGGGGTTGTCGACCCAGATCTCGCCGTCGCGGATGCCGGCCAGGCCGGGGATCTCCTTCTGGGCGTCGTCGTCGTCGCCCTCGAGGGCGCGCAGGAAGTCGGGCAGCGTCTCCTCGCACTCGCCCTTCAGCACGTAGTCGAAGTGCCCCGAGTCGAGGAAGATCCCCTGGTCGACGGAGGCGTGCGGGCCGCCCATCACGGTGATCTTGCCGCGCTCCTTGGCGTACTTCGCCCAGGCGATCGCGCGGCGGATGTTCGGCGTCAGCGCCCCAAAGCCGATCACGTCGTTGCGCTCGATCGCGTCCTTCATCTCCGCGTCGGTGAGGATGCGCTCGTCCCCGAGCTCGACCGGGATCTTCTCCCGCTCGAGGACTGCCCCCAGGTAGGTGATCCCGAGGATCATCGCCAGGGGGTCCTCCTGGACGTGGGGCTTGACGTAGGTGAGAAGCGTCTTCCGCATGGGGTGCTGATCGAGTCCGGGGGGTGCGAGCGGAAGGCCGAAAGGGCGGGCCGTTCCGCGCAACTCTACCCCGCCCCAAAAGGTCCCGCAACCCGTTCCGGGACAAGGCTTTGGGTGAATCGGACTCCGGTCTTTATCGGCCGGGCGGCCCCCCGCTCCTGACGGAAACGGCGGCCCGCGCGAGCTCGTACTCCTCGAGGAACTCGTCGGTGAGGCGGGCGATCGTAAACCGCTCCCGGAGCCGGAGATAGCCGGCCTCCCCCATCGCCCGGGCGCGCGCCGGGTCGCGCAGGAGCGCCGCGATCCGCGCCGCCAGGGCCTCGACGTCGAAGGGGTTCACGACGAGCCCGGTCTCGCCGTCCAGGACGACCTCGGGGCTTCCCCCGAACTCGGTCGCGACCACGGGCTTTCGGTGCTCCATCGCCTCCAGGTTGACGAGGCCGAAGGTGTCCAGACAGATCGAAGGCGTGACGAACACGTCGACCGCGGCGTAGGCGCGCTGGAGCTCGTCGCCGTCGAGCCAGCCGGTCGGCACGACCCGGTCCGCGACGCCGAGCGCGCGAGCCTCGCCCGCGAACTCGCGGTCGTACACGTCGCGCCGTCCCATGACCACGAGCCGCAGCTCGGGAAACTCCCGCGCGAGCGCCGCCAGCGCGCGGAGGAGCTGCACGACGCCCTTCTGCTCGTGGAGCCGCCCGCCGATCGCGATCACTTGCTTGCCGGCGAGACCGTGCTCCGCGCGAAAGGCGTCGACCTCCTCCGGCGCGGGGAGCCGCGGCTGCTCGCGCAGGGCGTTGTGGATCGTGCGGTCGACGCGGATCCCGTTCGCCTCGATCACGCGGCCGAGCTCGTCGGACACGACCGTGAAGCGGTGAACGTCGCGCTCGAGCACGCGGCGGATCGCGCGGTTGCGGCCCGGGCGGAAGCGGAAGCGCTGGCACGGGATGCACTTCTGCCAGTAAGCGCGGTAGTCGCGCAGCTTCCCCCCGTGCTCCTCGCCCCCGTGGAAGCACGTGAGCTTCTGGTAGCAGAACGTCATCACGTCGTGCGCGGTGAAGACGACGCCCGCGCCCGCCTCGCGCGCCGCCGTCAGCGACGCGTAGGAGAGGTGCGTGTGGATCAGGTGGCTGTGCACGACGTCCGGCTTCCAGTCGGCGAGCACCCCCCGCACCGGCCCGCGCACGCGCTTGTTGTCCAGCGCCACCCACGCCCGCCAGCGCACCGGGTAGTCCGAGTGCACGCGGAAGGTCCGCATGCCCTCGATCGCCGTCTCCCCCACCTCGGCCGGGTCCTGCGTCGCGGTGATCAGGGCGGTCTCGTGGCCGAGCTCGCGCAGCCTTTCGGCCTCCTGGTACATCATCCGAATCGACGAACCGATGCGCGGATCGCTGAGGTCGTTCAAGAAGAGGACGCGCACGTCAGGTCGCTCCCCTCCGCGCGTGGCGGAAGTGCCAGAGGATGTACGCGTTGTGGACGAACATCCAGCAGCCGATGCCGACGTAGCCCCAGGCGGCCCCGGTCGTCGGGATGCGGTGGGCGAGATACGCCATCAGCGGCACGCTGACGAAGAAGCTCAGGAGGTTGATCGCGATCCCCGCCCTGAGCGCGTTCGTCCCGAGGTAGAAGGAGTCGAAGGCGATCGAGAACGCGACCAGCGTCAGGGCGAGCGCCAGGATCAGGCTGAGCTCCCAGATCGGCTCGTGGTAGTCCGACGGGAACATCTTCCACACGAGCACGCGCACGACCGGCAGGCAGAGCAGGAGCCCCGCGGTGATCAGGCCGCCGCCGAAGAGCGTCGCGCGCCAGTACACGCGCTCGAAGCGCGCGTCCATCTTCAGCCCCTTGAGCTCCGCCATGGCGGGCAGCGCCGTGCGGCTGATCCCCTGCATCAGCATGAGCGGCACGTTCATGATCCCCTGCGCGATGCGGAAGTAGGCGACCCACTCCGGCGTGCCGAAGGTCTGGATGATGAGCGGCGGCGCGATCTTGCTGCCGAGCGCGTCGAGCTGGCGCATGATCCCGAAGCGCAGCGCGAGGCGCAGCCCCATCCGGAACGGCACGTGGCGGACGTTGTGGGCGATGGCGCGCACGCCCGGCAGCGGATACGAGCCGTCCCCGTGCGAGCGGCGGTAGAGCGCCACGCCCAGCACCGACCCCACGAACGTCGCCATGAGCTGTCCGAGCACCGCGCCGAAGGGTGAGCGCGTGATCACCGCTCCGGCGATCACGAGGAACGTGCGCGTGAGCTCCGTCGCGTTCTCGAGCTGCGTGAGCGCCACCATCCGCCGCGTCCCCTGCAGCGCGGTGACGGCGACCGCGCGCGGCACGTCGAGGAGCGGCGCGAAGCTCAGCATCCAGGCCCACCGCGCGACGCGCACGTCCACCGTCGGGTTGTAGGCGTGCCACAGGTCGACGACGTGCGGCAGGACGAACCAGCCGCTCACGACGAGGAAGACCCCGAACAGGAGGTAGGCCTTGGCGACGAAGGCGAGCCAGTCCGCCACCTTGTCCTTGAGGCCGCGCGCGCTCGCGGCGGCGACCTGCGTGATCGCCACCTGCACCATCCCGAGGTTGATCAGGAAGAAGGCGAAGGCGTAGAGCTGGAGCGAGACGACCCAGAGCCCCTGGTCGCGCGCGCCGAGAACGTGCGCGAGCCCGACCGAGGACACGAAGGCGAGCCCCGCGCTCATCGCGCCGCCGAACTGGAGGGTCGCCACGTTCCGCAGGAACTTGTTCTTGAACGGGCTCAACCCGAGCCCTCCAGGGCGCGGCGGTAGAGCGAGAGCACGCGCTCGGCGTTGTCGCGCCAGTTGCGCCGGCGCGCGGCCGCGGGGCCGGCCGCGGCGAGGCGCGCGCGCAGCTCCCCGTCTTCGACCAACGAACGCAGGGCGGTCTCGACCGCGCCGACGTCGGCGTCGGCGAGCAGCCCGCTGACGCCGTCGTCCACCGCGTCCTCGGCGCCGGAGTCGCGCGTGCCGACGCTGGGCGTCCCGCTCGCGGCCGCCTCGAGATAGACGATGCCGAAGCCCTCGAAGCCGCCGTCCGCCGCGGTCACCGGCGTGTGTACGAAGGCCTCCGCGCGCTGGAGGAGGTCGATCTTCTCCGCCTCCTCGACGTTGCCGAGGAAGTGCAGCCGGTCGCCGACGCCGGCCTCGCCGGCGAGCGCGTGCAGCGACGCCTCGTAGCCGTCCCCCGACCGCCGCCCGACGACGAAGTGGTGCAGCTCCGGGTGGTCGCGCGCGACGCGGCACCACGCCGCGATCGCGAGGTGGTGCCCCTTTCTCTCCTTGGTCTCGCCGATGCCGAGCGTGAAGCGCTTGTCGGTCCACGGCCGGCCGGTGAGGCCGCGCGGCTCGGCGTAGCGGTCGGCGTCGACGCAGTTGGGCACGACGTGCACGCGCGTGGGATCGAGCGCGCCCTCGGGCAGCGCGTCGAAGAGCCGCCGGCGCGTGTAGCTCGACACGGAGATCATCCCGTCGAAGCCCGCGTAGGTCTTCAGCGCCCGCGCGCGGTGCCTTGGATCGAGCAGCGGCTGCACGGTGTAGGTCCCGTGCGCGGTCGCGATGCACGGCTTGCCGGCGGAGCGCGCTCCGTCGAGCGCGACCAGGTTGTGCGGGTAGTCCTTGATCGCGTGGACGAGGTCCGCGCCGCGCGCGGCCTGCTTCACCCGCCGCGTCGCAACGATCCGGCTCGCCCAGAAGCGCGCGGGCGTCATGTAGAAGAAGTAGTCGGGCGGCAACGCCACCCCGACCTTCCAGCGCGCGGGGACGTCGGCCGAGGTCGGCCGGTGCTTGCGCGCGAGCAGGACCTCGACGGAGAGGCTCGGCACGAGCTCCTCGAGCGCGCGGATCAGCTCGATCGCGTAGCGCCCGACGCCGTCCAGGTCGGAGAGCGAGTCGGTCAGGTAGAGGACCTTCACGCCCGCTCCCCCATCCAGTCGAGCAGCCGGCGCGCGCGCGCGTCCCAGGTCAGCTCCTCCGCGCGCTCGCGGCCGCGCGCCGCGAGCCGCGCGCGGAGCTCCGCGTCGCCCAGAAGCCGCTCGAGCCCCGCCGCGAGCGCCGCGTCGTCGTCCGGCGGTACGAGCACCGCGTCCTCGTCGCCGAGGACGTCGCGCAGGCTCGGCAGGTCGCTCGCCACCAGCGGCAACCCCGCCGCCAGGGCCTCGAACACCTTCAGCGGCGAGGTGTACCTGGCGCTGATCGCCGGTTGCGAGCGGTTGGGAACGGCGCCGACGTCGCCGGCGGCGAGATAGACCGGAACGCGCGCCGGCGGCTGAAAGCCGTCCAGGCGAACGTTCGCGAGCCCCCCGGCCAGCGCGCGCGTGCGCTCCACGTCCGCGTCCATCCCGCCGGCGACGACGAACGTGACGTCGGGGAGCTTCCGCGCCGCGCCGAGCAAGACGTCGACGCCCTTCCAGGCGAGGAGCCCGCCGGCGTAGACGACCACCGGAGCGTCGCGCTCGATCCCGAGCTCCGCGCGCGCCTCGTCGCGGCCGGGCAGGCCGCGGAAGCGCTCGCGGTCGACCGCGTCGTGCTCGACGCGGATCGCGTCGAGCGGCACGCCGAGCGCGACGAGGTCGTCGCGCACGCCGCCGCTGATCGCCACCACGCCGCCGCAGGCCGGCGCCGCCTGGAGCAGCCGCCGGCGCCGCAGGCGGCTCCCCGGCACGCGGTGCAGCTCGAGGAAGACCCGCTGCCTCCCGCCGAGCACGCGCGCGGTCTCGACCTCGCGGCTGTAGACCAGCGCGTCGGCGTGCTGCTCGCGCACGCGCCGCGCCGCGTTGCGCGCGAAGCTCCACTCCTGCACGCGCGCGGGGCCGAACTGGAGGCTGCGCGGCGCGCGGTCGATCCAGTCGACGCACGGCACCGCGGCGATCGCGGGCCGCTCGCCCGCGGGCACCGCGTAGTAGTCGAAGACGTCCTGCCCCGGCGGCAACGGCGGCGTCGGGTGTCGCCGCGCGTGGAGCAGCGTCGTCCGCGCCCCCTGCCGCGCGAAGCCCGCGGCCATCTGCGCCACCTGCATCGACTGGGCGCGCTGCGACGGCATGCGCGCGTTCGCGACGAGGACGAGCTCGGTGCTCAATCTCGCTCCCGGTCCTCCCCTTCGCGCAGCGCGTCGGCGTCGCCGGTGTCGCCGGTGTACCCCAAGGCGTGGAAGAGCTCCTCGTTCTCGGCGTCGCGCGCCGAGCGCACGACCTCGGCGCGCGGGATGGGCAGCGCGTCCGACCAGGCCGAGAGCTCCGCGAAGAGGCGCTCGACGTCCTCGGGGCGCTCGTCGAAGGCGTTGACCAGCTCGTCCGGATCGGCCGCGAGGTCGAAGAAGCGTGGCTTCTCCAGCTCGCCGGACTTGACCTTGGCCCAGCCGTCCTCGTCCTCGAGCACCTCCGCGCGCACGATCAGCTTCGTGCGCGCGTCCTGGATCGACGCGAAGCGACCGTTCTCGGCGAAGCTGTAGCGCTTGACGCTCTCCACTCGGCCGTCGATGAGCGGGACGAGGCTCTTGCCGTCGACGCGCTCGTACTCGCCCTTGTCCGGCGGCGGCGCGAGGCCGAGCAGCTCGCAGACCGTGGGCAGGAGGTCCACGGTCTCGACCAGCGCGCTCACGCGCTTGCCCTTCGGCAGCCGCGCCGGCCACGACAGGATCAGCGGGATGCGCAGGTTGGTCTGGTACATCCAGTTGTGCTCCCAGAGCCCGTGCTCGTAGAGCTCCTCGCCGTGGTCCGAGGTGAAGATCACGAGCGTGTTCTCCAGCGCCCCGCTGCGCTCGAGCTCGTCGAGGACGATGCCGACGTCGCGGTCCGCCTGCGACGTGCCGCCGTAGTAGAGGTTCCGGATCTGCTCGACGTCCGCGTCGGTCGGCTCGTACCTCCCGCTCTCGAGCTCGAGCCGGTGCTCCGCGTAGAACGCCGGGATCGGCCCGTCGTACGCGGGGTCGCAGTACATCGCGCGGAACTCCTCCTCCGGGTCGTACGGCGTGTGCGTCGAGTAGAGGTGCAGCATGGCGACGAAGCGCCGCCCCTCGTTCGCGCGCAGCCAGTCCACCGCGGTGGTCACGACCAGGCTGTTGTCGAAGCGCTGTGTGAGCTTGTTCTTGACGAGGAAGAGCAGGAGGTTCGAGCGGAACACGCTCCACGTGCTGTCGAGGTAGACCAGCTCGTGCCCCGCCATCGCCTCGAAGTAGCAGTCGAAGCCGTGCATCAGCCCGGAACCCTGCGAGAGCGTGCCGGTCATGAACGTCGCGCCGGCGTAGTCGCCGTCCTCCAGCCTGACGCCGCCGGATTCCCTCTCGGCCTGTTTCAGGTGCCAGGGCAGCGTGACGTTCTGCGCGATCCGCATGCGGAACTCGGGCGACATGGCGACGAGCCCGTGCCGGCGCGGGTATTTGCCCGTGAGGATCGAGCCGAAGCTCGACCAGGTGAACGGCGCCTGGACCAACGCGTTCTCGAAGACGACGCCGTTCGCGGCGAGCTCCTTCAGGTGCGGCGTCTTGACGACCTCGGAGCCGTAGGGCTCGAGGACGTCCGCGCGCAGCGCGTCGACGACGATGAGCAGCACGTTCGGAAGCCCCTGGTTGCGCTCGTTCAAGTCTCCGCGGCCGGAGCCGGTCGACGCGCGCCGGTCGAGCACCATCGTCAACGCTCCGAGGAGAACGCAGGCGCCGAGCGCGACGTGGAACACCCGGTGGCTCTGCGCCGGCAGCCGCGCGAGCAGCCACCCCCCGAGGAGCCCGAGCCCGAGCCCGACGACCAGCATCACGCCGGCGGCCGCCAAGCGCTCCGGCGACGTCGACGAGTGGCCGTAGAAGACGAACGGCCGCGTCCACCAGTAGATCTCCAGGAAGAGCCCGCCGCCGAGGACGAGGCCGGTCAGCACCGCGAAGCGGGTCTGGCCCCCGCGCCGCCGCAGCAGCAGGTGGGCCGGCACGGCGAGCGCCAGCCCCGCGGTCCCGTAGACCGCGACGTAGAGCAGCACCGTCGCCGCGACGCACCCCACGCCTGCGAGCACGCCGACGCGCGGCCCCATCCACCAGGCGAGCGGCCCGTCGACCAGCCCGAAGAAGAGGGCGCCGAGGAGCCCGCCCGTGAGCCCGGCGCGGAGCGTGGCGGCGAGGCCGGGGGGGTCGGCGGAGGGGTCGGAGGGCATCGGGTCGCGCCGGGGGCCCCTGCGATGGACCCCGACGCGTCCAGCTTAGCCCGGGGAGGGCCTCAAGCCAGCCGGTAGGACACGCGGTTGCCCTCGCGCTGCACGTCCCGCGCGGCCGCCGGGATCACGTAGTCGACCCGCCGCGCCCGGCCGGGCGAGGCCAGGACGTCGGTGACCTCGAGGCCGTCGCCCTGGACGCGGTAGCCGCGCTCGACCTTGCTCTCGGGAACCGGCGTGCCGTCGCGCCAGGCGAGCCGGCCGGCGAGCCGCAGCCCGTCGTTCTCGACCTGAGCCTCCGGGGCGAGGTCGAAGGCGCTCCCCACGCGCGGGTGCCCGAAGGCGAGGACGCCGCGCCGGAAGACCCCGAGCGGGGCGCGCAGCGCCGCCCCGGTGTGCCCCGCGCGTCTCTCGACACGCGCGAGCCAGAGGCCGAAGCGCACCTCGCGGCCGCCCGAGCGCAGCCCGCGCGCGAGCGACGGCAGCCCCGACGCGCCGCGCCACTCACACTCGTTCGCGCCGCCGAGCGGGCAGCGCTGGATCAGCTCGGCGCCGTCCTCCTTGCGCACGACGCGGATCAGCCCGGCGCCGTGCGGGCTGCCGTGGTGCACGTTGCACCCCGGTCGCGCCCCGCGCACCCACGCGACGACCGCGCCGTCTTCCAGCCGGCCGAGCGCGGCGTGCGGGAACCAGGTGACGCGCAGGTCGATCGCCGCGGTCTCGAGGCGGATCGGCCGCGGCGGCTCCTCGGCGAAGATCGCCTCGAGGTCCTCCGCCGCGCGCGCGATCCAGCACGCGTGCGCCGCCCAGAAGAGCGGGCACTGGTAGCTCGGCCCGCGCCCGGGCCCCGCGAAGTGGCTCCGCGGCTCGCCCTGGTCGGTCAGGTGGCGCACCCACGCGCGGAACGCGTCCGCCGCCGCGTGCGCGTAGCGCGGGTTCCGGAACAGCCGCCAGCCGCGGGCGAACGCGTAGACGTCGAACGGGTGCGAGGCGACCTCGTACGAAGCGCCCCAGTACCAGGGTTTCGCCTCGACCAGCCCCGTCTTGACCCCGTCGGGGCCCTGCAGCGCGAGCAGGAAGTCGAGCCCGCGCAGGAGCGGCGCGCGGAAGACGCCCTCCGCCGGATCGCGGCCGCTGCGCTCGAGCGCGTACAGGACGAACCCGGTGACGCGCGACTGGTAGAAGGCCGACACGTCGCTCGCGCCGGCGTGCTCGGCGCCCCAGTCGAGCGGGTGGTAGGGAAAGCTGCCGTCGCCGTTCTGGATCTCCTCGAGGCGCGCCACCGCGCCGACCAGCGCCTTGTCGAGGGCGTCGTCCCGCTCGAGCGCCAGCGCGCCCGCGAGGCCGGTCAGCCCCCACGCGCGCTGCGCCGGGATGCCCTTGTCGAGCACGGCGTAGCGCAGGTAGGTGCGCGCGTGCAAGAGGCTCGCGTCCGCGAAAGCGCGCGCGTCCTCGGGCGCGAGGCGCTCGCCGCAGGTCGTGACGAGGTGCGCGAGCGCGTCGCTGCACGCGCCGCCGTCGATCACGCTGTTCGAGCAGTTGTAGGGGTCGTGGCGCCCCGGCCGGAAGGTGTGGCACGGGCTCGTCCCCTCGCGCACGAGGTTGGCGACCAGGCGCCGGCCCTGCTGCACCGCGACCGCGAGGTGCTCCTCGCGGCCGGTCAGCCGCCAGAGCTCGACCGCGGTGATCGCGGCGCAGGCGCTCTTGCCGGTGTGCTCGACCTTGTGCTTGGGACAGACGATGCGGCCCTCGCCGTCGCGGAAGCGGAGCTGCCAGGCGAGCGTTCGCTCCAGCGGCTCGCGGATCTCGTCGCGGACCGTCATGACCGCAGGAACGCCCCGAACTCGCGCGCGACGGGCCGCACCGGCTCGCCGCCCTTGTTCCGCGCGCGCCCGACGAGCTGCGTCACCGTCCAGTCGGCGAAGGCGAAGGCGACGCAGAGCTTCACCCACCACCCGGCCGGGCGGCCGTGGTGCTTCCTGTAGTAGTGCAGCCGGTTCTTCTGCCACTCGGGGAGGAAGCGGCCGAACTTGGACGTCGAGGCGCCCTCGTGGTGGAGCACCTCGGCCTCGGCCACGTAGCGGGTCTTCCAACCGTCGGCGGCGATGCGCTTCGAGAGGTCCACGTCGTTGTAGAAGAGCCACAGATCCTCGTCGAAGAGGCCGACGCGCTCCAGCACCGACGCGCGCAGGAGCAGGCAGGCCGCCGGCGGCTGGTCCACGTCGCGGCTCTCCTCCTGCGAGTCGTCCATCAGGAAGTAGCGGCGGAGCTCGGGGCTCTTCGGGAACCAGCGCTCGAGCGGCGTCGAGAAGAAGAGCGGGGTCAAGAGGCTCGGGAAGCACTTGAGGCTCTTCTGCGTCGTGCCGTCCGGCGAGACGAGCTTCGGCGCCGCCGCGGCGTAGTCGGCGTGCTCCTCCAACCAGTCGAGGAGCTTCCGGATCGCGTCCGGCCGCACCTCGGTATCGGAGTTCAGGAGCAGCACGTAGTCGCCGCGCGCGAGCTGCATGCCCCGGTTGCAGCCGCCGGCGAAGCCCTCGTTCTTCGCGTTGCGGATGAGAACGACCTGCGGGAACTCCTTCGCGACCATCTCGGCGGAGTCGTCCTCGCTCGCGTTGTCGACGACGATCACCTCGGTCTCCGGCAGGTCGGCCGCGAAGAGCTTCGCCAGGCAGGCGCGCGTCAGGTCCGCCGTGTTCCACGACGGGATGACGACCGAGAGCGCGGTCACGCCGCGCCCTCCATCTCCCCGCTCATTTCTCGGTAAAGCCGGGCCATCAGGGCGTCCACCTCGTGGTCGCGCTCCACGATCGCGCGGAGCTGCAGGCCGAGCTCGTCCAGGTCGAGCCGCTGCATCCGCAGGAGGCGCTCGACGCGCTCGGCGAGTGCCTGCGCGTTGCCCGGCTCGAACGAGAGCCATCCGGCCTTGGGTCCGAGCTCCGTGAAGATCGGCCGGAAGGACTCGTTGCAGGTCACCGCCGGCCGCCCGCACGCCATCGCCTCGAGCACCACCTTGTCGACGCTCCCGGTCAGGCTCGTCGACGTCAAGACCGAGGCGCGCCGGTAGAGGGCCGGGATCTCCCGATACGGCACGTCGCCGTGGAGGTGTACGCGGTCGGTCAGCCCGCCGACCTCGATCTGCTCGCGGACCGAGCGCTCGAAGCCGGCGTCCCCCGCCGCCAGCCCGCCGCCGGCCCAGTCGAGGTGCAGGTCGTACCCGCGCGACACCAGGATCGAGAGCGCGGCGAGAAGCGTCAGCGGGTCCTTCGCCGGCGTCATCCGCCCGACCGCGAGGAGCCGCGGCGGCTTGGCCGGCTTCTCGTCGGTCCGGGCGAAGTGCGCGACGTCGACGCCGTGCCCGGTGACGACCGCCTTCGCGGTCTCGATGCGCAGCGACTCCGGGCTCGCGGTGAAGATCTTCTTCACCACCTTCTCCGCGCGCTTGAGGCGCGCGTCGACGCCCTTGGTCGTGTACCAGAGGAAGCTCGGCGCGCCCGCGCGCCGCGCCGGTCCGGCGGCGAGCAGCGCGTAGCGCGGCACCATGTGCGCCAGCACCGTGTCGAAGCCGTCGGCGAAGGCCTCCTTCAGCGCCGCGCGGTAGCGCAGGAAGCGCTTGACGGTGCCCGTCTTCCCCACCGTGCGCACGTCGACGTTGGCCGGCAACCCGGCGACGTCGCCCGACCAGAGCGCGATCACCCGCACGCGCTCGCAGCGCGCCGCCAGGCCCTCGACCCAGCGCGGCACGAAGCCGAGCACCGCGTCGCCGGCGTCGATCCACTGCGTCAGGAAGATGAGCTTCACGCGGCGGCGATCTCCTTCAGGCCGTCGGCGTAGCCGCGGATCATCGCCGCGTACTCGAAGCGCTCGGCGATCGCGCGCGCGGCGCGCCCCATCGCGCGGCGCTTCCCCTCGTCCGCGAGCACCGCCTCGATCCCGCGCCGGAGGCTCTCGACGTCGAAGCCGACCAACCCGCCCGCGGCGCCGTCCTCGAGCAGCTCGCCCATGATCCCGACCGGCGTCGAGACGCAAGGCACGCCGCAGGCCATCGCCTCCACCGTGAAGCGCGGCCCGCCCTCGCAGGTCGAGGCGCAGACGACGACGCGGCTCCTGCGGTAGGCGTCGGCCAAGTCCGCCGCCTCGCCCACCCAGTCGACGAAGCGCACGCGCTCCTCCATGCCGTGCCGCGCGACGCGCGCGCGCGTCTCCGCCTGCGCCGGACCGCTGCCGACGAGGAGCGCGGTGACCTCCGGAAGTCCGGCCAGCGCGTCCACCAGCCGGTCGAGGCCCTTGTTCGCGACCATGCGCCCCACGAAGATCACGTCCTGCTCCGGCTCGACGTCGTCGGCGGGCGGGGAGAAGGTCTCCAGATCCATGTAGAGCGAGCCCAGCACGCGGATCTTCTCGTCCGGGACGCCCCAGCTCCGCAAGAGCGGCGGAAGCTGGCCGACGTTCACCACGCGGAAGGCGCGCGCGCGCGACCGCGCCCAGCGCACGTAGCGCTTCGCGACGAAGCGGTCGAAGCGCTCGCGCGCGTCCGCCGCCACCGGGTACCCGGGGACGTGGTGGATCTCGGAGAGGTACGGCACGCCGGTGGTCCGCGAGAGCCACGCCGCGCCCAGGCCGTTGTAGAACCAGCCGTAGTCGTGGCTGACGATCAGCGCCGGGCGGTGCGCCTCGATCAGCTCGCGGCCCTTGCGCTTGATGTAGCCGAGCATCCCAAGCCGCCCGCAGCGCGCCGGGTGAAGCAGGAGCTTGCCGCCGAAGAGCTCGGTCTGGACGACCTCGCCCTCCGGGCGCGGGTGGATCACGTCGATGCGCTCGAAGTGCTTCGTGAACTCCCGCTGGAGCGTCCAGAAGGGACCCTTCTTCCCCGCCGCCAGGAGGCGGTCCCCGCTGACCATGAGCAGGCGCATGCGCGCGAGTTATAGACCGCGGGGCGCCGGGCCTCCACTTCCCAGGCGGGGGTTACAGCTTCGGGTCGCCCTGCGCCACGACGGCGTCGCGGCTCGGCGTGCAGTTCGAGCCGTCGGCATAGCCGAAGCAGCCGTAGTAGCGCTCGAAGTCGGCGGGCAGCGCGACCGCCGGCGCTGCTTCGCCGGGCGCCTCGAGCACGACGCAGCCCTGCCACGCCGAGCCGCGCGACGGCGTGCAGTCGACGCACTCGCCGTGCGTATCCAGCGAGCCGGCGACGGCGCGCAAGACGAGCACGCCGGAAAGGACCGTGGGAACGGCGCCGAGGGGCGCCAGCAGCGCGAGAAGGAGAACGGAGTACTTCATCACTCCGAGGTTGGCGCGCAAGCCGGACGCGTCAACGCACGGGGATGTCTCGTTACGACCGCGTGCGGCTCGCCCGCTCGTCGCGCACGACGCGGTACACCTCCTCGAGCTTGTCCGCGAGCGTGACGGCCGCGTGACGCCCGTGCACGCGCATGCGCGCGCGCTGGCCCATCGCGGCGCGCTCGCGCGCGTCGTCGAGGAGCTGCGCGAGGCCGAAGGCGAGCTCGTCCGCGTCGGCGCCGAGGAAGCCGGTGCGCTCGTGGGCGACGAGCTCGGGCACGCCGCCGACCGGCGTCGCGACGACGGGCAGCGCGGCGGCCGCCGCTTCGATGAGGGCGACCGGCATTCCCTCCGAGCGGGACGTCAGGAGCACCGCGTCGAGGTCGGCCATCACCGCCGGCATGTCCTCCACGGCGCCGAAGACGTGTACGCGCTCCTCGCCGAGCCTGCCGAGCGCGGCGATGCGGCGCTCGAGGCGCCCGCGCTCGTCGCCGTCGCCGACGAACGCGAGGTGCATCTGCGGGTACCGCTCGTGCAGGAGCGCGAAGACGTCCAGCGCCCGCCCCGGCCGCTTCACCTCGGCCAGGCGTCCGACGACGCCGACCAGGACCACATCCGGCGCCGCGCCGACGGGGCCGCGCAGGCGCCCGGAGCGGCGCGCCGTCCCTTCGCCGAGCGGCGCGATCGCGAGAAACGGCTCGAGCGCGATGCCGGGCGGCACGACGACGAGCTGCTCCTCACCGGCCACGCCGAGCCGGACCAGGTCGTCCGCGGTCGCGTGCGACACCGCGATCACCCGGTCGGTCTCGCGCGCGAGCGCCGCCTCGTGCCGCGCGAGCTGCCGCGAGAGGAACGCGGAGAAGTAGCCCTCGAGCACGTGCCCGTGGAAGGTGTGCACGCGCGCCACGCGCGCGGGGAGCGAGCGCGCGGCCTGGCGGCCGAGCGTTCCCGCCTTGGACGCGTGCGTGTGGACGACGTCGGGCTCGAACGCGCGCAGGTGCGCCTTGAGCTTGCGCCGCGCGAAGAGATCCCGCGCCGGCGAGACGCCGCGCCGCAGGCCGGGAATCCGCACGACGTCGACACCGGCCGCGACGAGCGCGTCGAACAGGTCGCCCTCCCCGCGCTCGGGCACGCCGGCGAAGACCCGCACCACGTGGCCGCGCTCCGCGAGCAGCGGGTCCGAGGCGAGCACCTGCCGCGCCGGCCCGCCGAGGTTCAGGCGCGTGAGGATCCGGGCGATCCGCATGGCCGGAGGACGATAGCGAACGGCCGCAAGGTAGCGCGTGCGGTACCGGCCCAAATCCGGCGGGCCGGCACCGCACGCCCTAACCCGAAATCCGGAAGAGCGATAGGTGATAGAGGAACAAGAGCGTGTAAGACCCCGCCGCCGTCCAGATGCCGACCTTGGCGAGGAAAAAGTTCTTGTGGATGCAGAGCACGCAGAGCGCGAGCCCGATCAGCGTGGACTTGATGAAGACGAAGCCCCATCGTCCGGTGCCGAGGAGGGCGGCCGCGACCGGGTTGAGCTCGACGCCGCCGGACTGGAGGTGAACCAGCGTGAAGTAGCTGTCGCCCACGTTCATCAGCGCGACCCAGAGCAAGAGGAACCAGAGCCGCAGGCTGTAGCGGTCGACGAAGCTGCCCTCGCGCTCGCCCCCGCGCCGCGGCAGGCGGCGGCGGCCGCCGAAGAACGAGAAGCGCGAAAGGCGCCGCGTCGGCTGCTGGCGGCGGTCCGGGCCGCGCGCGGGCGCGCTCGCGCCGGGTACGCTCTCGAGTCGGTCGGTCATCGGGTGCGGCGCCGGCGCCGTCTCTCCCGTATCGTCCGCCGTTGCGGGGATCTGTAGCCGTCTAAGGGCCTTCCCGCACCCGCCGGTAGAGCTCGAGCGTCTCGTCGACCATGCGCTCCAGGCCGAACTCCGCGGCCACGCGCTCGCGGCCGGCGGCCCCCATCCGGGCGCGCAGCCCGGCGTCGCCCGCAAGGCGCAGGAGGGCGGCGGAAAGCTCTTCCTCGTTCGCCGGCGGGACGAGGAGCCCGGTCTCGCCGTCGACCACGACTTCGGGCACCGCGGACACCCGCGTCGCCACCACGGGGAGCCCGGCCGCCATCGCCTCGAGGAACACGAGGCCGAGCCCCTCCCACAGCGAGGCCATCACGAAGGCGTCGGAGAGCGCCAGGAGCGCCGGGACGTCGCGCCGGATGCCGCAGAAGACCGCGGCGCCGCCGAGGTCGAGCTCCCGCGCGAGCGCCTCGGCCCGCGCGCGCCCGTCGCCGAACGGATCGTCGCCCACGAGGAGGAGCCGCACGTCGTCGCGCTCGGCGCGCGCGCGCGCGAAGGCGCGCAGGAGCACGTCGTGGGCCTTCTGCGGCGCGAAGCGCGCGACGCAGACGAACACGACGTCGTCCGCGCCCAGGCCGAGCGCCGCGCGATCCGCGGCCCTGTCGGAGGACTCCGCTTCGAACGGGCTCGGATCGAGCCCGTAGTAGATGCGCTCGATCTTCTCCGGCCGCACGCGGCCGTGCTCGGCGACGAAGCGGCCGACGTGGTCGGACAGGACGATCGTGCGCGCGGGCAGGTTGCCGAGGATCCCGTGGACCAGCGAGACCGCGCGGCGCTTCAGCACCTGCTCGTCGTTGTGCTTGCCCGAGACGAGCACGCGCCGCCGCCCGGCCAGCGTCGCGACCGCCGCGGTCAGGGCGTCGGCCTTCAGCAGGTGCGAGTGGACGAGCTCCGCCCGGCGTGCCTCGCGGAAGATCGCCAGCGGTCCGACCTTCCCGACCCATCCCGCGCCGGCCGCGCGGAAGTCGTCCGCGAGCGTCCCGGCGCCCTTCAGATAGCCGACGCGGACCTCGTGCCCGCGCGCGGTCTGGCCGCGCACCTGCGACAGGAGGTGCATCTCCGCGCCGCCGACGTCGAGCGTCGTGATGACGTGCAGGATCCTCAAACGAGCTCCCGGTAGACGTCGACCAGCCCGCGCACCATCGCGTCGACGGAGAAGCGCTCCGCCACGAGCGCCCGGCCGCGCTCGCCGATCGCCGCCCGCTCGTCGCGATCGAGGGCGATCGCACGCGCGCAGGCGGAGGCGAGCGCGCCCGCGTCCCCCACCGGGCAGGAGAAGCCCGTCTCGCCGTCGCGGACGAGGTCGCGCACGCCGTCGACGCGGGCGGCGACGACCGGGCGCCGGCTCGCCATCGCCTCCATCACCACGTACGGCATCCCCTCCCAGCGCGAGGGCAGGACGAGGAAGTCGCACGCGGCGAGGAGCGCCGGCACGTCCTTGCGCCAGCCGAGGAAGTGGGCGCGGTCCGCGACGCCGAGGCGGCCGGCGAGGGCCTCGAAGTCGGCGCGCCGCGAGCCCTCGCCGGCGATCCAGAGGTGGAGCTCCTCGCAGCCCGGGCGGCGCAGCGCCTCGAGCGCGAGGTCCTGCCCCTTCGCCTCGTACACGAGGCCGATCAGGGCCGCGGCGGGCGCGTCCCCGGGCGTCCGGAGCTCCGCGCGGTCCGCCGGGGCGACGCCCTCGTACGCCGCCGGGTCGATCCCGTTCGGGACGAGGCGGATCCGCTCGGGGTCGACGACGCGCGCCGCGCGGATCGTCTCCGCCTCGGACGAGCTCACCGCGATCAGGCGATCCGTGCGGCGGCCGAGCCAGCGCTCGATCCCGCGGAACACGAATCGCTTGGCGGGACCGAAGCTCGCCTCGTGCAGGAAGGCGAAGGTGTGCGGCGAGTACACGCGGCGGCCGATCCCCGTGGAGAGCGAGGCCCAGCGCCCGAGCACGCCGCCCTTGCTCGAGTGCGCGTGGACGACGTCGGGGCGCAGGTCGCGCAGGTGGCGCTTCAGCGCCCGGCCGTGGGCCGCGTCGAGGAACGGCCGCACCGGGCGCACCATCGGGAGCTCGAGGACGCCCACGCCCTCGTCGCGCAGCGCCGCGAGGTCGTCGCGGAAGTCCGGCTGGCGCTCGGCCGACACGGCGAGGTGCACGTCGAGCCCGAGCGCGTTCTGGCCGCGCGCCACCTCGGTGATGTGGCGGCGGGTGCCGCCGATCGTGCACTCCATCACGTGCAGGACGCGCACGCCGGTCGGATGCTCAGTGGGCCCCGGTGCCCTTCACCACGGCGAAGAACGTGAGGACGATGATCACGACGTCGAGCAAGACGGAGCGATTCTCGACGTAGTAGATGTCGTAGTCCAGGTTCTCGTGGATCGCCTCGGTGCGGGCGTAGGAGATCTGCCAGAGGCCCGTGATGCCGGGCTTGGCGCGCAGCCGCTCGCGCTCGAGGGCGCCGTAGCGCTCGACGATGAAGGGCATCTCGGGCCGCGGCCCCACGACGCTCATGTTGCCGATCAGGACGTTCAGGAACTGGGGCAGCTCGTCCAGGCTGTAGCGGCGCAGCACGCGCCCGATCCGCGTGACCCGCGGGTCGTCCGGCCGCTCCGGGGCGGGTTCGTCGCCGCTCCGCTGCGCGTACATCGTCCGGAACTTGAACATGCGGAACGGCCGGCCGTCCTGGCCGATGCGCGTCTGGCGGAAGATGACCGGGCCTTCCGACTCGCGCTTGATCATCAGCGCGGCGAGCCCGAACAACGGCGCGGCGAGGATCAGGACGAGCGACGCCACGACGACGTCCAGCCCGCGCTTGGCGATCACCGTCAGCGTCGAGAGCCGGCGCTCGGGGCGCGAGATCAGCGGGATCGAGTGGAAGTTCTCGATCCGAACGCGCTGCGACATCAGGTGGTAGAAGCGCGGAACGACGCGGTACTCGACGCCGAGGTGCTCCAACCGCTCGATGATCTCCATCAGGCGGTCCTCCGAGCTCTCGGGCAGCGCGACGAAGACCTCGCTCACCTTGTGCGTGGCGATCACCTGCTCCAGTTCCTCGAGCGAACCGAGCACCGTCGAGCGTTCGATCCTGCGCCCGACGTCCTCCTTCTTGTCGCTGATCAGCCCGACGAGGCGCAGCCCGAGCGTCGGAACGAGGAGAAACTTGCGCTGGAGCCACTTGCCCGTGTCGCCGGTCCCGAAGATCACGACGTTGCGGTGCCCGATCCCGCGGCGGTACAGCTCCTGGATCGCCTTGAACGAGATGAAGCGGCTGACGACCGTCAGGAGGTTGATCAGCACGAACGTGAGGACGATCGTCAGACGCGACATCTGATCGATGTCGATCGAGAGGTCGATCCGCTCGTGCATCGGCACGAGGAGGTTGAACGGGAAGCGTTCCGAGGGCCGCGCGGTCGGCGTGAGGAAGATGATCAGCGTGAAGAGCAGGAGGAAGGCCCCCACCGTGCTCTTCGCGATCGCCTTGAACTCCTCGACGTTGAGCAGGCTCTTGGCCGGGCTGTACATCCCGAACCAGTGGAAGCAGACCAGGCTCACCGCGGCGGTCAGCGCCCAGAACTCACGGTAGTACTGCCACGGCGGGAGATCCTCCGTGCCCTGGATCGCCTGCCCCCAGAAGTAGCCGAGCCCGCAAGCCAAGGCCACCACGCCGAGGTCGACCACGACCTGGACGGAGAGCAGGAGGGGCTCGAAGTGGCGGCGGACGAAGGTGCCGGCGAAGGTCATCGAAGGGGGGGGACTTCTCCGAATCCTAGGTCGGGATTCGAGGCTTGCAGCCCTTAGGGGCTTCCGGCGCCGCCGAGGGCTTCCAGAAGCGTAGGGACCGTGTCCGCCGCGCGGCCGGCCTGTCCCGGAAAGTTCTTCCGAAAACCGGCCGCCGCGCCGAAGCCCGCGCCGTCGGTCACCGCGCGCAGCGCCGCCCAGGGGACGCCGGAGAGCTCCGCCACCGACGCCGCCGCCGCGGTCTCCATGTCCGCGGCGCACGGGCCGGCGAAGGCGCGCGCGAGGCGCAGGCGCCGCCAGGGGTTCAGCACGGGGCGGTCGGCGGTCAGGAGCCAACCCGCGGCGCCGGGTGCGACGCCCCGCCAGGCGGCGAAAAGCCCTGCGTCGGCCGCCACCTCGCGCCCCTCGCGGACCGCGAGGTCCGCCTGGACGGCGCGTTCGGCGTGGAGGAAGTCGCCCGGCGCGAGCGACCGCACGAGCCCCCCGCACACGCCGACCACGAGGAGCCCGCGCCGCGCTCCGGCGTGGATGAGCGCCGTCGCCGCGCGGGCGGCGCGGACCTTTCCGACTCCGCCGACCGCGGCCAGGACCTGCGCGTCCCCGCCGAGGTCGAGCTCGAGCAGCGCGAGCCCGTGGACGTCGCGCCGGGCGCGCTCTCGCTCGGCCAGCCCGCCGAGCTCCGCGGCGAGCGCGCACAAAACCCCGTAGGCCCCGCCGTTTTCCGCGCGCGCTTCCATTCGGCTATTCTGCCGCGCGCGTGCGAAAGAGCGACGTCGTCTTCTTCCTCTCGGGCGCGGCCGCGCTCGTCGAGGAAGTGGTCTGGTCGCGGCTCCTCGGCCGGCTCCTGGGGAGCGACGCCGCCGGAACCGGGATCGTGCTCGGCGTGTTCCTGGTCGGGCTCGGCGCCGGCGCGCTCCTTCTCGGCGCTACCGCGCGCCGCGCGCGCGACCCGCGGCGCCTGTTCCTCGCCCTCGAGGCGGTGATCTTCGCCTGGACGCTCGCGTCGCCCTTCGTGCTCGCGGCCCTGGCCCCGGTCGCGTCGACCGCCGCGCGGGTCGGCGTCGCCGCCGGCTTTCTGCTCGTGCCGACGCTCGCGATGGGAGGCACGTTTCCGGTCATGGGCCGGCTCGCGATCCGCTCGGCGGCGGAGGCGGGCGCGGACACGTCGCGCTTCTACGGGACGAACACGCTCGGCGCGGCGCTCGGCGCGCTGCTCGCGCCGTTCGCGCTGATGCCGGCGCTGGGGCTGACCGGTGCCGTCGTCGCGGCGGCGTTCCTCGACCTCGGCGCGGGCGTGCTCGCGCTCTCGCTCGCGGCGGCGCCGGCCGCGGCGGCGGCGACCTCCGCGGGGCGCGCGCGCTGGAGCCCCTTGCTCGCGGTGCCGCTCCTGCTCGGCTTCGCCAGCCTGGCGTACGAGGTCGCCATGGTGCGCATCCTGATCACGCTCACCGGCGCTTCGGTCTACGCCTTCGCGATCGTGCTCGCGGTGTACCTTCTCGGCATCGGCGTCGGGAGCCGCCTGGCGGCGGGTTGGTTGGCCGAAGCGGGAACCGAGGGTGGACCGCGCGCCGTCCTCTTCCGCGCGGCGGCGCTCGCGCCGCTCCTCGCCTTCGGCGGGCTTTGCGTCCTGCGCCTCAAGGTGGGCGAGCCGCTCGGGGCGCCGCTCGGGAACATCTTCCTCGAGGGTGGCGGCGCGCTGCAGCTCTGGATGAGCCACGCGTTCCTGGCCGTCTTCGCCTTGCTCCTGCCCGCGATGGCCTTCGGCGCGGCGCTCCCGGCCGTCGTGGCGGTGCTCGTGGAGGACGACCCCGAGACGGCCCGGGAACCCCTGCTCGCGCGCGTCTACGCGGTCAACACGCTCGGCGCCACGCTCGGCGCGTTGATCGGGACGTTTCTCCTCCTCCCGCTCGGCGCCGCCACCGCGGTGCGCGCCGGCCTCTTGGTCTCGGCCGTCGCCGCCGTCCCCCTGGCGCGGGGACGAATCCCGCTCCTGGCCGGCCTCTGGATCTCCGCCGGGATCGTGCAGGGCTTCGCGCTCGCGAGCGGAACTCCGGAGGGTCTCGTGGCGCACGAAGTCGGCGTGCAGGCGACGGCGACCGTGACCGACGTACGCGAGGACGAGCGCACCGTGCGCGCGCTGCGCGTGAACGGCAAGGTGGTCGCCTCGACCGCGCCGGTCGACCTGCGGTTACAGCGGTTGCTCGGGCACGTGCCGGGGACGCTTCACGGCGAGGTGAAGAGCGCGCTCGTCATCGGGCTCGGCACGGGCATGACCGCCGGGTCGCTGCTCGACCTGCCGGCGCTCGAGCGGCTCGACGTCGTCGAGATCTCGCCGGCGGTCATCGAGGCCGCGCGCAGCTTCGCGGAGTGGAACGGCGGGCTGCACGACGACCCGCGTGTGAACCTGATCGCAGGCGACGGCCGCCACCATCTGCTGACGACCGACGCCCAGTACGACCTGGTGACCTCCGACCCGATCCACCCGTGGACGCGCGGGTCGAGCGACCTCTACGCGCGCGAGCACTTCGCGCGCATGGCCGCCCACCTCGCGCCGGGCGGGATCGCCTCGCAGTGGCTGCCGCTGTACCAGCTCTCGGACGAGGACGTGCGCACCGTTGTCGCGACGTGGTGCGCGGCCTTCCCCGGGACCGCGGCCTGGCTCACCGCGTACGACCTGGCGCTCGTCGGCTGGAACGACCCGCCCGCGGGCCTCGCGGGCTGGTGGAGCCGCCCGCTGGCCGCGGGCGTCCGCCGCGGCCTGGCCGAGGCCGGGATCCGGAGCGCGACCGAGCTCGCCGCGCTCCAGGTGGCCGACGACCCGAGCCTGCGCGCGTTCGCCGGCGACGCCGAGCCGATGGTCGAGGACCGCCCCGTGCTCGAGTTCCGCGCGCCGAAGAGCTTCCTCGCCGGGTACAGCCACGCGGCGCTCCGGTGGGCCGGGCGGCGCGAGTTCGTGGACCGGCTTCCGCCGGGGAGCCGGCCGCGCGCCCTCGAGGTGCGCGCCTGCCTCGACCGCTTCCTCGAGCGCGAGCCGCAGGGCCGGACCGAGGCGGCGCGCATCTACGGCGAGGAGCTCCTCGCCCTGCCTCCGGTCGAGGCCGGCGATTAGAATCCCCGCTTGCGCATCGCGATCACAGGCGCCACCGGCTTCATCGGCCGCTACATGGTCCGCGGGATGGCCCGCGAGGAGCACGACGTGCGCGTCCTCTGCCGCCCGGGCCGCGAAGAAGCCGTCGAGCACCCGGAGGAGAAGCCCTGCGAGGTGCACGTCGGCGACCTGACGGACGCGGCGAGCCTCGCCGGGTTTCTCGAGGGCTGCGACCTGATCCTCCACCTGGCCAGCGCCCACGACCACATCGAGGAAGAGGCGATGCGCGCGGTCAACGTGGGCGGCACCGAGAACCTGATCGCGGAGGCGAAGCGCTCGGCGCCGGACGTGCATTTCTGGGTGATCTCCTCCGCGGTGATCGGCGCGCCGGTCTACAGCTACTACCGCGACACGAAGCGCATCCAGGAGAAGATCATCAAGGGCTCGGGCATCGAATGGGCCTCCTTCCGGCCGACGCTGGTTTACGGTGTGGGCGACCACCGCCACACCGCGCCGCTCCTGCGGCAGTGCGCGCGCAAGAAGGGCACGCTGTGGGTCCCCCACAGCGGCAAGTCCATGATCAACCCGGTGCACGTGGAGGACGTGGTCGACGCGGTGATCAAGTTCTTCGACTTCGACCGCGGCGTGGACTGCATGTACGAGCTCGCCGGGCCGGAGGGCATCCCCTACAACGAGTTCGTCGACCTCACGATCGCGGCCACCGGCGGCGGCGTGAAGCGCCGCAACGTGTCGAAGAAGCTCGTCGACAAGCTGATCTTCCTCAAGGGGATCTTCACCGACGTCACGAAGGAGCGGCGCGCGTCGGCCTACTTCACCCTGCACCACCAGCACGACATCTCCAACGCCGTGTACGAGCTGGACTGGCACCCGCGCACCTACGCGGAGGGGATCCGCCAGGTCGCCGAGGGGGACTGGTGGCGCGAGGAACGGGACGAGACATGAGCGGGCCCTCGGGCGCCGCAAGCCGGAGGGACGGCGCCTGGGCGCTTCTGGTGTTCGCCGCGGTGGCCGCGGCGTTCTGGTTCACGCGCCAGGCCTGGCTCTACGGCGACGGGTACCAGCTCCTCGCGACGGTCGACCGGGCCAGCGAGCTCGGCGAGCTTCCGGTGTGGCGCCACACGCTCTACCTGCCGCTCGCGCGCGCGGCGCTCGCGACGGCTCTCTTCGACGGCCCGAACGACGCGTGCCTCGCCGTCTCGGTGCTCTCCGGCGCCGTGCTGGTGTCGGCGGTCTTTCTCGCCGGGCTGCGAGCGAGCGGTTCGCTCGTCTCGGCGCTCCTCGCCGCGCTCCTGACCGCGACGGCCCCCGCGGTGTGGTTCTTCGCGACGACGATCGAGATTCACGTGCTTCAGGGCGCGGTCGTGGCGGCCGGGATGCTCGCGCTGTCAGGCGCGCCGCGCGAACGCGCGGCGCTGCGCTCCTTCGTCGTCGGCGCGGTCCCGTGCGCGGCCTACCTCGCGCACGAGTCGAGCCCTTTGCTCCTCCCGGGCTGGATCCTCCTCGCCCTCGGCGCCGGCGCGACGCGGCGCGAGGCGGCGGTGACCACCGGCGCCGCCGCCGCCGGGCTCGCCGTCGGCGCGGTCCTGGCGGCGGTGCTCAAGGCGATCGGCCACGGCGCGGGAGAGCTGAGCAACGCCGGGCTCGTCGCGCGCCTCTTCGACGGCGAGCCGAGCTTTCGCCTGCTCTGGAACGGCTGCCTCCGGCCGTACGGATTCCTCGGCGCGGCGGCGCTGATCGCCGCGTTCGCGTCGCGCCGGGAGCTCGTGCTCTTCCTGGCGTGGGTCGTCCCCCACGTCCTCTTCGTGCTCTTCGTCTTCGGCGACCCGAACGGCGGCGGGTACCTCCTCGCGACGGCGCCGGTCCTCGCGGCCGGCGCGTGCCGCCTCGCCGCCGCGGCGGGCAAGGCGCGCCTCCTGCTCCTGCCGCTCGCGGCGGTCCAGGCGTGGATGGGGAGCGGGCTCATCCTGAGCGAACGCCAGGACGAGCTCGACGCGCGGCGGCAAGAGCGCGCCGCGGCGATCCGCGCGGCGCTCCCCGACGGCGGCATCCTCGTGTCGGCGGACTTCCGCCTCCAGAGCGTCGCCGACCTGGTCCCGGCGACGCGCCAGATCAACCTGTGGCGCGAGATCACGGCCGCCGCCGTTGCGGACGACGCGCCCGAGGCCTTCGTCGCGCGAGTCCTGCCGTCGGTGGAGCGTTTCGTCAGCGAGGGGCACGCCGTGGCGGTCGACCGGAGCTACCGCGCCGACTGCGCCGTCCGCGCGGAGATCTGCGACTACATGGACGCGCTGTGCGCGGCGCTCGAGGGAGCGTACGCGACCGAGGTCCGCGGCCCGCCGGACTTCGCGGTGCTCGTGCTGAAGGGGAGCTGACGGCGGGCGCTATTCCTCGTCGCCGCGCAGGCGCGCGAGGACGGAGTAGTCCTCGAGCGTCGTCGTGTCCTGGACGGTCTCGCGTCCCGCCGCGATGTCGCGCAGGAGGCGCCGCATGATCTTGCCGCTGCGCGTCTTCGGCAGCGCCTCGGCGAAGCGCACCTCCGCCGGCCGCGCGAGCTTGCCGATCTCGACGGCGACGTGCTCCTTGAGCGCGTCGCGCAGCGCGTCGCTCGGCTCGCCGCCCGCGCCGACGGTCACGAAGGCGCAGATCGCCTCGCCGGTCAGCTCGTCGGGCCGCGCGACGACCGCGGCCTCGACGACGGCCTCGTGGCTGACGAGCGCGCTCTCGACCTCCATCGTGGAGAGCCGGTGCCCGCTGACGTTCAGGACGTCGTCGACCCGGCCCATGATCCAGAAGCACCCGTCCTCGTCCTTCCGCGCGCCGTCGCCGGCGAAGTACAGGCCGGGGAAGCGCGACCAGTACGTCTCGCGATAGCGTTCCGGGTCGCCCCAGATGCCGCGCAGCATCGACGGCCAGGGCTTGCGCAGGACGAGCAGCCCGCCCTCGTTCGGGCCGAGCTCGTTCCCCTCCTCGTCGACCACCGCCGCGTCGACGCCGAAGAACGGCCGCGTCGCCGAGCCCGGCTTCGTCGCGGTCACGCCGGGGAGCGGCGTGATCATGATCGCGCCGGTCTCGGTCTGCCACCACGTGTCGACGATCGGGCAGCGCTCGCCGCCGATCGTGCGGCGGTACCACATCCACGCCTCCGGGTTGATTGGCTCGCCGACCGTCCCGAGCAGGCGCAGCGTCGAGAGGTCGAACTTCGCCGGGTGCTCGTCGCCCCACTTCATGAAGGCGCGGATGGCGGTCGGCGCGGTGTAGAGCACGGTCACCTTGTGCTTCTGCACGAGCTCCCAGAAGCGGCCGGGGTGCGGCTCGTTCGGCGCGCCCTCGTACATCACCACCGTCGCGCCGTTCGCGAGCGGACCGTACACGATGTAGCTGTGCCCGGTGACCCAGCCGATGTCGGCGGTGCACCAGTAGACGTCGTCGTCGCGCAGGTCGAAGACGTACCGCGACGTCAGGTAGGCGCCCACGAGGTACCCGGCGGTCGTGTGCTGGATCCCCTTGGGCTTGCCGGTGCTGCCCGAGGTGTAGAGCAGGAAGAGCGTGTCCTCGCTGTCCATCGGCTCGGGCGGGCAGTCGTCGTCCGCCGCGGCGACGGCGTCGTGCCACCAAACGTCGCGGCCCTCGACCCAGTCGACGTCGTTCTCGCAGCGGCGCACGCAGAACACCGTGTGGACGTCCTTCGCGTGGACGAGCGCCTCGTCCACCGTCGCCTTGAGCGGCAGCGGCTTGCCGCGCCGCCAGCCGCCGTCGGCGGTGATCACCGCGGTGCACCCGCCGTCCTCGACGCGGTCCTTGATCGATTGCGCGCTGAAGCCGCCGAAGATCACCGAGTGCGGCGCGCCGATCCGCGCGCAGGCGAGGACGGCGATCGCGAGCTCGGGCACCATCGGCATGTAGATCGCCACCCGGTCGCCCTTCTTCACGCCGCGGGCCTTCAGCGCGTTCGCGAAGCGGCGCACCTCGGCGCCGAGCTCGGCGTAGGTCAGCGTCCGGACGTCGCCCGGCTCGCCCTCCCAGAGGATGGCCGTCTTGTCCGCGCGCGGGCCGTCCAGGTGGCGGTCGACGCAGACGAGCGAGGCGTTGGTCTTCCCGCCGGTGAACCAGCGCGCGACCGGAGCGCCGCTCCAGTCCAGGACCTCTTCGAAGGGCTCGATCCACGGCAGCTCCCGCGCGATCCGGCCCCAGAAGGCCTCCGGGTCGTCGAGCGACTCCCGGTACAGGCGCTCGTACTCCTCCGCGGAGGAGATCCGGGCGGCCGCCCGGAAGGCCTCGCTCGGGGGGAAGCTTCTGGTCTCGTGCAGGACGCTCTCGATCTGGGACATGGCTCCTCCTAAGTCGCGCCCAGGTTAGCGGCAGAGGCCCCCCGGCGCCCGTGGTGTGGCCGCGGGCACCGAAAGTTGGGGATGGGCTCAAGTCTGGCCACAGGATTCCGAAACAGAGGCGTCCCGGAGTCCCACCGCCGGGATGCCGCCCGAGGAGAATTATGTTCGCCCCCAAAGTCCTCAAGCTCGCCCGCACCCGCATCCACGAGAAAACGGCCCTCGGCCTGGCCCTCGGACTCGCCCTCGCGGCGGGCTGCTCCGGGTCCTCCGGCGGCGGGTCGGAGCCGACGAGCAACGTCGACCTCCTGATCCAGGACACGCCCTCCCAGGAGCTGGCCTCGTTCACCGCCGTGATCGACCGCCTCCACCTCGTGGACGGCAACGGCGACCTGTCCGCCAACCTGATCCTCGCCCCCCTCCCCGTCGAGTTCCTCGGCCTGCGCGACCGCTACGCGCTCTGCGGCAGCGCGGACGTCGGCCGCCGCGTGTGGACCCACGTCGAGGTGACCTTCGACGGCCAGTCCGTCGAGGCGCGCGCCAAGGACGGCGCCGACGTGCCGGTGATCACGCTCGCGAAGAAGCTCACGGTCGCCCTGACCGAGCCGCTGGACCTGACCGACGGCCACGGCTGCGTCGCGGTCGACCTCGACCTCGAGACCTCGCTCAAGGGGCAGCTCTTCCCCGACGTGCTCGGCTTCCAGCCGTCCGGCACCGCCACCGGCGCCGCGCCGGCCGCGGTGGAGCTCGACGAGGTGAAGGGCGTCGTCAGCTCCACGGATCCGGCCAACTTCTCGTTCGGCATGGAGGCGTACGTCGACGACGACGTCCTCGTGCCCGCGCGCAACGTCACGGTCGAGCTCGATCCCGCCGTCTTCCTCGGCCACCAGGACGGCTCGCCCTTCGGCAGCCCGGCGGCGTTCTTCGCCGACCTGACCCCCGGCACGACGCTGCTCGAGGTCCGCGGCTCGCTCGAGGCCGACGGGACGCTCCACGCGATGCGCTGCAACGTCGAGGACCAGCAGGCCGGCGCCGCAGCGGACTCGCGCGTCAAGATCGAGGGTTCGGTCGTCGACCTCACCGCGCCGGGGTTCTTCGAGCTCGCGCTGCACGAGGTCGAGCAGGGCACGACCGTCGCCGACCCGCTCCTGACCGGCCTCGGCGACCCGAAGAGCGTGACGGTGTCCTACGACCCGGCCACGCCGTTCTTCGTCGACGGCAACGGCGTCGCGACCTCCGCCGCGCTCGCGCTCGGACAGCGCGTCAAGGTCCGCTTCCAGGACTTCACAGCCGAGCCGTTCCCCGCGGACAGCGTCGACATCCTGACGCAGCCGCTCTTCGACGCGCGCGTCGTCGACGCCTCGGGGCTGCCGGCGTCGGTCGTCTGCCGCCTCGCGCCCAGCACCTACGGCATCGCCACCGGGCAGGTGGAGAGCGAGACCACCGACGTGACCGTGGATCTCACGAGCGCGTCGTTCTTCCTGCACCTCCCCCACCGCCCGGCGCTGCAGGCGACCGACCTGCGCGCGGACGTGAAGGTGCAGATCGCCGGCGACCTCACCGGGCCGCCCGACACGCCGCTGATCACGGCGTCCCGCGTGCGCGTCCTTCCGGGGCGCTACATCGGGCGCGACGTGGTCCCGTTCCCCGTCGCCGGGGCCTTCGAGGCGGTTCAGTCCGGCGGCGCGCGCCCCTTCGGCGACCGCCATCCCGTCGTCGGCGCGCTGATCGCGCCCGACTGCGCCTTCGTCGGCGCGGCCACGACCCAGGCCGACTTCTTCAACCTCTTCGGGACGCTGCTGCCCGGCGAGGAGATCCAGGTCGGCGTGCACGGCATCGGCACCGGCAACGACAACGAGGTCCTGGCCTACCAGGTCGAGTCCAGGATCGAGGTCGACTAACACGTTGCGAGCAGGGAGGAGACGAGAAGGAGGAGTGACAGAGGAGATGCTGAGAAGGAGGGAAGGGCCGTCCACCCTCCGGATCGGTCCGGGACAGAGATCGGAGGAGATGCCCGTCTGACGGCGGAGCTCCTGTCCCGGGAACACGGCCGCGGGCCTCGGTGAAAACCGGGGTCCGCGGCGCTTTCCTTTCTCAGGCCCGCCGTCGGAACAGCGTGAAATAGCGCGCCACCTTGCCCGCGAGCCGGACCGGGCTCTTGAGCTCGCGCGCGATGCGGCGCGGCCGCAGGTAGAAGCGGCGGTAGCCCTCCTTGATGCGGGCGGTGATCTCCTCGGCGCTCATGTACTCGTTGCCCTCGAGCGCCTGGAAGCCCGTCATCGCGGCGTAGTCGAGCTCGCGCTCGCCGCGCAGGAGCTTGTAGAGCGGCGTCCCCGGGTACGCCGTCACCGCGCAGAACTGCACCTGGTCGGGATCGAGGCGCTCGACCAGGCGAAAGGTCTCCTCGACCATCGCGGGCGTCTCCTCGGGGAAGCCGATCATGCAGAAGGCACGGGTCTCGATGCCGAGCTCCTGGCAGTCGCGGAAGACCTGCTCGGCCTTCGCGTGGTCGTTGAGCTTGTTGCCGCAGTGCTTCCTCTGGATCTCCCGGTTGCCGGACTCGACGCCGAGCGAGATGTGCTTGCAGCCGGCGGCCGCCATGCGCTCGAGCACGGGACGGTCGAGACACTTGATCGCGGTCTCGCACTGCCACTCCAGGTCGAGCCCCTCGGCGAGGATCCCGTCGCAGATCGCGCTGACCCGGTCCTTGCGCGTCGTGAAGATCGGGTCGCGGAACACGACGTGGCGCAAACCGTGGTTCTTGTGCAGGTCGACGAGCTCGCGCACGACGTGCTCGGGCGAGCGGAAGCGGAAGCGCAGCCCCTGCGCCAGCGTGTAGCCGCAGAACGAGCAGTCGAGCGGGCAACCGCGCGACGACTTGACGGTCGTCACCGGGCCGTCGAGCCCGGGGAAGTGATACGCCGCGTTGTCCAAGAGGTGCCGCGCCGGCAGCGGCAGCGCGTCGAGGTCCTCGATCTTCTCGCGCTCCGCCTCGTGCACGATCTCGCCGTCGTCCCGCCGCCACGTCACGCCGGCCACGCCGGCGAAGCCCTCGCCGGCCGCCGCGCGGCGCGCGACGTCGCGCAGGGTGTATTCGGGCTCGCCGCGCACGACGCAGTCGACGTTGTCGTCGGCGAAGATCTCGCCCGGCGTGTAGGTCACCTGGCTGCCCAGGATCGCGAGCGGCTTCTTCGTCGCCGCGCGGATGCGGCGCGCGAGCGTGAGGTCCTGATCGAGCGACGTGCTCGAGGAGTCCATACACACGAGGTCGGGCGAGAGCGCCACGACCGCCGCCAGGGCCGCGTCCACGTCCGCGCCGACCGCGTCGGCGTCGTAGATCGCGACCTCGTGCCCGTCCTCCTCGAGGACGGCGGCGGCGTGCGCCAGCTCGATCGGCGGGTAGAGGAGGTCCGGGTTGACCGCCATGCCGAAGCCGCCCATCAGCCCGCGGCTGACGCGGAACTCGGGCGGGCTCGGCGGATTGACGAGGACGACCTTCACCTAGGCAGTCTACCCCCCAGCGGGGCCGTGACGGTCGCCCGGGGTCGCTGCGGCACCTTCGGTAACGCCCTCGCCGCGGTCTCTCATGCGGAAGGGGCGGCGCTCGACTCCGTTCGGGACGGAGGTGCGGGCGTGTTTGCCGGCGTCGATGCTTCCCTCAGCGCCGCCCCGCGAGCGCGCAGGCGCGAGCCCGCGGAAAAGTGGCCCGTCCTCGGGCCGCTTTGACGCGTGAGGACCGCGAGCGGAGCGAGCCTGTCCGTCAGCCGCCGAAGGCGGCGGTCATCGGCTCTTCCGGGGTGACGTCCCGCGGAGCGAGCGAAG
>JANQEJ010000183.1 GCA_028278425.1 Planctomycetota bacterium | reverse complement strand
TGGGCGCGATGGGGCTCGCGGCCGTCAATCGTCGGTTCACCTGGAAGGCCCTCGTCGGGACGATGAACGAGACCACGCGACTGACGGCGATGGTCGTCTTCCTCCTGATCGGCTCGTCCGCGTTCGCGCTGGTCTTCCGCGGGCTCTACGGCGACGTTTGGATCGAGGACATCCTCACGAACCTGCCCGGCGGCGTCATCGGGCTGCTCATCGTCGCCAACCTGACGATCTTCCTGCTCGGGTTCTTCATCGACTTCTTCGAGATCGCCTTCATCATCCTGCCGCTGCTCGTCGCGCCGGCGGCGAAGCTCCTCGCGCCGTGGTTTGACGGCTCGCACACGATGGCGCTCGTTTGGTTCGGCGTGATGGTCGGCATGAACCTGCAGACGTCGTTCCTGACGCCGCCCTTTGGGTTCTCCCTCTTCTACCTGCGGGGCGTCGCGCCAAAGGAGCTCCCGACCACAGCGATCTACAGAGGCGCGATCCCTTTCATCGGGATCCAGCTCGTCGGGTTGACCCTGATCTGCGTCTTCCCGGAGATCGTCACCTGGCTGGTGGACTAGAGCTTCGCGTCACGCCTACTTGAAGGCGAAGTTCGCGTAGGCGAGCTCGGCGGTCCCGAACCAGCGGAAGAGATCCGTGCGCGCCTTCTTCCACGCGTCGTAGATCTTGCGGTAGGCGGGATCCTTCGCCGCCTCGTCCTCCATCAACTGCGCCGCGGCTTCCCGCGCCGCCTGCAACAGGTCGTCGGGAAACGGGCGGAGCTGGACGCCCGAGTCGAGCAACCGCTGCAGGGCCGCGGGATTCTGAGCGTCGTACCGCGTCTGCATCATCGCCGCCGCTTCGTAGGTGGCGGCGCGGAAAGCCGCCTGATAGGTGGACGGCAGCTCGTCCCAGGCGGCGCGGTTCACGTAGAAGGACAGGGACGGCCCCGGCTCCCACCAGCCCGGGTAGTAGTAGTTCTTCGCCACCTTGTGGAAGCCGAGCTTCTCGTCGTCGTACGGGCCCACCCACTCGGTGGCGTCGATCGCTCCGGTCTCGAGCGACATGTAGATGTCCCCGCCGGCGATCACCTGCACCGACACGCCCAGGGCGTCCATCACGTCGCCACCCAAACCCGGGATGCGCATCTTCACCCCGCGAAGGTCGGCGGCGGAGCTCAGCTCGTTCCGGAACCACCCCCCCATCTGTGCGCCGGTGTTCCCGGCGGGGAAGCTCACGATCCCGAAGTCGGCGAAGAGCTCGTTGACGAGCTCCAGCCCGCCGCCCTCGAGGAGCCAGGCGGTCTGCTGGCGCGCGTTGAGCCCGAACGGCACGCACGTGTCGAAGGCCAGCGCCGGATTCTTGCCCTTGTAGTAATAGGAAGCGGTTTGGCCGAGCTCGACGGTCCGCGACTGGACGCCGTCCAGGACCTTCAGCGCCCCGACGATCTCGCCCGGCTGGCTCACCCGAATCTCGAAGTTGCCGGCGGTCATCTCGCGGACCCGCTCGGCCAGGAGCTCCGCCGAGCCGAACATCGCATCCAGCGAGCGCGGGAAGCTCGATTGGCATCGCCAGCGCACCCGCTTCGTCGTCACCGCCCCGGGCGCGCCCCCACCGCCTCCAACGCCGCAGGCGGCGAGCCCGCCGCCCGCCGCGCCCGCCACTCCACCCTTCAGGAACTCTCGCCTCTTCATGCGGCGGAGAATACAGCGGCGGACGGCCGGCGGCGAATCGCGCGTCTGGAACGGAGCGGCGGCTTCGCTACCATCGCTCCGGCAGGCCGGGGCCTTGATCGACAAGCTCAACACGACGCTGCGCACGGCGATCCTCGTCGTGCTCGTGCTGATCGCAGGCTGGTGGACGCTCTTCCTGCGCGGGAAGCTCAACGAGCACGAGCGCGAGCTCGAGGAGCGCAACGCGGAGATCCGGCTGCTCAACGACGAGGTGGCGGAGAAGAACGCCCACATCGACGAGCTCGACGCCGAGGTGGCGCGCCAGGCGGCGCACATCCGCGAGCTCGACGCGGCCATGCGGCTCTTGAAGGTCGATCACCGGCTGGCGCGGATCGAGGTGCTCGAGCAGTCGCCCGCCGGCGAGGCCGACGGCGTCACGACGCGGCTGCGCTTCACCGAGCTCGACGCGGCGGGCGAGCCGGTAGGCGCGGGACGCGAGGTCGCGGTGAGCGGCCGGCGCGTCTACGTGGAGTCCCTCGTCGTCAAGTTCGGCGACGACTACGTCGAGGCGGGCGACTTCCTGCGCGGAACGTCGGTGTGCCTCTTCCGGCGCGTGTTCGGGGAAAACCAGAGGCCGGCCGAGGGGACTCCGCTCGACGCGGAGGGCCGACTCCCGGTGGTCTACGCCGGCGACGAGACCCCCGACCCGTTCTACGACCGGCTTTGGGAGCGCTTCTGGGACTACGCGAACGATCCCGAAGAAGCGGCGGAGCTCGGCGTGCGCGCGATCCACGGCGAGGCGCCCTTCATGGAGCTGCGGCCCGGCGGAACGTATCTTCTTGAGCTGCGCGCCTCCGGCGGGCTCTCGATCCGCGCCGAGTAACTTCCCGACTCCGCCGGCGTCACGCGCTTTTTCGAACCGCGTAATGCCCGCCCACTCGGGCGGACGTCACCGCCGAGAGAGAGAGGCAGCTCCCATGGTCCAACTTGCGGGCTTCGTTCGCCACCTCAAGCTCCACCTGCCAACGCGGTCGAATCTCGTCGGGCGGAACTCGATCACGGACTTCGGCGACCGCTATCCCGTTCTGAACAAGAACCGGATGTCGAGCGTCGCGGGGCTCTACGTCATCGGGAACATCGCCGGCACGCCCGACATCCGCGCGGCGTTGAACGCGGGCAGCGACGTCGGACGGCTGCTCGAGCGCGGCGACGGGCTTCCGGACGCGGGCGCCGAGGCGGACCACGACGTCGTCATCATCGGCGGCGGCCCGGCGGGTCTCGCCTGCGCGGAGGTCTTGAGCCACACCGACAAGTCCTACGTCGTGCTGGAACGCAAGAAGTCGCTCGCGACGATCCGCGCGTTCGAGCCGAAGCTCCTGCTCTACAACGCCACGACCGGCGACCCGGGCAACCGCTCGAACTTCGAGTACGACGAGATGACCTCGTCGGAGCTGCTCGAGAAGTGGGACGCGACCCTCGCGAAGCTCGACCTTCCCATCCGCGAGGGCGTCGCCGTCGAGAACGTCGCCAAGCGCGACGGTGTGTTCCGCGTCGAGCTCAAGGGCGGCGAGACCCTGACGGCGAAGCGCGTCGTGCTCGCGGTGGGAAAGCTCGTCTTCCTCGAGAAGCTCAAGGCCGGTGAGGAGAAAGTGGACTGCCGCGAGGTCGAGGGCTCGATCGCGAAGGCGGACGAGCCGGAGACGTCGTGCGAGGACGAGGTCGTCAAGCGGATCGGCATCCGGATGGAACGCCAGCTCGACCTCAAGGGGATCTCCTTCCTCGCCGCGTGGATGGTCGGGATCCTCGCGATGTACCTGTGGCTCTACTACGGAACCTACGACTCAAACGGGAACCAGCTCATCCCCGGGACGGACTTCGGGCTGCCCGGCTGGTTCCTTTATTCGACCGCGTACACGCTCGTCATCTGGATCTTCGGCATCCGCGCGATCCGGCGGTGGAAGGACCCGATCCAGACGCGGAAGTTCTCGATGCTGATCGCGGCGCAGACGACGCTCTTCTGGGGCATTCCGCTCTTCGTGTTCAGCAAGATCTCGGGCTTCTCCAGCCCGGCGAGCGGTTACGAGCTCGGATACATCTGGCCGCTGGCGGTCAAGCCCGAGAACACGCAGTACTGGTTCAACTCCGGAGGCTGGGCCTTCTGGATGTTCGCGTGGAACATGGTGCTCTCGTTCGTCGCCATTCCGGTTCTCGCGATCAAGCACGGCAAGAAGTACTGCTCGTGGGTCTGCGGCTGCGGCGGGCTCGCCGAGACCTTGGGCGACGCCTGGCGGCACTACTCGCCGAAGGGCAAGGACAACATCGCGCGCGAGACGCAGGGCTACGTCGTCACCGGCTTCGCCGCACTCGCGACGATCGTGGTGCTGCTCAACGTCGCCTTCCCGAGCGCGAAGGTGCTCGGCGACACGAGCTCGTTCATGACGCGCATCTACGGGAGCTTCGTCGACATCTGGCTGATCGGGATCATCCCGGTGATGCTCTACCCGTTCCTCGGCGGGAAGACCTGGTGCCGGTACTGGTGCCCGTCGGCGGTCTACATGGGCCTCTTCTCGCAAATGTGGGCGAAGATCAAGTCCGCCGGCGAGGGCGTGAAGCACTCGACCTACGCGATCTTCTCGCGCAAGGAGCGCTGCATCGCCTGCAATATGTGCACGCGCAACTGCGAGGTCGGCATCGACGTGCGCAAGTTCGCGATCAAGGGCACGACCTTCGACAACACGAACTCGTCCTGCATCGGCTGCGGCATCTGCATCAGCGTGTGCCCGACCGACACGCTGAGCTTCGAGGACCTGCGGGCTCAGTCGTAGAGCAGGTAGCGCTCGCGCGCCTTCGCGAAGCGCTCCAGCTCGGCGCGCCAGCTCGCCTCGATCTCCGCGGCGCCGTCGCCGGCGCGGATGCGCTCGAGCACGCGCGCGTTGCCCCAGTGCCGCGCGAAGGGCTCTTCGGGACGGTACTCGACCTTGCCGGGGTGAAGCTCTTCGAGCACGGCGAGCGCCGTCAACGCGGTCCGCAGCGGCCGAAACGCGCGCCGGTCGGTGAGGTAGAGCCGCGCGCCGCGCAGCGGCATCCCCTCGTGCCGGCCGTAGAACGGCACGTACGCGATCCGGTGAAACCGCACGCCGGGCAGCTCCGCGGCGTTCATCGCGCGCGCGAAAGCGTCGGGATCCAGGAACTCCGCCGCCAGCGTCTCGAACGGCAGCGTCGAGCCGACGCCCTCGTTCACGTTCTCGGTCACCCCGCCCACCATGCCGGTCGACACGTAGAGGTGCGCGTGCAGCGCGTGCGGGATGTGCGGCGAGGTCTGCACCCAGGCGAGCCCCGTGTCCTCCCATTGCATGGAGCGACGCCAGCCCGCCATCGGGACGACGGTGAGCTCGCAGCCGATCTCCATTTCCGCGTTGAAGAGCCGCGCGAGCTCGCCGGCGGTCATGCCGTGCGTCACCGGCACCGGGCCGAAGCCGATGAAGCTCTTCCACTTCTCCTCGCGGATCGGCCCCTCGAAGACGAGCCCGCCGAGCGGGTTCGGCCGGTCCAGAACGATCACCGGGACGCCGGCCCCGGCGGCGGCGGTCATCGCCTCGCCGAGCGTCGCGAGGTACGTGTACGTCCGCGAGCCCACGTCCTGGATGTCGAAGAGGAGCGCGTCGATGCGGGCGAGCGACGCGGCGCTCGGGCGCCGGGAGGAGCCGTAGAGGCTCTCGACGGGAAGGCCGGTCCGCGCGTCGACCTCGTCCCCCACCTTCTCCCCCGCGTCGGCCTCGCCGCGGATCCCGTGCTCCGGGCCGAAGAGCTGGACAAGCTCGACGCGCTCGTCGGTGAAGAGCCGGTCCGCCGTCGCGACGAGGTTCGCGTCGACGCCCGAGGGATTCGTGATCAGGCCGAGGCGTTTGCCGCGGACAAGCTCGATCCGCTCGTCGAGCAGAACGTCGATGCCGAGCGAAACGTGGGGCGAAACCCCGGCGGGCTCCGCCGCGGCGATCGCCACCGGCTCGTCGCAGCCCGCGAGGAGCGCCGCGAGGAGGGCCGCCGCAATCGCGCGCATGCGGTTCAGCCGGGGAGCCGGGCTTCGAAGACGATCAGGCGCTCGTAGTGCTTCCCGTCGCGAACCGAGTAGCTGCCCGGGATCGCCGCCATCTCGCGCATATAGGTCGGGTCCTCGAAGTAGTACTGCCGGAAGGGCCCGTCGGTCTCGCCGACGATCGCGACGTCCATCCCGTTCTCCGCCATGAGGGCGAGGCTGCGCGGAATATCGGCCATGCTCGACTGGACGAAGACCAGCCGGCCGCCGGGGCGGACCAGCTTGTGCGCGTCGAGGATCAGCGTGTCGATGAAGTAGCGGCGGTAGCGCTTGCCCGACTTCGCGAAGGGCGGGTTGGTGACGAGCGCGTCGAAGGGTCCGCCCTCGACGTGCATCCAGTCGGCGACGACGTAATCGGTCGGGATCCGGACCTCGTGCTTCTCGACGTTGTGCCGCGCGTTGTCGCAGATGGCCGCGTCGATCTCGGTCAGCGTCATCCGCGCCGCGCCTCGCCGGGCGATCAGGATCGAGTGGATGCCGCAGCCCGCGCCGAGCTCGAGCACGTTCTCGCCGGAGAAGTCGAGGTCGAGGAGCATGTGCGCGAGGTGCACACCGTGCGGCGTGGGGTTCCAGATGCCCTCGGGCACGTCGAGCTTCAGCTCATGGTCGCCGAATTGCGCGGCGAACTTGACGGGATAGAGATTCTCCCCGTGGCGTTGCTCCAGCTTCTCCGTCATCGCGTGGAACGCCTAACGCGCGCGGACCCAGTCGCGGAGCGACAGGCCACCCACCCAGGCGAAGCCCGAGAAGAATAGCACCAGGAAGGGCAGCGTTCCCCAAAGGTTTCGCTGAACGGCCATCGCGATCGCCCAGGCGAACCACGCCGCGAAGGCGATCTCGATGCCCGGAACCCCGTGAAGGGCGGCGCGATAGCGCTTCTTCGCCGGCGCGTCGCCGCGCTTGGGCGTGCGCACGAAGGCGCCGGTCTCGCGGAAGAGCCCCTCGAACACCGCGCGCGTCTGGCTGACGCACATTCCGATTCCGAGCGAGATCGCCGCCGGAATGTCGCGCAGCCGCGACCAACCGGGACGGCCGAGCGCGCGCTGGCTCGTCTCGTAGAAGAGCACGACCGAGAACGTGCAGAGGAGGAAGAAGACCAGGTGCCCCCAGCCGGCGAAGCGCTCGTGCACGTAGACGGAGAGCGGCAGAAGGAGCGCGAGCAGCAGCACCAACGGATAGCCCGTGTTGCCGGTCAGGTGCGCCAGCGCCTCGAGTTTCACCTTGAGCGGCACGTCGGCGCGCAGGATCGGGCCGAGCAGCTTGCGCGCGACCTGGACGCTCCCCTTCGCCCAGCGGTGCTGCTGCGACTTGAAGGACGCGATGTCGGCCGGCACCTCCGCCGGCGCCGTCACGAGGGACGCGTAGACGAAGCGCCATCCGCGCAACTGGGCCCGATAGGAGAGATCGAGGTCCTCGGTGAGCGTGTCGTGCTGCCAGCCTCCGGAATCCGCGATGGTCTCGCGCCGCCACACGCCGGCCGTGCCGTTGAAGTTGAAGTAGAGCCCGTTGTCGGCGCGCACCTTGTGCTCGATCACGAAGTGGCCGTCGAGGAGGATCGACTGCGCGCGCGTCAACGCGCTGTCCTCGCGGTTGTGGTGCTCCCAGCGCGCCTGGACCATCCCGACGCGCGGGTCGTCGAAGCGCGCGACCACCTCGCGCAGGAATCCGGACCGCGGCATGAAGTCGGCGTCGAAGATGCAGATGAGCTCGCCCTTCGCGCTCCGCAGGCCGTAGTCGAGCGCGCCCGCCTTGAAGCCGTGCCGGTCTGGGCGGCGCACGACGCGCGCGTCGACGCCGCGGCGCACCAGCGCCGCCACCTCGCGGTCGGCGATCGCCCGGGTCTCGTCCGTCGAGTCGTCCAGCACCTGGATCTCCAGGCGCTCCGGCGGATAGTCGAGCTCTCCCGCCGCGCGGATCAGCCGGGCCGCGACCGTCCGCTCGTTGTAGATCGGGAGCTGAACCGTGACCGCGGGCAGCCCGTCGGCCTCGCACGCGGCATCCGGCTTCGCCCCACGATCCCAGCGGAACCGCACCACCAGCCAGAGGCGGTGCAGCCCGTAGAGCGCGAGCAACGCGAGGGTCGCGAGGTACGCGGTGGCGATCAGGGACGGAGCATCCACGGGGGCCCGGGGAGAGGCGCGCAACCTACCAGAGTCGGGCGGGCGGGCGCACGCCGGCCGGGCACTACGCCGGCCGCGCGGCCGTGAGACGCAACCTAGGTGAGGTGGCGGGTGAACCAGCCGACGGTTCGCTCGAGCACGCGGTCGAGCTCGGCGGGGATCTCCTCGAGAGGGTGCCGCGCGCCGAAGGTGTGCCCGGCGTTTGCGACGGCGAGCCGCTCCGCCACCCCCGAGGGAAAACCCGCGGCGAGCGTCTCGAGATCGGCGAACGGGACGGCCTCGTCCGCCTCGCCGTGTACGAGCAGCGTCGGCGCCTGGATCCGCCCGCAGGCCGCCACGACGTCGAGCCGGCCCTCGCCGTGCCGCTCGGCCTCGTCCAGCAGCGTCACGTCGAGCCGATGGGTCTGGCCGGTGCGGGCGTTCGGGATGAGGAGGAACCCCTGCTCGCGCCAGAGCTTGCGCGTGGCGTCGTCCCAGCGGTTCACGCTCGCGATGGCGGCCCAGGTGACGAGCGCGCGGTAGTCCCCCGCCTCGGCGGCGTGGAGCAGGGCGATCCCGCCTCCCCGGCTGTGCCCGAACATGGCGGCCTTTTGAGGGTCAATCCAGGGGAAGTTACCGCTTGCCGCGTGGGCGCGGACCAGGCCGGAGTCCTCGATCTCCCGCGTGTAGGTGTTCCCGGCGAAGCCCTCGTCGTCGGTGAAGGTCTCCAGGTCGGCCCCGATGCCGCTGCCCGACATGTTGAAGGAGACCGCGACGAGGCCGGCGTCGGCGAGCCGCCGCGAGAGCTCCGGGAAGAAGCCCCAGTCCATGAAGCCCTTGAAGCCGTGGAGCACCATCACGAACGGCCGCCGCTCCCCGGAGCCGGGGACTCCGGCGGGCGACTCGACCCGCACGCGGATCAGCCGGTTTGGGTCGCCGGCGGGCTGCAGCTCGAAGCTGAGGCTCTCGGTCGCCATGGGCTCATCCTAGCTCATCGAAGAGGCCGCCCTGCCCCTCGACGCGCGTCGTTCCCCGAAGCCGCGGGTAGGTCTGCACGAGCTCCACCGGCGCGAGCGGCTTCCCGGCCGAGATCGCCGCCAGGATCTCGAGCGCGTTCGCGACGGCCTTGCCCGCGAAGTGGTTGTTCGTGACGACGTAGGTCTCCTCCCGGTCGGTCGCGAGGCGCCGGGCTCGCGCCACGAGCTCCGCGATCTCGTCTTCGCCGTAGAGGTAGTCGTACTGCGCGTCGCGGCCCGAGCGGCTGTCGAACCAGGCGTCGGCGTTGCGGCCGTGGAGGCGCAGGTAGCCCAGCGGGCCGACGCGCGGCACCTCCGCCGGCGGATGGTCGGCCGCGTAGGGCAGGTCGATCTCGACCAGCGAAAGGTCCAGGCTCTCCAGGAGCGCGAGCTGCGCCGGCTCGAACCAGGAGCGGTGGCGCACCTCGATCGCGAGCGGCAGGTCGTCGAAGCAGGAGCGGAGCGCGCGCAAGCGCTCGCCCGCTTCGTCCGTCGCGCGGAAGGAGTGCGGGAACTGGAGCAGCACCGCGGCGAGCCGCCCGGAGGCGACGAGGGGAGCCACGCCGTCGCGGTAGGTCATCGACAGCTTCGCGAGCTCCGCGCGATCCGGCAGCGGCTTGTGCGTGAAGTCGTTCGTGAGCTTCGCGAGGAAGCGGAAGCTCGGCCGCTCGCGGACGAGCTCGACCCAGCGCGCCGCGTTGTCGGGCCGCGGCATGGCATAGAAGGAGCTGTTGATCTCGATGCAGTCGAAGTAGCGCGCCAGGTACTGGAGCGGGTGGAAGCCCTTGGGCTTCGCGCGCGGATACACGCAGCCCTCCCAGTCGCGGTAGGACCATCCCGCGGTACCGACGCGGATCACCAGTCCGGCTCCGTTTCCAAGAGCTCGAAGCCGCGGCGCTCCGCCGCGAGCATGCGCGCGCGGATCTCGTCCGTGGCGCGAGCGAGCGCCGCGTCGTCGGCGTCGCGCTCGACCAGGAGGGGCTCGCCGTAGACCAGCGCGAGCCGCGCGCGCGGTCGCGGGATGGTGAAGCGATCCCAGCTCTTGAGGTGCCAGGCGCGGTCGCAGACGAAGCCGCAGGGAAGAACGGGGAAGCCCGTGACCTTCGCGAGCCACGCGAGCCCCAGGTTCATGGAGTGGCGCGGCCCGCGCGGACCGTCCGGCGTCACGACGACGGTGCCGCCCGCCTCGAGCTCGCGCAGCATCGCGCGCAGCGCCCGCGCGCTCTCCTTGTTGCTGGAACCGCGGATCACGCGCTGCCCGAAGCGCGCGAGCAGCGGGAGAATCAAAGATCCGTCGTCGGAAGGTGACACCAGGACGCACATGCCACGGTCACGGTGATGGGGAAGGGACACGAGCATGCGTCCATGCCAGAGCGACAGCAGACGACCCGGATGGCGGAACGCGTCCTCGTAGTGTCCCTCCCCCTCCAACCGCACCGACCAGGTGCGCGCCAGCGCGCGCAGGACGCTCGGTGCGACGATCGGCAAAACCGCGGCGCCCAGGCTGCGTCGCGCGATGCGATAGCGGCGACGCCACGGGCCGTCCCGGCCTTCGCGAGCCGCGGCCCACCCGGGCTCAGAGGTCTTGGACGTCGTCCCCTTTTCCGTCCTGGTCGATGCCATCGGGACCGAGGGACCAGAGCGTGTAGCTCCGGCCCTCCTCGACGAGGCCGTAGCGGAACGGGCGGCCCCAGCCGTCCGTGGGAACCTCGGTCGCGCCGTCGAGGAAGCCGTTGGGGTAACTCGCCGACGGGACCGTGAGCTTCGCGAGGTCGTCGGGGAAGCTGCCGGCGTCGAGCTTGTAGACCGTGAGCGCGGTCCGCAGGTCCTGCAGCCGCGTCACCGTCGTCATGTGCAGATCCGCCGACGGTTCCGGCGCGGGCTCCTCGACCTCGAAGGCCATCGGGGCAAACGCCTCCTCGACCGCCTGGAAGGCGCGCATCGCGATGCCGGCCAGACCGACCCACGTTTCGAAGGCGAACGACGCGTCGTGGCGCATCAGCGTTCCGCCCTCCACCGGCCGCACGACGTGCAGCGTCGGCGCCATGTGCTTCGTGAAGAGCTTGGGGTCGGGGAGATCCACCAGATCGAAGGGCAGACCCTCCGCGAAGCTCGAGATCATCGGGCCGAAGGCGCGCGCCATGGAGAAGATCCCTTCCACCTGGCTGGCCCAGTCCATGTACACGAGGAACGCGGTGTCCGCGGGCACGGCGGAGGTCTCTCCGTCCGCGGTCCAGGGATAGCTCGCCGGCGGCAACTGGTCCTTCTCCGAGCCCTGGAGGCGGCGGATCTCACGCTTCATGTTGACGGAGCCGCTCGTCATCACGAGGCGCCCGTCCAGCACGGCGATCGCGGGGCGTACGGAGCCGAACTCGCCGAGGGAAACCACCTCTTCGGGCAGGGTCAGCGTCACGTACGGCACGTCCTTGTACTTGCTCGAGCGCGCCTTGAAGCCCGGGAACTCGGCAGCGAGCACCTCGCTCAACCGCTCGACGTCCTCGAAGACGCCCTCCGTCTCTCTCAGATCGATCTGCACGAAGGTCTTCGGCATCCCGATGCCCTTGATCGGATAGACGAACAGGGTGAAGTCGGGTCCGAGCTTCGCGAAGAGCCGCCGCGAATCGAAGCCGAGCTTGCCGTCGACTTCCGCACGCACCGCTTCCACGTCCTGGCCGTCGGCCTTTCCCAGCGCGGCGAAGAGCCCCTCTTGGAAGCCCTCCCCGTCGAGCGTCGAGGCGATCGCGAACAGAACCCCCGGGTGAACCTGCTGCAGGATGTCGCGGCCGACCGCTCCGTTGCCCAACCAACCCACCGAGGGCAGCGCCGTCTTCGCGCCCGATTCGAAGGCCTCGGTCACGAACGTCCCGTCGCGGAGCTGCATGCGGAAGCTCTGCACGCCGGCGCCGAACACGAACGCACCGAGACTCCGGGTCAGGCTGAGCTCCTCTTCCTCGCCTCCTTCGGGAACGTTCCCGAGCCAAAGGTCGATCGGGGAGCGAACCTGGTAGCCCTGGAACACCGTCGCACCCTTGCCCGGGCCGAGCTTGCCGACGGTGGCGCGGAAGCGCTCGTCGCCGGCAATCGACGGCGCGTCCCCGAGGGCGATCGCGTTCCAGCGCGCCGCGCCGACCGTGCCGCCGCCGACGGCGACGCGGCGGCCCGCCTGAAGCGTCCAGAGCTCCGGGCTCGTCTCGTCACCGAGACGGAAGGCGCGGCTCCGGGCCTTGCCGGGGTCGGTCGCCGGCTTCTCGATCGTCTCGCCGATCTGGAAGAAGAAGTCGCCGACGTTCTTCGCCGCCTCGGGTGTCTTGAAGTCGAGCACCATGACGCCGCCGGTCGGTCGGAAGTCCGGACCGACCGCGGTGTCCACGCGCTCGAAGGCGTAGCCGGAGACCGATGCCGCCTGGAGCTGCGCGAGCACGTTCAGCGCGTCGCTCGCCGCCTCCTCGGGAATCGGCATCGCATCGATTCCCCACTGCACGGCGTTGCGACCATTGAGATCCGGCATGCCGAACATGCGCTGCAGCGCGGTCCGCGCCTCCTCGTCCTGGAACATCCGCGCCATCGGAGCGGTGTCGTAGGCCTCGAGCAGCGCCGGCACGTCCGGACACTCGACGAAGAACTCGGCGTCGGCCGGATGCAACCCGGCGTGTGTCGCCCCGCCGGCTTGCACCGCCAGGCAAAGGCTTGCGAGGAAAGCGACCATTGGCGGGCGATCCGTTTCGGGGTCGTGGACGCGCCTAGAGGTTGGCGAACATCCGCAAGTCGTCGGAGTGCTTCTCCAGGGCTTTTTCCAGCTCGGCGAAGGCCTTGTCCGTGCCCTTGCCGGACTTCAGCGCGGCCTTGAGCGCACCGTGCTTCTCCTTCACGGGCGCGCAGTCCCCGTCCAGGATGAACGCGAGCAGGAGGCCCGCCTCGCTGATGAGCTTGTCCGAGTTCTCGTTGTCGGTCGAGATGTTCATCTCGAAGATCGTCGGAATCGGATCCAGGCCGCCGCGGCGCATGATGTTGCTGATCGACCACTCGCGGGCCCAGTGCGGATTGCCGTCCGCGCCGACCCAGGAGTCAATGAAGTAGCGCTCGACGTAGGACGCCGCGCCGTACCGGAACCAGGCGGGAACCTTCTTCTCCCCGTAGAACTCCTCGGGGTCGATTTGCCCTTGGCCCGCCGCGACGGCCTTCCGAACCGCCTTCGGGCTCCGGTCGGCGAACTCGCCGAACGATTGCCCGGCGGCGTGGCGCGTGAAGAGCCTGCCGAACTGCGCGGTGTCGTTGCTGGAGTTGTCCCAGTAACCCGCGCCAGCGCCCATCCACTTGCCCGTTTCGCGGTTGAACCAGTTCTCGGCGAAGAAGGCGCCGTGGACCCCGGACGCGCCGACGAGGTCGGTGTCCGCCCAAACGCCGTCTTCGCCGCCGGCGAATACCGCGTATTGATCGGCGGAGTTGACCACGGCCACGGTCAGCGGCTCCGTCGGCACGACGCCGTAGATGCGAGCCAGGTCGCGGAAGGTGCGCTCCACTTCCGCCAGTGCTTGCTCGGCGACGTCGCGCGGGAGCGTCGTGTAGAGGTGGAAGTAGTCGCCGGGAATCGTCCACCAGCGCCCGAGCTCGGAGTGGTATTCGTTCGCTTCCTCGAGCGTGAGCCACTTCTCGCCGCACTTCCAAAGGCCTTGGTCTCGCTTCTCGAACTCCTCCGGCGAGATCCAGGTCAGGTCCTGCTGCTCCCAGCCCTCCTCGAGGCGCTTCTGCGCCACGGGATCCACCCACGTCCCGTCTTCCAGCTTGACCATTCCCTTCTCGAGGTAAGGGATGTCGTCGGGATGGGCCCAACCCTCCTTGTAGCGCACGAGGCCCTTCTCCTTGGCCATGCGCTCCTCTTCCTTCTTCTTGTAGGCGTTGAGCTTCTTCTCGCTCGTGAACCACTTCCCGTCGTGGAAGATGTGCCCGAGCAGCTCGTGGGCCTTCTTGTCGTTCTCGTCGAGCTTCAGGATGGCGCGCAAGCACGAGCGGCGTTCCTTCGTCAACGAGTTGGCCTCGCACCAGTCGACGACGGCCCAGAGTTTCTTCACGTCGCCCTCGGCTTCCGCGCGGCGCTTCTCGTATTCCTGCTTCGTGTCGTCTTGGACAAGGGCGCAGGACGCGTCGGCGGCGTCAGGGCTGGCGGGAACGAGGGAGCCGAGGGCGACGAGGACTAGAGCGTTCATGGCCTTGCTGTGGGCGTGGATTAGGGAAGAGGAGGGACCTTAGGACCGGGCATGGTACCGCGTCGCGTGCGGTTTGCCCCCGCGCGGCTCGCCGGGCGTCGCGCGCGGGGGCACGCGCCGCTCTGGCTTGCCCCATCCGACTGCGGGACACTAGAATGTCTCGCCTTCGTCTGGGATCGCTGGATCTTTCCACCCCCTGCGCCCCCGGACGACGGCGCGAGAGAGCGCGGCCGGGGGTTCCGGTCCCGGGGGATCGGCGCGCGTCCGGCAGGGGGAGAGCCCTGGCGGACTGACGCCCCCCCTTTGCAGAAGATGCTGCACAGTTAGCCACCAAATAACGGGCATCCCCCATGGCAAAGAAGACACATAAGGCTGCAACCCAGATCACCATCGCCTCGACCGAAGACGAGTCCATCCTGTCGGAATGGGTGCAGCGGTTCTGGAAGCCCGCGGTCGGCTTGGCCGTGCTCATCGCCGCCGCCGTCCTCGGTAAGGAATACGTTGACTCCAAGGCGGCGGAAGACCGCGCCTCGAGCTGGAATCGCCTGCGCGAGGACGTGAAGTTCAGCTCTGGGTTCGGAGGCCTCGAGACGCCGAGCGCAGGCGTGCTTGCAAGCGTGGCGGACGAGTTGGGGGGCACCCCGGCGGGTCCCTGGGCCAGGATCCTGGAGGTGCGCCAGCGGATCGACGACGGCGAGTACGACGCGGCCGCGGCCAGCTTGAGGACGCTCCAGGACGAGTATCCCAACCATCCGCTCGTCAAGGAGGTCTTCCAGTTCGGTGAGGACGAAAGCTCGCGAACGCTCCAGGAGCACTTGCTCGCCCGGATGGACGGCGTCCGCCGGTGGGAAGCGGACCACGCGTCGCTCTTCCGGAACGACCCCCTGCCGGACGATGCCCCCAAGATCCGCCTGGAGACCAGCAAGGGGCTCATTACCCTCGGCCTCTACCAGGAGCACGCGCCCAAGCACGCCGAGAACTTCCTCAAGCTGTGCCGGGAGGGATACTACGACGGGACCCTCTTCCACCGCATAGGGCAGACGTTCATGATCCAAGGGGGCGACCCGAACTCGCGCGACGGCGACCCCTCGACCTGGGGGACGGGCGGGCCGGATTACAAGATCGAGCCTGAACGGAGCGACCTCCGCCACTTCCGCTACGTTCTCGCCGCCGCAAAGCAGCCCGTGGACACCGAGAGCAGCGGCAGCCAGTTCTACATCACGACCGGGACTCCCCATCACCTCGACGGCGTCCACACGATCTTCGGAGCCGTCCTCGAAGGGAAGGCCGTGGTCGATGAGATCGCCGCCGGTCAGATCGCGGAGGGAACGACCGATCGACCGCAGGACCCGGTCGTGGTCAACGCGACCGTCGTTCTGGAATAGCGTCGACCGTCGGGGACGGCGCGAGGACCCCGTAGAGCCGTTCCAAGTCCTCCCGACCAAAGAACTCGATCAGGATCTGTCCACGGTAGTCGGGGCCGCAATGGACCGCCACCTTGGTGCCGAGCCGTTCCCTGAGCCGGCGCTCCATCTCCCGGGCCCACGGCTGCGGTGGAGTCCCTCCGGACCGGGACCGCGCCGCTTCGCGGCCTTGCGCTTCCCGCACACGCCGCTCCACTTCGCGCACGCTCAGATCTTGGCGGCCGATCTCCGCGAGAAGTCGCCGTAGGATCTTCCGATCCTGGAGGCCAAGCAAGGCCCGGGCGTGGCCCATCGTGATGAGCTCCTGGGAGACCGCGTCTTGCGCCTCTTGCGGCAGATCGAGAAGGCGGAGATGGTTCGTGACGGTGGAGCGCTTCAACCCGACCTTGGTCGCAACGGCTTCCTGAGTGAGGCTCAGGGTCTCCATCAGGGCTTGGAAGCCCCTGGCCTTCTCGATGGGGTCGAGGTTGGCACGCTGGACGTTTTCGATCAGGGCGAGCTCCAGCATCTGCTCGTCGCTGACGTCGGTCCGCACGACCGCGGCGATCCGCTGGAGGCCCGCCAAGCGCGCGGCGCGCCACCGCCTTTCCCCCGCGATCAGCTCGTATCCCTCTTCGGCGGGACGCACGACGACGGGCTGCAACACACCGTGGGTGGAGATGCTGCTCTTAAGCTCCTCGAGCGCCCCGGCGTCGAACGCCTTCCGAGGCTGATGGGGGTTCGGGCGGATCGACCTCAGGTCCACATCCACGGGGCCTTCTTCCGTCGCCTCCGGCTTGGACAACAGCGACCCGAGCCCTCTTCCGAGTCTACGTTCCACGATTCTGCCTCCGGGTTGGCGGAGCCCACGTGGCGCATCCGCGTCGCGATCGAGAACCAGCCCGCTCGCCGAGATGTTCCACGTGGAACATCCGATGGGGGTTCCACGCTGACGCCGGGATGTTCCACGTGGAACGCCTCCCGGCGTCGGCCCGGAGTGTTCCACGTGGAACACTCCGCAGACTAGGGAACCGACCCCAAGATATCGAGCTTGGTTTCCATCCTTCTCCCATACCGTGTGGTTCTCCCTTCCGACCGGAGGTTCCACGTGGAACATCCCGGGGCTCCTCGGGAGGCCAGGTCCACCCGCTGCCTCCCTAGCTCCGCGGCCAGCTCGGAGGCACATCGAGCGGACGGCGGCCCTTTTGGGCTGGATCCGGACCCCTCGTGGCCGTAAAAGGCCGCGCATGGTGGCCTTCCGGTTGGCGGCTTGGGTCGTGCGCCGATGGATGACGCACCCAGGGGGAGCATGTGTCGCCCTGCTCGCCCTCGTCACCTGGCCCGTCTTCGACCGCCTCCAGCCGCCAGGAGTGGCGACCCTCGAGCGGTCGGGAGGTCTGGAGGAGATGATCTTCCTCGCCGGCCTGCTCGGTACCCTCCTCGGCCTGGGGGCCCTTGCGGGTGCGTCGGGGTTCCGCGAGTGGCTGCCGAGCCGCTCCCGCGTCTGGGGGGAAGGGCTCGCACTGGTGAGCTCCGCCGCGGTCGTGCAAGCCCTCCTGCTCCTTGGCGCCAAGGGGGCCCTCAGCAACGGGCCGAGCGCCGCGTCCTGGGTGTCGCTCGTCCTCGCGGACGCGCATCTCGCCGCTCTGGGAATCGCCTTGCTTCGGATGCGACTTCCTACCTACGGGCTGTTGACGGTGTTCCTGCTCGCGACTTGGTTCGGCCCCGCGCTGCTCCTCGATTCGAGTTCCTGGCCCGCCGTCGCCCTCCGCGACGTGCTGGACGCTTCGCAGCATCTCTCGCGCGCGGTCTCGGAACCGGGCGGTCCCCTCGCTATCCTCGGCGGAGCGGTTCTGGTAGCAGGTCTTGCACTGGCTGGTGGTCTGCTCGCTGTGCCCCCCTCACGCTCCGGATGAAGTACGGCATTCTCGGCGACATCCACGCCAATCTCTCGGCCCTGACCACCGTGCTGGAGCACATGGACGCGGAGGGCATCGACCAGGTCGTGAGCGTGGGGGACGTCGTCGGCTACGGAGCCGCCCCGCGGGAGTGCATCGCGATCTTGCGGGAGCGCGAGGTGCTGGTCGTCAAGGGCAACCACGACGCCGCCTGCGTCCGCGAGCTCGACGACCGTTACTTCAACAACTACGCGCGCGAGGCGATTCGGTGGACGCAGAGCGCCATCGAGAGCACCGACTACGAGTGGCTTGCGTCCCTGCCGATGACTCTGGACCTCGAACACTGCCACGTGAGTCACGGGACGCTGCATCGACCGGAGCTCTTCGACTACATCCTGAGCACGACGGACGCGGATCCATCCCTCGACATCATGGAGCGCCCCGTCTGCTTCGTGGGACACAGCCACGTGCCGATCGCGTTGCTTCGGTTGCAGGAAGACCCCCAGCGCACGGCGTACACGCTGGATCCGGAGGTGGATCTCGCCGAGACGAGCAAGTGCTTGCTCAACGTGGGGAGCGTGGGCCAGCCGCGCGACGAGAACCCTCTGACCGGGTACGCGGTCTACGACACGGAAGAGCGGCGCGCCTGGATCCAGCGTCTCCCGTACGACATCGAGCTCGAAGCCGCTCGCATTCGAAGCGCCGGCTTGCCGGACGTGCTGGCGGAACGGCTGAAGCTCGGAGTCTGAGTCCCCTTCAGCCCTCGTTGCTCAGGTAGCCGAGGGAGTCCGGCAGACTCTCCATGCCCTCTTCGCCGAGGCCGTGCTGGAAGAGCAGCCGGATATCCCGCAGTGGGTTCTCGTCTCCGCGGAAGACGAAGCGTCGTTCGTCCGGATGCGAGCCTACGCAGACCAGAAGCTCGAGAATGGAAGCGGCATTGCACGCCTGGCCCGCGACCTCCATCTCGACCGGCGTGCCGTAGTGGTTCACGATCCCCACGATGAGAGCGGCGGGACGGGCGTGCATGACGAGCCCGTCGGAGACCTCGACGTCGAGCTCCTGCACGTTGGTGTACTCCGGCAACAGGTCCTCCGCCACGCTCCGGCCGCCCTCCAAGAAGCGCTTCGCCCAGAAGAGCAGCTCGTTCAGGATGATGTCCTGCACGTCGTTGCGGTCGATCAGCTCGCTGATCCGGTGCTTGACCTCCTCGTTCCGGAGCTCGTCTTCGTGCCGCTCGAAGAAGTGGGTGAGGTAGGTCACCGAAGCCAGGAGATGCAACGCCCCGGACATGTGCCCGCGCAGCCGCATGAGCCGCGGGTCCGCCGCCTCCAGCACGGTGTTCTGGATGTGCGTGTCGTAGGTCGACTGCAGGTTGTGCACCGTGGCCTCGTACACCCGCGCCTGCTCTTCCGTGCACGCGTTGGCGAGGAAGGCACCTCGCCGCTCCGGATCCTCGATGGAGCGAATACCGGCGTCGGCGAGCATGTCGCAGGCAGCGAGGAACTTCGAGGCCACCTCGGCGATCTTCTGCTCCTCGTCCTCGAGATCGGATTGGCCCACGTTGCGCGGCAGCCGCCTTCGCGCGACCACAGGAAGGAAGTTGCTTTCCGGAAACGTCTCCGGCGTGATCTCCAGGCCGAGCGACGCGGCCTCCTTGCGAATGGCGCTCAAGAGGTCGATCGCCGCCCGCCGGCAGAACTCGTGGGTGCGCTGGGTGGCTCGCTCCAGCGCGGCGTGATCGTCCCCGTTGAGCCAATCGAAGGCGCCGTAGGACTCCAGACGCCCCAGCATGTGGCTCAGGCTGTAGCCGGTCTGGGCGAACCAGCGGAGCGACGCCACGAGCTCGGTGAAGAAGGCGTAGGTGCGGTTGTAGCGCGCGCCGTAGTCGTCGAGGAACGACTCGAGCGAATCCGACTCATTGATGAGCTGGAAGTAGTGCTTTTTGTTCCAAGGCCGGTCGGACTGCCCCAGTAGGGTGTTAGAAAGACGGAAGAAGACCTCCCCGTGGGTCTGCAGGATGCCGGCAAACTGGCGTTCCTGGACGAGCTGCTCGAGGGAGGTCTCGGACATCGCTGTTTCCGACTTGGGGGGCGTCGCGGGCCGGAACCGGCAGGGCGGCGCCGCTGGCCAACGGTAGCAGACCGACCCGGGCCCTGAACAGGCGCGGGCCAATTCCCCCCCTTCGTCCAAAGCCAACCCGGCTCAAGACCGAGTTCTCGGGAATCCGATGGGGGCCCTGTCGACGGCCGCCAGCGCTACGCCGCTCCCGGTCCATCCCCCCCTCGCGCACCCAGGAGGTCCGCTATTTCTTCCGAACGTTGCCTCGAGACCTACCTCCAGGAAATCAACGAGGTCTCGCTCCTGTCGCCGGAGGAAGAGCGCGAGCTCGGCCGCCGCATCCAGGGGGGCGATCTGGAGGCGCGCGAGCACATGATCCGCGCGAACCTCCGCCTGGTCGTGTCCATCGCCAAGATGTACGCCGATCGCGGCCTCGCTCTCCAGGACCTGATCGCCGAGGGGAACATCGGTTTGATGAAGGCCGCCGAGAAGTTCGACCCCGACGCGGGTTGCCGCTTCTCGACGTACGGGTCGTGGTGGATCAAGCAGGCGATTCGCCGCGCGCTGACGAACACCGTGCTTTCCGTCCGCATCCCGGGCTACATGGCGGAGCTGATCTCCAAGTGGAAGCAGGTGTCCGCCGAGCTCGCGTACAAGCTCGGCCGCACGCCGAGCGTCGAAGAGGTTGCGCAGGAGCTCGGCATCCCGCAGGAGAGCTGGCGACTCCTCAAGCAGACCATCCAGACCTCAGGCCTCGCGCCGCAGGTCTCGCTCGACGTTCTGACGTCCAACCAGGAAACGGTCGAGGACGAGCGCATCGTCACGCCGGAAGACGAGATTCAGCACGCGGACCTCCTCCACCGACTGAAGGGCTTGCTCGACTCGATCGACGAGCGCGAAGCGACGATCCTGCGCCTGCGCTACGGCCTGGGCGAAGAGGGCGTCGAGCCGATGACGCTCAAGGAGATCGGCAAGGTCGTCGGACTGACCCGCGAACGCGTGCGGCAGATCGAGCGGGAGGCGCTCGTCAAGCTCTACCGCGTCATGGGCGAGGACTAGGCTTCCGCCGCCGTCATAATGGGGCGCGATGCCGCCCCGCGCCGAGCCCGGAACGCCGCTCTACGTGCACCTGCCGTTCTGCGCGGCGAAGTGCCCGTACTGCGACTTCTACTCCGTCGCGGGAGACGACCTCGACACCGGGGGCGTCATCGAAGCGGTCCTTCGCGAAGCGGAGCGCTTCGCGCCGCGCGCGCCGCGCACCGTCTTCTTCGGCGGCGGCACGCCCTCGTTCCATTCGCCCGACGAGCTGCGCCGCCTTCTCTCCGAGCTCGAACGAATCACCGCGTTTCGCGAATCGGCGGAAGAGGTCACGTTCGAGTGCAACCCGGAGAGCCTCGACGCGGAGAAGGCGCGCCTCTTGGTCGAGCACGGCGTCGACCGCGTCTCGATCGGGTTCCAGAGCCTCGAGCCCGCGGTGCTCGAGCTCTTCGGCCGGGTCCACACCGTGGACCAGAGCTTCCGCGCCTACGGGGCCGCCCGCGAGGCCGGCGTGCCGCGGATCGCCGTCGACCTGATCTATGGCGCGCCCGGCCAGGGAGTGGACGCCTGGACGAGGGGCCTCGAGCGCGTGCTCGCCCTCGGCCCCGACCACCTCTCCGCCTACAACCTGACCTTCGAGCCGGGGACGCCGTTCGCTCAATGGCTCGCCGAGGGGAAGCTCGCCCAGGAGCCCGAGGCGGTCGAGCTCGAGCTCTTCGAGCGCACGCGGGCGATCGCGGCGTCGCGAGGCATGGAGGCCTACGAGGTGTCCAACTTCGCTTCAAAGGGGGAGGAGTGTCGCCACAATCTCAACTACTGGCGCAACGGCCCCTACGTGGGGCTGGGCCCGTCGGCGGTCAGCAAGGTCGGCCACACGCGACGCGGCCGGCCGCGCTCGATCGGCGCCTGGCGGCGGGCCCTCGAGGGAGACGGCGAGGAATGGGCCTTCGAGGAGACCCTCTCCCCGAAGGCGCGTCTGGGAGAGACCTGGTGGCTGGGTCTGCGCCTCGCCCGGGGGGTCGATCCCGAGGAGGCGCGTCGCGCCGCCGGCTTCGTCGCCGCCGAAGGCAAGCCGGATCCCGCGGAAGAGACCGCGGGCCGGCTGGCCGCGGACGGCCTGCTGGAACGGGTGGGGGAACGCTTCCGCCTGACCGTGCGCGGCCTGCCGCTCGCGGACCGCGTTGCGACGCACTTCCTCGAACCGTCGAGGGAGTAAGATGCCGCGCCGCTCCCCGAACGCGACGGAGCGGGCGAGGCCATGAACGCGGCAACGAAGAAGAAGGCCCCGCGCTCCCGGGTCGCCCGGTTCTTCCTGCGCGGGCTGATCACGCTCCTTCCGATCGTCCTCACGCTGGTCGTCTTCGGGTTCCTGTACCAGCTCGTGACGACCTACGTCACCGGGCCGATCAACCGCACGATCTACTGGTCGCTGGAGCGGAACGGCGCCGGCTGGACGGGGCTCCGCGCGCTGGGCATCGATCCCTACAGCGAGGCGTATCTCGACACCTCGGTCCTCCCGTTCGAGCTCGAGAACCTCGCGTCGCAGAGCGCCGGCCGCTACTCCGATCCGGCGTTCATGACGGCGCTCGAGGAGTACCGCGACGACAAGGAGACGTTCCTCCGCGACCTCGAGGAGCTCTGCATCCGGCCGAAGCTTCTGCGCGCCGACGTCGCGGCGCGCGTGCACCCGCTGATCGGCGTCGTGCTGTCGCTTCTGCTCGTCATCTGGTTGGGCTGGCTCGTCGGCGGTTTCCTCGGCCGGCGCGTCGTCAACAAGCTGGACCAGCTCTTCCACGCGGTGCCGCTCGTGCGCACCGTCTACCCCTACAGCAAACAGCTCGTCGAGTTCTTCTTCGCGGAGAAGAAGATCGAGTTCGACACCGTGGTCGCCATTCCCTATCCCAGCCCGCATCTCTATTCGATCGCGTTCGTGACGAGCAACGCGCCGAAGACCGTCCAGGAGACGCTCGACAAGTCGATGATCACCTGCTTCATTCCCTCGTCGCCGATGCCGATGACGGGCTACACGATCTTCGTCGAGGCCAAGTCCGTGATCCCGCTTCCGATCACCGTCGACGAGGCACTCCGCGTCACGATGTCGGGCGGCGTGTTGATCCCGCCGCACGAGCAGATGGAGGGAAGCCCCGCGCGAACTCTCGCGGAGGAAGCGGGCCGCGAGACGAGGGACGCAGCGCCGTGAGCTGGGCGGATCGACTGGACGCCGCGGTCGCACGGGTCGGAAACCCGTGCATGGTCGGACTCGATCCGCACCTGGATCTTCTGCCCGAGGAGTTCACCGCCGCACGCGACGCAACGTTGCCGCGCGAGGAGCGCGCTCAGGCGCTGGCGGACTTCTGCTGGGAGCTGATCGACGTCTGCGCCGGCCGCGTGGCCGTCGTGAAACCGCAGTCCGCCTTCTTCGAAGTGTTGGGCGCGGACGGCGTCGCCGCCTGGGAGACCGTCGTCACGCAAGCGCACGAAGCCGGCCTGCTCGTCCTCGGCGACCTGAAGCGCGGCGACATCAAGAGCACCGCCGCCGCCTATGCGAGCGCCTACCTCGACGGCGCGGAGAGCAACGATGCAAACGCGCTCTGCGACGCGATCACGGTCAACCCCTACCTGGGCGACGACTCGGTCGAGCCGTTCCTCGAGGTCTGCCGGCGCACGGGCAAGGGCATGTACGTCCTCGTGCGGACCTCGAACCCCGGCGGCGGGACGATCCAGATGCACGGAACGCCGCCGCTCTGCCACGCGGTCGCGGACGCGGTCGCGCGCTGGGGCGAAGACCTGGTGGGGGAGTGCGGCTTCTCCTCGGTCGGCGCGGTCGTCGGCGCCACGTACTCCGGCGAGCTGCGCGACTTCCGCGCGCGGATGCCGCAGACGCCTTTCCTCGTCCCGGGCATGGGCGCCCAGGGCGCCAGCGCGGCCGACACGGTCGATGCGTTCGAGCCGGGCGGGATCCGCGGCGCGATCATCAACTCCTCGCGCGGGGTGGCGTTCGCGTACCGCTCGCCGGAGCACGCCGGGAAAGCCTGGAAGGACGCCGCGCGCGACGCGCTCGACGCGATGATCTCCGAGGTGACCGCGGCGCTCGGAGCGCGCACCTGAGGAGCGGAAGCGTGCCGATCCGCCTCGAGCACCTGCCGGCCGACGCGTTCGAGCTCGCGCCGCTCGCCCGACGCGCGCTCGCCGGCCGCCCGCACCCCGCGTCGCTTCCCGGCACGTGCATACCCGCCCGCGTCGACGACGTGCCGAGGCCGGAGGAGCGCTTCGAGCCGGACGAGCGGCGCGCGATCGCGAGCGCGCTGGAGCTCAACCTTTCCCAACTCGCGCCGCACGTCGCCGTGCTCGACGCCGTGCGCACGATCGCTAAGCCGGGAACGGCGCTCGTCGTCGCCGGGCAACAGCCCGGCTTCCTGGGCGGACCCCTGTACGACCTCTACAAGGCGCTGCACGCGATCCGCCTCGCCCGCGCGCTGAGCGCCGCCTGGGAGCGCCCGGTCGTTGCGCTCTTCTGGAACCACGCCGACGACCACGACATCGCCGAGGTGCACCACCTCCACGTCGTCAACCAGAACCTCGACCTGCGCAAGGTGGGTCTGCCCGGGATGTCGTCGGGCAAGCGTCCCTTCGGCGAGATCGTGCTCTCCGAGGACGAGCATCGCCTGGGGCCGATCGCGGAGCTCCTGCGCCAGACCCTGGCCGAGAGCGAAGACCGCGACGCCGCGATCGAGACCTTCCTGCCGCGGGACGGCGAGAGCCTCGCCGCCGCGTTCACCCGGGCGTTCACCGCGCTGCTCGGGCCGCACGGGCTCGTCGTGTTCGAGCCGAGCTGGATGCGCGACACCCTCTCGCGCCGCCTCGCCGCGATCGTCGGGTCCGATCCCGTTCCCGCCCTCCGCGCCGGCGCCGAGGCGTTGCGCGGAGCCGGCGAAGAGGCCGCCATCGATCCCGAGAAGGCGGCGCTCGTCTTTCATCACGAGAACGGCAGGCGTCTGGCGCTGCGCGCCGGCGGCGACGGGTTTCGCTACGACGACGAACCGGGGTCGCGCACGCCGAGCGAGCTCGCCGCCGAGATCGTCCAGAGCCCCGCGAACTGGTCCGCGGGCGCGCTCCTGCGGCCCCTGGTGCAGGACCTCGCGCTCCCGGTTGCCGCGTACGTGGGAGGTTGGGGGGAACTTGCCTACCACGCCGAGCTCCCGCCGCTGCGCGCCGCGGTCGGCGCTCCGGCGACGCCGTTCGTGCCGCGACTCTCCGCCACGCTGGTGGACGAGGCGTCGCGCGCCTCGCTCGGGCGCCTGGAGGTCGACGCCCTCACCGTGCTGCGCGGCGCCCTCGCCGAAGACGACGGCTCGGGGGCGAGCGCGCCGGTGGCCGACGCCCTGCGCGGCGTGGCCGACGAAGCCGCCGAGAAGCTCCTCGCCCTGCGCGAGGAGCTCGGCGCGCTCGACCCGGGGCTCGGCGTGCAGCTCAAGCGAACGGCGAAGCAGCTCACCGACCTGGTCGGAAAGCTCGCCGCGAAGGCCGACCGCGTGCAGGCCAACCGCACCGGCAAGGGCCGGCGCCACCAGCGGCGGCTCGCGAGCTACCTTCGCCCCCGCGACCTGCCTCAGGAGCGCGTGCTCGGTACGCTCCAGTTCACCGCCCGCTTCGGGACGGCTTGGATCGCGGAGCTGCTCCGCGAGCTGGAGCCGTTTCCGAGCGAGCATCTCTTGCTCCATCTCGAGGAGGACCCGCCGTGAAGCTCGACGCCCTGGTCATCGCCGCGCATCCCGACGACGCGGAGATCTCGCTCGGCGGGACGATCCTGCGGCTCGCGGAGGGGGGAAAGAGCGTCGGCGTCCTCGACCTGACGCGGGGAGAGATGGGTACCCGCGGGTCGCAGGCGGACCGCGACCGCGAGACGGAGCGGGCGACCGAGCTGCTCGGCCTGGCGGTGCGGCGCAACCTGGAGCTCCCCGACGGCCGCGTGCAGGCCACCGTCGAGGCGCGCGAGGCGGTGGCGGCGATCCTCCGCGAGCACCGTCCCGAGGTCGTCTTCGCGCAGCACACCGACGACCTGCACCCCGACCACGCCGCCTGCGGCCGGATCGCGCGCGAGGCCTGGTACCTGGCCGGGCTGAAGCGCCTCGCGGAGGCGGGCGGAGATTCGGCGGCCCACCGGCCGGCGCGGCTCCTCCATTTCATGGGCCACGTGCCCTTCGAGGCCACGCTCGTGGTCGACGTCAGCGACGTCTGGGAGCGCAAGGTCGAGGTGATCCGCTGCTACGCGAGCCAGATCGAGCCCACAGACCCCGAGGACCGGGGCGAGCACTTCCTCTTCGGCGCCGACATCCTGGCCCGCTCCGCCAGCAAGGCGCGCTACTGGGGGGAGCGCATCGGGGTCGCCTACGGGGAGCCGCTCTTCCACGCCGGGCCGTTGCCCGCGAGCCTCGACGCCCTGTTCTAGGGCGGTTCAGGCGGTCCACTTTCTCTACAATTCGGCCGCACCATGCGCGTCATCGCGTTCCTCAACCAAAAGGGCGGCGTCGGCAAGACCACGACGGTGGTCAACCTTGGGGCGGCCCTGGCGGAGAAGGGACGCCGCGTGATCGTCGTCGATCTCGATCCACAGGCCAACCTGTCGGTGCATCTCGGCCTCGAGGTCGAGGACGGAGCTCCCTCGACCTACCGCATGCTGCTCGGCGAGATCCCGTTCGCCGAAGCGGTGCGCGGCACCAGCACGCCGGGGCTTGCGGCGGTCGCGACCGACCTCGATCTCTCGGGCGCCGAGCTCGAGCTCGCCAACCAGTTCGGGCGCGAGACGCTCCTGCGCGAAGCGCTGACGCAGTGGCGGGAGGAACACCGCGGCCAGCGCGGCGCGGAGCCGGCCGACTACGTCCTCCTGGACTGCCCGCCGAGCCTCGGGCTGCTCTCGATCAACGCGCTGGCGGCCGCCGACGAGATCTTCATCTGCGTCCAGACCGAGTTCTTCGCCATGCGCGGGCTCTCGAAGCTCGTGGAGATCGTCGAGCTCGTCCAGAAGCGGCTGCACCCCGAGCTCAAGATCGGCGGCATCGTCCCGTGCTTGTACGACAACCGGCTGAAGCTCGCGCGCGAGGTCCTGGGCGAGGTGAAGGGCTACTTCCCCGGCCTCGTCTTCCCGCGCGGGATCGGCATCAACGTCAAGCTCGCCGAGGCGCCCAGCCACGGGGCGACGATCCTCGAGTACGCGCCCGAATCCGCCGGAGCCCGCGACTACCGCCTCCTCGCCGACGAAGTCCTCGCCCAGGAGCCGGCGGCCTCCGCTCCGGCGGATGGGGCGCGCCCCGAAGCTCCGGACGCGCGGTCCGAGGAGGCTCCGGCCGTGGCGGACGTGGTTCTCGTCCCCAAGGAACCCGCCCGCGACGTGGAGCCGGCGGCCGAGGCCGAGTCCTAGGGGCGGCCGCGCCGGGAAGTCGATCGCGCTCGCTACCCTTTAATGAGGATGAAGCGCTCCCTCTCGATCGGAATCCTCTGCCACCCGACCTACGGCGGCTCCGGTGTGGTGGCCAGCGAGCTCGCCCTGTCGCTCGCCGAGCTCGGGCACTCGGTCCACCTCTTCTCGCACGCGGTGCCCCCGCGGCTCGCGCGGACGCCGGGCTCGGTGCACATGCACCTCTCGCGGGGACTCCCCTACCCGCTCTTCGCCTCGACGCCGCACGATCTCGCGATCACCTCCAGCGTCCTGAGCGTCCACCGCGCCGAGGGATTGGACATCCTGCACGCCCACTACGCCCTCCCGCACGCGGTGTCGGCGTTCCTGGTGCGCTCGGCCGCGGAAACCGACCCCACGCTTCCGGCGCCGCGGGTGGTCACCACACTGCACGGCACCGACATCACGATCGTGGGGAGCGACGCGTCCTATTCGCCGCTCACCCAGTTCGTCATCGCCGCAAGCGACGCCGCCACGGCGGTTTCCGAGTCCCTGGCGCAGGACACCCGGCGCTACTTCTGCGACCAGACCGGGTCGGCGTGCGACATCGAGGTGATCCCCAACTTCGTGGACACCGACGAGTTCCACCCCGCGGCCGGCGAGGCCTGCCGAACGCCCGGCGGGCCGCCGACGGCGGTTCACGTCAGCAACTTCCGCGCGGTCAAGCGCGTGCCGTGGCTCGTCGACGCGTTCGCGCGCGCTTCCGAGGGTACCGAGGCGCGCCTCGTGCTGATCGGGGACGGACCCGACTGCCCCGCGGCGCGGGAGCGCGCGACCCGGCTCGGCATCGGGGAGCGCGTCGAGTTCCTCGGGGAGCGCGACGACCTGCCGGCGCGCCTCGCTGCGGCGGACGTGTTCTGCCTCGCGAGCGCCACGGAGTCCTTCGGCCTCTCGGCCCTCGAGGCGATGTCGTCGGGGACGCCGGTGGTGGCGACGCGCGTCGGCGGCGTGCCGGAGGTCGTCGACGACGGTCGGTCCGGTCTCCTGTGCGAGGTCGACGACCTCGACGGCTACGCGGATCGCCTGCGCTCGCTCCTCCTCGACACCGCACGGGCGAGCGAGATGGGCGCGGTCGCGCGCCGGACGGCGGAGGAGCGCTTCGACCGCCGCCGCGTCGTCGGCGGCTACGAGGACCTCTACCGGCGCCTGATCGCCGCGCCACGTGCGAGCGATCCGGCCACCGCGCGCTGATGCGGGTCTACCTGGACCACAACTCCACGACGCCGATGCGTCCGGAGGTACAAGATCTCGTGGCGGCACTTGCCGCCGAAGGCTTCGGCAACCCGTCGTCGACCCACGCGGCGGGGCGGCGGGCGCGCGACGTCGTCGATCGCGCACGCGAACAAGTCGCGAACGCCCTCGGAATCGCCGAAAGCGAGGTCGTCTTCACCTCCGGCGGCACCGAATCGAACAACCTGGCGCTCTCCGGCACCCTGCGCCACCGCGGTCCGGCCGCGGGGCTCGTCACGACGGCCATCGAGCACTCCTCGGTGCTCGCGGCGGCCGCCGCCCTGGAGCGGAGCGGCCACCCGGTGGAGCGCGTGGCGGTCGACGCGGAGGGACGGATCGACGTGGACGAGCTGACCGCGCGGGCGGGCGCGCCGGGAGTGCGCCTCGTTTCGGTGCAGGCGGCCAACAACGAGGTCGGCAGCGTCGCTCCGCTGGGGCGGGTGGCCGCCGCGGTCCGAAGCGGCGCCGCGGACGCCCCTCTGCTGCACACCGACGCCGTCCAGGCGCTGGGAAGACGTCCGCTCGACCTCGCCGGGTGGGGGATCGACCTCGCCTCCTTCTCGGCCCACAAGGTCGGCGGTCCGGTCGGCGTGGGCGTTCTCTGCGTCCGGCGGCCCGGCGCCGTCCAACCGGAGCTCTTCGGCGGCGAGCAGGAGCACGGTTTGCGGCCCGGCACTGAGAACGCGGTGGGCGTCGCCGGCGCGGCCCTCGCCATCGAGCTGGCCGTGCGCGAGCTCGCGGCGTACGCGGACCGCGTCGGGCGGCTCGCCCATACCCTGTGGATGGAACTTGCCTCCCGTTTGCAGGCGGCTCGTCTCCTCGGGCCGCCGATCTCTTCCGACGATCGACTCGCGAACACGTTGAACGTGATGCTCCCCGACTGCGACGGGCGCGTGCTCGTCACGCGTCTCGATCTCGAGGGACTCGAGGTGAGCGCCGGCTCCGCGTGCGCAAGCGGCTCGTTGGAGCCGTCGCACGTGTTGCTCGCGATGGGACTCGACGAGAACGCGGCGCGCTCGGGGCTGCGCATCTCGCTCGGTCGCACGACGACCGAGGAAGAGTGCGCGCGAGCGGTGGACGTTCTGGTGAAAGTGATTTCTTCGTCGCGCGCAACGTGACGTGAGAACAGCGGGTTGTGAACAACCGCTACGAGATTGCTAAGTCTCCCGTTGACGCTTGAGCGGAGCGCGCGTGTAATGCGTCGCGCACCGAGGGTGACTTCGGTGTGGGAGCCAGCAGCGAGTCGGACATCGAGAGGGCTCACGAGCCTCTTGTGAGGGGGAGTTCGGCGCGCGGCTTCACGTGGAACGGACTCGTGCGCACGGCGACGCGCTGCGCGCAACACCATGACAAACAACGGGCGGGGTCTGTCCCTGCACGGCCGAGGGGAGGGGGGCTTCTCGATGAACTCGATGGACGCGACGGGTCGCACGGTCTCGGCCGAGGTCGACGCTGAAAGCACCGCGTCGGTTCGAGGCATGGACCAGGACGCCGTCCCGAACCTTGCGGAAGCGACGGCTCCTTCCCAGGAGACGGCATCCGCTTCGGACGCGGCACAGCAGGAAACGTCCGTCTCCGACTCCGAAACCGGGGAAAAACGCCTCGTGGAGCTCTGGTCCGAGGTCCAGACGGTCCTCCAGCGCAGCATCAAGCCGCAGCAGTTCGAGACCTGGTTCCGCCGCGCCGCCGTCGTGTACGCCGACGACCACGAAGTCCGTCTGGCGGTCCACAACGGCTTTACCCGCGACTGGCTCGAGAAGTACTACCGCGCCGAGCTCGAGCGAGCGGTGACGGCGGCGGTCGGCGCGCGCAAGCTCCTGATCGAGATCGACGCGGAGCTTGCGATGCCGACGCGCCGCGAGCCCGAGGGGACGGACGCCCCGAGCGCGAGCTCCAACGGCGCGAGCACATCGAACGGTGCGGCAGCGGCGGACTACCCCGTGGCGGGGCTCCTGCACTCGAGCGACATCGTCCTGAACCCGCAGTACCGTTTCGGGAACTTCGTCGTCGGTCCGTGCAATCGCTTCGCGCACGCCGCCAGCGTCGGCGTCGGCGAGTCTCCCGCGACGGTCTACAACCCGCTCTTCATCCACGGGAGCGTGGGCCTCGGCAAGACGCACCTCTTGCAGAGCCTTTGCCACTCCGTGCTCGAGCGCGATCCGCGCGCGCGCATCCTGTACCTCTCCTGCGAGACGTTCGTCAACCACTTCATCAGCGCGCTGGGGGACGGCGATCTACAGAAGTTCCGGGGCAAATACCGCAACGTCGACGTCCTTGTGGTGGACGACATCCATCTGCTGGCGAACAAGGAACGAACGCAGGAGGAGTTCTTCCACACGTTCAACACGCTCTACAACGCGGGCAAGCAGATCGTCCTCTCCTCGGACAGCCCGCCGGTCGACATTCCGACGCTGCAGGAACGCCTGGTCTCGCGCTTCAAGTGGGGGCTCGTGACCGAGATCGAATCGCCCTGCTACGAGACGCGTATGGCGATCCTGAAGCGCAAGAGCCGGGAGCGGGGCCGCCAGCTTCCCGAGGACGTCGCCCGCCTCCTCGCCGAGCGGATCGATTCCAACATCCGCGAGCTCGAGGGCGCGGTGACGAAGCTCCTGGGCTACGCCAGCCTCTCCAAGCGCCCGGTCGACATCGACCTGGTCCGGCGCTGCCTGCGCGAGCTCTTCGCCAACCACAAGCGCGAGCCGTCGATGGAGGACATCGTCCGGGTCGTCACGGAGCGTTTCGGGGTCAAGCTCTCCGAGCTGCAATCCAAGAAGCGCAGCAACGCGATCGCCTTCCCCCGCCAGGTCGGGATGGTCCTGGCGCGGCGGCTCACCCGCATGTCCCTGGAGGAGATCGGCGGCTACTTCGGCGGCCGCGACCACTCGACCGTCCTCCACGCGGTCAAGAAGCTGAACCGCTTGTCGGAGACGGAACCGTCGATGCGCGAGCTCCTGACCGAGCTCGTCTTCGACCTCCAAGGCCCCGGCGCAAACTGATCCGCGAGCCTCGCTCGGGACGTCGCCGGGCCGCGGCCGTCCGGGCCCTCGGAGCGGCCTCCCGGCGATGCGCCGAGCCCATCCGAGCGGGCGTCGTCGCGGTGTACTTCCGGCCCCGATTCCGCTAATCTTGGGCGGATTTGGTGGCTTTCCAAGGCGGGAGAAGTCCAACCACGCTGTGAGTCGGACCGGGACAACCGGCGGTCGCGTGTGGTCAACGTGTGAGTCGGCCGCCGACGGAACGCACCCTCATCCCCACCTTTGTTCCTCCACCTGCGGATGCTCTGGAACCCTGTGCAGAAGTCTCGCCTGAGTCCCGGATCGTCCACGTCCACCGCGCGGTCGGAAACAGCGGGTTCGCGTCGCCAAGCGCTTGGGACGGCGGCGACTAGGGCGTTCCGGGGGGAGGTTCTCCACAAAGGGACGAGCCCCCTAAGAAGATGACGATTCATTTGGAGAAGGACGAGAGGATCCCATGAAGGTCCTGTGTGAACGCGAGCAACTTCGCGAGGCTCTCTCGGTCGTCTCGTCGGTGATCCCGGCGAAGAGCACGCGTCCCTCGGTCGAGAACGTCTACCTCGCGGCCAGCGACGCGGCCCTCGAGCTGGTGGGCACCGACCTCGAGGTCGCGGTGCGCTACCGCATCGACGAGGTCAAGGTCGAAGAGCCCGGAACGGCGCTCGTGCCCGCGCGGGTCGCCACCGACTTCGTCCGCGATCTGAGCGGGGACACGCTCACCCTGGAGACCCGCGGGGAGTCGTTCCACATCGAGAGCGGCGCCGACCACTGCGAGCTCACGACGATCGACCCCGACGAGTTCCCCGTCGTGGCGCGCTTCTCCGACGACGAGGGGTTGAAGGTCCAGGCCGACACGTTCACGCGTCTCGTCAACCGGACGAGCTTCGCCGCCGCGCGCGAGCAGGGCCGCTACGCCATGCACGGCATCCTGACGCAGGTCGAGAGCGGAACCCTCAAGATGGTCGCGACCGACGGGCGGCGGCTGGCGGTCGCGACCTCGCCGATCGACGCCAACGGCACCGGCGAGACCGAGGCGATCGTGCCGACGAAGGGCATGCAGCTCTTCTGCCGCGTGATCGACGACCCCACCGAGATGGTCCAGATCGACTTCGGCGAGAACCAGATCGGGCTCCGCACGGCCAAGGCCGAGATCTTCGCGCGCCTGATCGACGGGGAGTTCCCGCGCTACACGGGGGTGATCCCGACCTCGTCCGAGAACGTCGTCGAGGCGGACGCCGATCTCTTCAACAAGAAGCTCCGGCTCGTGTCCAACGTCACGAGCAACGACATGCGGGCGGTCCGGCTCTCGCTCGAGAAGGGGCAGATGACGATCTACGGGCGCTCCGCGGCCACCGGCGAGGCGACGGCGCACATGGAGGTCGACTTCAAGGGCAAGCCCGGCGACATCGCCTTCAACCCCGATTACATGATCGACGGGCTGAAGAACTGCGAGATCGACACCGTCCGCCTCGAATTCAACGAGCGCACCAGCCCGGGCAAGTTCACGCTCGGGGAGAACTACATCTACATCGTGATGCCGATCACGATCGACACCTGATTGCAGAACCGAGCGAAGGGGCCGGTGCCCATCTCCGAAGCGATCCAGGGCTTCCTCCGGGAGTCCGGGCTCGGCGTGCGCTCCGGCGACGAGCGGGTCTTCGACGCTTGGAGGAAGGCGCTGGGCGAGGCGAGCGAGCACGCGCGTCCCGTCGCGCTCCGCGGCGGAGAGCTCGTCGTGGAGGTGAGCTCGTCGGCCATGCTGCAAGATCTCAAGGGATTCACCGGCGAGGGCTACCGCAGGCGGGCGAACGAGCTCCTCGGCTCGTCCCGCGCGCCTCGCATTCAGCGGGTGAAGTACCGTTTGAGGAGCTCTGAGCGATGACAGACGAATCCGGCACGCCGGTCTACACCGCCGACTCGATCCAGGTCCTCGAGGGCCTCGAGGCCGTGCGCGTCCGGCCGGCGATGTACATCGGGGACACCGACGTCCGCGGGCTGCACCATCTGATCTGGGAGGTCGTCGACAACTCGGTCGACGAGGCCCTGGCGGGCTACGCCTCGCACGTCAGCGTGGTGATCCGCGTGGACGGCTCGATCCGCGTCACCGACGACGGTCGCGGCATTCCCGTGGACATCCACCCGACCGAGGGGATCCCGGCGGTCGAGGTCGTGCTCTCGAAGATCCACGCCGGCGGCAAGTTCGACAAGGACTCCTACAAGGTCTCGGGCGGGCTCCACGGCGTCGGCGTCTCGTGCGTGAACGCGCTCTCCGAGTGGCTCGAGGTGGACGTCCACCAGGACGGCAAGGTCCACTCGATGCGCTTCGAGCGCGGCAACAAGGTCGTCGAGCTCAAGCCGGTCGGCGAATCCGACCAGCGCGGCACCGTCGTGACCTTCAAGCCGGACGACCAGATCTTCTCGACGACGGAGTTCGAGTACGAGGTCGTCCACAAGCGCCTGCGCGAGACCGCCTACCTGATGGGCACCTCGGGGCTCTCGATCTCGATCGAGGACGAGCGCACGGGTCAGAAGGACTCGTTCAAGTTCCCCGAGGGCCTGCGGACCTTCGTTGCGCACATCAACAAGAACAAGGAGCCCTTGCATCCCGAGGTGGTGCACTTCGTGCGCGACGCCGTCTCGCCCGAGAACCCGGGCATGGAGTACCGGGTGGAGCTCGCCCTCCAGTACACCGACGCCTACCAGGAGTCGGTCTTCACCTTCTGCAACAACATCAACACCCACGGCGGCGGCACGCACCTCGCCGGGTTGAAGGCGGCGCTCACCCGCAGCCTGAACAACTACATCAAGCAGTCGAAGCTCATCAAGGACGGCGCGGCCACCCCGTCGGGCGACGACTTCCGCGAGGGGCTCTCCGCCGTCCTTTCGGTCTTCGTGCCCGAGCCGCAGTTCGAGGGTCAGACCAAGGACAAGCTGGGCAACCGCGAGGTCCAGGGGATCGTCGAGTCGGTCGTCGGCGAGTGCTTCTCCACCTACCTCGAGGAGAACCCGGGACCCGCCAAGACGATCGTGCAGAAGGCGTTGCGCGCGCACGAGGCGCGCGAGGCCGCCCGCAAGGCGCGCGAGCTGGTCCGGCGGAAGACGGCGCTCTCCTCGGGCGCGATGCCGAGCAAGCTCGCCGACTGCCAGAGCAAGGACTTCGAGGAGTCCGAGCTCTTCCTGGTCGAGGGCGATTCCGCGGGCGGCACCGCCAAGGAGGGGCGCGACCGCCGCTTCCAGGCGATCCTGCCGCTCAAGGGCAAGATCCTGAACGTCGAGAAGGCGCGGCTCGACAAGATGCTCGCGCACTCCGAGATCATGACGATCATCTCGGCGCTCGGCTGCGGCATCGCCGACGAGTTCGACATCGAGAAGCTGCGCTACGGCAAGACGATCATCATGACGGACGCGGACGTGGACGGCTCCCACATCCGCACCCTGCTCCTCACCTTCTTCTTCCGGCACATGCGGCCGCTCATCGAAGCCGGGCGGCTCTTCATCGCTCAGCCGCCGCTCTACAAAGTGAGCTCGAAGAAGCTGGAACAGTACATCCTGAGCGACGCGGAGCTGCGCCGCGTCCTGCTCGAGTTCGGGATCGGCACGCTAGAGGTCGTCGACGCGAACGGCGACGACAGCCGCTCCTGGAAGGGGCCCGAGCTGCGCGAGCTCGCCGACGAGCTCCGCCGCCTCGAGGACACGAGCGAGGGCGTGTTCCCGATCTGGACGCGCCTCGACCCCAACGCGGTGATCTCTGGTTGGAACGGCGAGATGATCCCCGACCACTGGGCGTGGGCGAACGGGGTGGATCACTTCTTCGACACCGGCCGCGAGCTGCGCGACTTCCTCGAGCTGCAGAAGGTGAGCCTCAAGCAGGGCGAGGAGCTCCAGATCCACACCGGCCCCGAGAGCGACGTGCCGCGCGACCAGGCGCACGTCATGTCCTGCCACCTGAGCCACCGCCAGGAAATGCAGGAGATCCTCGCGACCCTCGAGCGCCGCGGCCTGCGCTTCCGCGGCGGCGGGAGGTGGGAGATCCGCGGTCCCAAGCAGACGACGGTCGCCCTCACCCTGCTCGAGCTCGCCGCCGAGCTCCGCAAGATCGCCGCGGGCGAGGTGGACGTGCAGCGCTACAAGGGCCTCGGCGAGATGAACGCGAGCCAGCTCTGGGAGTCCACCATGGACCCCATCCGCCGCCACCTCTACGAGGTGCGGCTGGAGGACGAGTTCCGCGCCGACGAGATCTTCACGATCCTGATGAGCACCGGCGTCGACTCGCGCCGGGAGTACATCGAGCGCCACGCCCTCGAGGCCACGAATCTCGACGTCTGAGCTCCCGGGGCCAAGTGGGGCCCTTCTGCCCTTCCGACGGCCCACAAAAGCCCTGGAGTCGGCGGCCGGGGGTGACCGATATAGGGATGTCCTCCCCCCTGGAGCCCCTCCCCGGGAACCCGACCGGAGACTTATCTGTGAAGAGCAAACACCGTCTGGACAACGAGCGCCTCGCCGACGCCCTGGGCGACCTCGGCCTTGCCGACCGCGACGCCCTGAAGCTCGTCCTCGCCCAGGCGGCCTCCTCCGGCCAGGTCTTCACCGAGATCCTGGTGCGCGAGAACCTCGTGTCCGACTGGGAGATCTCCCGCGTCGCAGCCGAGGTGTTCAACCTCCCCTTCCTGCCGGTGGAGGTCTCGCCCCCCTCCGAGAAGGCGATGGAGGGGCTCGATCCCGAATACCTGCGGATGTACGGCCTGGTGCCGCTCGATCGGTTCGGCGACCTCCTCACGGTGGCCATACCCGGGCTCGTCCCGACCCACGTGCTGGCCGGGATGGGCACCTCGGAGAAGACCTGCGTGGTCCCGGTGATCGGCACCGTGCAGTCCAACCGCAACTGGCTCGCCGCGAACCTGCCGCAGGTCGAGGACGTCCCCTCGGCGATTCCCTCGGGCGGCGCGTTGTCGATCGACAGCGGCTGGACCGAGATCTTCGACGCCGGGGACGAGGCGGTGCAGCTCAACCTGCAGCCGGCGGACGAGGAGCCCCAGGACGCGTCCGAAGACGCGTCGGCCGACGAGCTCGGCTAGGAGACCGCGCCGGCCGGCCGGTCCTCGTCCTCTTCGCTCGCCTCGGTCGCTTCCGCATCGGCCGCGGGCGGTTCCTCCGGCGCGGGCTCGGCTCGGTCGCGTAGCGTCGGATCGAGCGTCGGCCGGTGGGTGATGTCGCGCAGGGAGTCCTGAACGTCGCGGAACTCGCGGTCGATGCCGCTCTCGCGCCGGAACTCGTCGAGCTGGCGGCGCAGGCGGGCGACCTGGCGGAAGGCCTGACCGGCGACCTGCGGCAGGCGCCTCCCGAACACGAGCACCGCCACGATCGAGATGAGGACGATCTCCCCGAGGCTCAGGGGACCGATGAGGCCCAACATGGACCTGATCCTACCCGGGTGTCACGGGAAAGCGAGGCGGCCCGGGAAAGCCGCGCTCCAGCGGTCGGAGCGCGTCGCCTGGATCAGAAGTCGAGGAAGCCGATGGTCGGGCGCTTCCAGTTGAACGCCGGCCGGATGCCGATGCCGAACGACGTGCCCTCGCCGCGCCGGAAGGAAGACTCGATCTCGAAGATGATGTCGTGCCCGTAGCGGCGAACGGTCAAGCGGGATCCCAGGCTGTCGCCGTCGCGCAGCGAGATCGTCTGGCGACCGGCGAGCTCCCACTTCTCCGTCCAGGTGTAGAGCGCCTCACCCGAGGCCGCCTCGAACAGAGTGTCGCGGTCCAGGTCGAGCCCGCGCAGGTGGGCCGCCTGCATCGCCAGGCGCTCGGTGAAGCGCACGCCGACGCTCGTGTTGGAGTACAGCGTGTCGTGCTCCTCGACGTCGTACCGCCCGTCGTGGAAGATCTGAGTCGGAACGTCGAACGGCTCGATGGAGAGCCGCGAGAAGACTCCGATCTCGCGCCATCCGTCGAACTCGCCGGCGGCGACGTCGTCGGCGTAGGTGCTCCGCAGGTCGAAGTCGAGCAGGCTCTTGCCCCCCGAGGTGTCGATCCGTCCCCGGACGCCGACGTCAACGAAGTTGCCCTCGACGGGAAGCTCGACCTCGTCGAAGGTGACGGGCACCCCGCCCTCCTCCTCCAGCAGGAAGTCGCCGCGCGCCTCGACGTAGGGAACGAGCTGGTGGTGCGCGCCCTCGCCCGCTTCCTTCCAGAAGGCCGTCGAGATCCTTAGCCCCGCCTGACCTAGACCGCGGAGCGGCTGGTCGTCCTCGGTCACGTCGTCGTCCCACGCGGTGAAACGCCCGAGGACGAAGGGCGTCGCCCGCAGGCCGTAGGGACCGCGCGGAAGCGGCGCTTCGAGGCGGTGCGTCGTGTCGAACCGCATCACGTCGCGGTCGCCGAGCCCATCGGGGAACACGGCGGGAAACCCGTAGGGACTGGCGAAGCCGTCCTCGCTCTCGTGCCGCTGCAGGTATTCGGCGGTGGCGTCGGCGCTGTAGATCAACGACGTCGGCCCGAGCGACAGGAGCGGCGCCCGCCCGCGGTAGGCGCTAAGCGACGGGAGCTCCTCGACGTCGGTGAAGAAGTCGTTGAATTGGGCCTTCGCGCTGGCGGCGAAGTAGTACTCGTCCCGCGCCTTGCGCCAGTGCACGTAGTTCTCGCTCTGCTCGTAGCGCTGGAACTCCCGTTCGAAGAACTCCGACTGAACGCCGGCGTCGGTCTGCACCGAACCGGCGATGTCGATCCACTCGTCCTCCTCGAGGAAGTAACGCCCGCGCGTCCGCCCCCATAGCCGCAGCGTGTCGCGGTCGTCCTCGTCGACGCGAACGTAGCCGCGGTCGTCGTCCACGTCGGGGATGCCGCCGAGCTGGACCGACATCCAGTACTCGTCCTGCGCCTCGACCGAGAGGCCCAGATCGAGCAGAACGCCCCGCGAGCCGAGGTAGGACGCGTCGATCGAGTACTCGGCGTCGACGCTTGCGAGATCGGCCCCGCCGATCAGCGAGTGGAACACCTCGCCGACCCTGTCCGCCGGCCGCACGACTCCGGCGGAGATGAACGAGCCGAAGCGCGCCGAGTCGCCGAACTCGATGCTCGCCCACTCGGGCTTGAGCTCCTCGTCGGCGGTCCAGTTCAGGGAAGGCAGCGGCACCTTCAGCTTGTCGTAGGCCTGGATGCGGTTCTCCTTCAGCTTGAAGTTGAAGTGCCCGTCCTCCCGCGGCTCGACGCGGAAGTCCCCCGTGGTGATCTTCAGGTGCGGGTCGTCGAACTCGCACGGCGCGATCGTCGCCTCGTCCGCGTGGAACGACAGGTCGTCGGACTGGCGCAGCCACTTGGCCTTGACCTTGACCTTCTTGAACTCCCGGCCGAGGACCGAGCCCTCGATCGTGAACGACGCGTTCGAGAGCCAGCCGTGCCCGGACACGATGTCGAGATACACCGCGTCCGCGCGCGCCCCGGGGCCGTCCTCGAAGTTCACTTCGACCGGTCCCTCGAGGTACACCTCGTTCAGGACCTTGTACCGGCGGATCCGCGCCCAGAAGGCCTGCGCGCCGCGCATCGTGTCCTCCGCCGCCTCGGCCTCCTCGTCGGCGATCTCGTCGAACTCGCCCGCCTCGATGCGGTCGGGCAGCTTGCTCCATTCGCGTCGGTCGAGCCACATGACCGCCCAGCTCGCGGTCAGGGTCAGGTCGTCCTTCGGCAGCAGCGGGAGGAACAGGTAGAGCTCGGCCCCGGCATACTCGATCTCCGGCTCCTGTAGCACGAAGATGAGCTCGTCCGGCCCCACCAGCGTGCGCGACGAGAGGTAACGGATGCTCCACTCGTCGGCGTGCGCCTCGTCCTGGCAGTCCGCGTGCATCGGCGGCGGCAGGATCGTGCCCTTGCCCGTGCCCATCACCATGCCGAGGTCGACGTTGATCTCGATCCATTCGGCGTCGATGACCCCGAACGGCGCCTCGACGTGGGCGGGCCGGCCCTCGAGTCGCATCGTCCCCGACAGCGTGCGCGCCGTGAGCTCGTCTCCGGTCGCGCGCGCCTCGCGGTTGGGCACGCGCACCTCCACGTTGCCGAAGGCCATCAGCGCGGAAACCTCGCCGCCTTCCTCCGGCCGCGCGGCGGTTCCCTCGAAGCGCACCGTGTCGGCGTCGAGCTCCCAGGGCTGCTCGGTGCCGAGGACGCCCTCGACGCGGACCGCGTCCATGAACTCGAGCCACGTCCGGGTGGAGAGCATGTGCCCGGCGCGAACGCGGACGTCCACGCGGCCGGCGTCGGCGCCCTCGCCCATGCTCTTGACCCGGATGTCCGGCTCGTCCGCCTCGAGTCGCTCCTCGGACGAGAGGATCCAGCTCGCCTCCATCTCGAAGGGCCGGCCGTTGGAGGGCAGGACGCCGCTCAGGACGACGCGCTCCCCCGGCGCGGCGCGCATCGCGGTGTTGCCCACGTGATCGAGGCTCAGGGCTTCGGCGACGCCGCTGAAGGGCACCTCGCCCGACGTGCCCTGGAAGACGACCCCGCCCTGCGCCTTGACCTCGCCGGAGACGATGGTCGCCTCCGGTCCCTCCTCGGTGCGCTCCGCCGTGAGCACGTCGCACTCGATGCGCACGCGCACGTCGGGCTCCCGCTCGAGCGTGGCGTTCTTGACCTCGCGCGCGGTCAGGGCGGACCAGGCCGTCGCGATCGCGCCGTCCGCGTCGAGCGTCTCGCGGCGCGCGCCCGCGAGCCGTTCGCCCGAGAGCGTCACGCGATCCTGCGGGCCGCGCACCGTGGCCTCCACCGCGCCCACCGCGTCGAGGGTGAAGACGCGCACCGCGCGCCCTTCGTCATCGGTTTCCTCGCCGCGAACGAGCGTCAGACGATCGCAGGCGAGGTCGTACGTCTCGCCGACGCCCGCGGGCGTGACGCGGTCGGGGGCCGGCGTGATCGTCGCGCTCACTTGCTCCGAGAGCACGAGCTGGTCGCCGTCGCGCTCGACGCGCAGCGCGCTCGCCTCGCCCTCCGGGCCGGCGAAGCGCGCCCGCCGCTCGGGCGTGCCGGTCAAGACGAAGTGCTCGGGATCGCGTACGACGAGCTCCTCGCCCTGGCCGTTCCCGGCCGCGCTCTCGAACTCGATCGTGCCCGACGCCCGGAGGGAGAGCGTCTCGGGATCGAAGTCGGCGACGCGGTCGGCCCGCGCGCGGAAGCTCTCCTCGCCGAACACGGTGAGCTCGATGCCGCCGGCCTCGGGAATCGTCCAGTGCTCGTCGAGCTGCTCGAAGGCGAGCGCGTCGGTGGAGTTCAGGACGAAGTCGCGCCCGTCCGCCGAGGTGCCGGTGAGGAGGGGCGTTCCCTCGGCGCGCACGAAGAGCCGCGAGCGTCCTTCCTCGTCGTCGCCGATCTCCGCGTGTACGCGCTCCGCGACCAGCACGCCGTTCTCGCGCTCCAGCCGGACGCCGCCCTCGGCGTCCATGCTCGCGCGGCTGCCGTCCGCGCTCGCCGTGGCGACGATGTCGCCGAGGCAGCGCAGCGTCGCGCCGTCCCCTTCGGCGACCGCTGGCCCGCCGACCCGGAACGTGAGCTCGTCGCCCCACGCGACGTCCATCACGCCTTCGCCCCGCAGGACGAGCCGGGATCCCGGCGCGAGCGCCTCGGCGCCCGGGAGCTTCCCGCCCGCGTCCGCGAGCTGGATCCGCGCGATCGGCCGCCCGCTGATCCGCGCGCGCTCCGGCCGGCCGGCGAGGTCGAAGTCGACGCGCGCGCGCTCCCCTTCGAACTCGTTCTGGCCCAGGCGGTAGTGCACGCCGACTTCAGCGTCGACGCCCTGGAGCAGGAAGGGCTCCTCCGGTCCGCCGGTCTCGCGCGCCTGGATGCGGATGACGTCCGCCTCGAGCAGAGAATCCTCCACCCCGGGCTCGAGCTTGGCGCCGCCCGAGGCGAGCACCTTGAGCGCCTTCGCGCCTTCGCCCGGCTCGCGCTCAAGCCGCAGGAGCCCCTTCGAGAAGAGAGCGCTCTCGCGGTCGTCCTCGCGCACGAAACGGAGCTCGGCGTCGCGGTCGAAGGCCAGAATTCCCTTCGTCTCGTCGGCGAAGAAGCCGGTGCCCTCGCCGGTCAAACGCTCGCCCTCGATCGTCGCCGCGTCGTTGGAACGCAGCGTGCGCGTCGCAAGGTCGACGTGCAGCGTGGGGACGCGCAGCGTGATCGGCACGATCGGCGCGCCCTCGAGCACGGTCAGGACGACGTCGGTCAGCTCCAATTGGTCGGCGACGCGCGGGACGTAGTTGACCTGCCCGAGCTCGCGCACGCGCATGCCTCCCGCGTCGAGGTTCATGCGGAGCGCGCCGGTTTCCTGATCGAGGAACTCGAGCACTGCGTCGGTCGCGGTGAAGAACTCGCCGTCCGGCGTGCGCCCGCTGTCGGTCGCGCGCAGCCGAAACTCCACGGGCCGCGTGCCCAGCGGCGTTTCGAGAAAGCGGCGCCACGCGATCGCTCCGCCCGGCGTCATCCCGGGTGCCTCGGTGCCGTCGCCGCGCGCCCACGCCGGTCGCTCGCTGTCGCCGGCACCGCTCGCCAGGCCCGGACCGGGTCCCTGGAACAACCGCAGGACGAAGAGGCCGCCGGCGAAGAGCAGGAGGAATACGAGGAGCTTTTTCACCGCGCGCCGGCGGTTGCGCTCGACACGACCTCTTCCCAAAGACCCTTCGCGCGAAGGATCGCCTCGGCCAGCTCCCGCACGCAGCCCTCGCCGCCGGCGCTCTCGGTCACGAGGTGCGCCGCGTCGCGCACCTCGGGCCGCGCGTTGCCGGGGCAGGCAAAGACTCCGGCGCGCCGCGCCATCGCGAGGTCGGGCAGGTCGTCGCCGACCGCGACGGTCACGTCGACGTCGACGCCGAGCCGGTCCTGGATCTCCGCGAGCACGTTCTCCTTGTCGGGCGCGAGCATGTGGAGCTCTTGTACGCCGAGCTCCGCGGCGCGTTTCCTCGTCGCCTCGCAGCCGCGCCCCGTGATGATCGCGAGCTCGATCCCCGCGACGCGCTTGAGCCAGACGAGGCCCTGCCCGTCGTGCACGTGGAAGGACTGGATCTCGCGCTCCCCCGCGTAGACGACGCGGCCGTCGGTCAAGACGCCGTCGACGTCGAGCGCTAAGAGCCGCGCGCGCGCGAGGCCCGCGTGAATCTCCTCGGGAGTCATGCGCGCCGGCCTAGGCCCTCGCGGTCAGGATGTCCTGGACGTCCAGCAAGCCGACCGGGCGTCCCTCGTCGTCGACCACCGGGAGCTGGTCCTTCTTGTTCTCGCGCAGGAGGCGCTCGGCCTCCTCGACGAGCTGATCGGGGCGAGCGATCGTGGGTGAGCGCGCCATGAACTCGTCCACCGGCGCGTCCAGCCGCGAGGGCGGACCCGTCTCGAGCAGGCGGCGCAGGTCGCCGTCGGTGAAGATCCCGCGCATCCGCCCGTCCTCGTCGACGAGGATCGCCGCGCCCGGCCGGCCCTTCGTGCGCGACATCGTGAGGATCACCTCGGTGATCGGCGTCCCGATCTTCGCGAGCGGGAGCTCCTCGTCCGTGCGCATCACCTCGCGGACCTGCATCAGCTTCCGCCCGAGGGAGCCCGAGGGATGGACCTGCGCGTAGTCCTCGCGGCTGAAGCCGCGCTCGGCCAGGACGACCATCGCGAGCGCGTCGCCGAGCGCGAGCATCGCCGACGTGCTCGCCGTCGGAGCGAGCCCCAGCGGGCAGGCCTCGTCCACCTGGCCGATGTCGAGCACGCAGTCCGCGGCTCGCCCCAGGGCCGAGTCCGGCACGCCGGTCATCGCGATCACGCCCGCGCCGATCTTCCGCGCGCGCGGGATGAGGGCCTTGATCTCCTCGGTCTCGCCCGAGTTGGAGAGGGCCAGCACGAGATCGGAGTCGCGGATGCGCCCGAGGTCGCCGTGCAGCGCCTCGGCCGGGTGGAGCGCCAGGGACGGCGTGCCGGTCGACGCGAAGGTGGCCGAGATCTTGGCGCCGACGAGCCCCGCCTTGCCCATGCCGGTCACGACGAGCATTCCCGGGCAGGCCACGATGCGATCCACCGCCGCGAGGAAGCGCTCGTCGAGCAAGCCCTCCAGGTTGGCGATCGTCCGCGCCTCCAGCTTGATCACCTCCGCCGCGCGGGCCAGTCGGTCGTCCTGCGATTCGTTCGGTTTGCCCATTGGGCGCGCCACACCTACCGAATCGCGATTGTAGGGATGAGAAGGGGCCCTTCAAGAAGCGCGAGGCGGGCGAAACGCTGTGCTATAACCCCTTCCGTCCCAAAGGAGTCAGGATCAACCTCGCAAGCGGAATCTTGGGCGACGCCAACCCCGTGGCCATCGTCCTCATCATCGTGTTCTTGGTCCTTTCGTTGGCCTTTCACGAGGCCGCGCACGGCTGGGTGGCGCTCAAGTGCGGAGACCCGACGGCTCGCGACATGGGTCGCATCACGTTGAATCCGATCCCGCACATCGACCCGTTCATGACGATCATCCTGCCGACGATCCTCCTCCTGACGTCGCCCTTCATTTTCGGGGGGGCGAAGCCGGTTCCGGTCAACTTCTACAACCTGCGCAAGCCCTACCGCGACATGGCGCTCGTGGCCCTGGCCGGCCCTGTGTCGAACTTCCTCCTGGCGATCCTCTTCGCGGTGGTCTTCAAGGTCTTCATCAAGTACGACTTCTACACGGAAGACCAGCTTGCCCCGCGGGTGATCGAGACCGCGGTTTACTTCAACATCCTGCTCGCGACCTTCAACCTGCTCCCGATCCCGCCGCTGGACGGTTCGCGGATCATGGCGTGGATCCTCCCGCCGGGGATCCGCGAGCCCTACGTCCAGCTCGAACGCTTCGGGATGATCCTGGTCTTCGTCCTCATCGTGTCGCGGGTGCTCAACGAGCCGATCATCGGCGCGATGCTGACGATGTACGACGCGGTCAACTGGATCGCCTCGGCCGGAGGCGCCTGGTGACGCAGGACTACACGGTACGCCTGGAACAGGTCTTCCAGGGTCCCATGGACCTGCTCCTGCACCTCGTGCGGGAGCAGGAGGTCGAGATCCACGAGATCGAGATCGCGCGCATCGTCGACGGCTATCTCGCCTACCTGAAGAACCTCGAGAAGCTCGACATCGAGTTCGCGGGCGACTTCCTCGTCATGGCGGCGACCTTGATGGCGATCAAGAGCCGCTCGCTCCTCCCGACCGAGGACATCGACCTCGAAGAGGACCTCGACCCGCGCGACGAGCTGATCGAGCGGCTCATCGAATACCGCCGCTTCCGCGAGGCCTCCGAGGACCTCGAGGCCCGGCTCCGCGAGCGATCCCTGCAGCACGGCCGCGGCTACAAGGGCGAGGTCAAGGCGGACGAGGACGAAAAGACCTTCGACCTGGGCGAGCTCGATCGCTGGGACCTCCTCGCGATCTACTCGCGCCTGATGCGCGAAACCATGGCCGACCGGCCGGTCCGGGTCGCCGTCGACGCGCACCCGCTGCGCTTCTACGTCGAGCACCTCGTCCGCGAGGTCAAGACGAACAAGGACGTCGCCCTGTCCCATCTCATCGAGAGCTACGAAGGTCTGTCGCAGCGCGAGGCGCTGGTGGGCTCGTTCTGCGCGCTGCTCGAGCTCGTGCGGCTGCAGGTCATCCGCATCACCCAGGAGAGCTTCGGCGACGACATCTCGATCGCGATCCGTCCCGAGCACGAGGACGACATCGACGAGGTCGTGGAGCGCACCGGCCTGGGCGACGAGGACGACGCGCACGGGGGGAAACCCGCCGAGCACGCTGGACCTTCCGCCGACCCTACCGCATGATCTCTGCCCGCTTTTTTCGCGCCCAGACCGACACAAGGGAGAAAACACCCCGATGAGCCAAGCCGCCGAAGTCACCGACAGCCAGTGGGAGACCGTCGTCCTCCAGAGTGAAGTCCCCGTCCTGGTCGACTTCTGGGCCCAGTGGTGCGCCCCCTGCCGCGCGATGGGGCCGTACGTCGACAAGCTCGCCGAAGAGCTCGACGGTCAACTCAAGGTGATGAAGATCAACACCGAGGACAACCCGGAGGTGCCGGCCAAGTACGGCATCACCGCGATCCCCACCTTCCTCATCATCAAGGACGGCGAGGTCGTGAAGCAGCTCGTCGGCAGCCAGCAGTACGACCAGCTCAAGACCGCGGTCGAGGCCTACCTTTAGAACCCCGGCGGCGGCCGCCGCTCGATGCGTCTCGTCTTTCTGGGATCGCCGCCCTTCGCCACGCCGGTCCTGGAGCGGCTCGTCAAGAGTCATCACCGTCCGCTCGCCATCGTCACGAAGCAGGACCTTCCGCGCGGCCGAGGACGGCGCGTTCAACCGTCGGTCATCGCGGAGATCGCGCGGCGCGAAGCGATCGAGCTGCTCCAGCCGGAGAAGGCGACCGACCCGGCTTTCCTGGACCGCCTGCGCGCGCTCGAGCCCGACGTGCTGCTCGTGGTCGCCTACGGCAAGATCCTGCGCGAGGAGCTCCTCGCCATCCCGCGCGAGGTCTCGCTCAACGTGCACCCGTCGCTCCTTCCGCGCTGGCGCGGCGCGACGCCGGTGCAGGCGGCGCTGGCCGCGGGCGACCGGACGACCGGGGTCACCATTCAAAAGGTGGTGCTCGAGCTGGACGCGGGCGACGTCCTGGTCGCGCTCGAGGCGGAGGTGCGCGACGGTGAGACCGCCGGCGAGCTTCAGGCGCGCATGGCCGAGCTCTCCTGCGACGCGGTGATCCAGGCGCTCGACCTCGTCGCGTCGGGCGAGGCGGTCTACACGCCGCAGGATCCCGACGCGGTGACCTTCTGCAAGAAGCTCGACAAGGAGAGCGGCGTCCTCGACTGGACGCGCGACGCGGTCGAGCTGGAGCGCCACGTGCACGCGATGAACCCCTGGCCGGGCGCGCGGACGACGCTCCCGGGTTCCGGCGAGCTCACCGCTCTGCGCGCGCGCGTCGACGAAGGCAGCGGCGCGGCCGGCACCGTGCTCTCCGCGGCGAAGCGCTTCGTCGTCGCCTGCGGCGAGGGCGCGCTGGAGCTCACCGAGGTCAAGCCCGCCGGCAAGCGGGCGATGTCCGGCGACGAGTTCCTGCGCGGAGCGCGGCTGGAGGCCGGCGCGGTGCTCGGCGCATGACCCGCGTCGCCGCCTGGAGCTGCCTGCGCGCCGGCAGCGAGATGCCGCTGCGCGAGGTCGACCGCGCCGCGCGCGAGCGCGAGCTGGACAGCCGCGACCGCGCCCTGGTGCGCGCGCTCGTCGGCACCGAGGTGCGCCGGCGCGGCACGCTGCGGGCGATGGTGGACCGCTTCGCGCGCGGGAAGCCGAACCCCGACCTCGCCGCGCACATGCGGCTCGGGCTGGCGCAGCTCTTCTTCCTCGACCGCATTCCCGACCACGCGGCCGTGTCGACGACGGTCGCCGCGGTGGGGGAGACGCTCGGGCTGTCAAAGACCAGGTACGCCAACGCCGTCCTGCGCGCGGCGATCCGTGCCCGCCGCGAGGGAAAGAGCGGCGACCCGCGGCGCGATCTCGTCGGCCGCGACCTGCACCTGGACAAGCCGACGTTCCGCGACCCCGCGGAGCATCCGTCGCTCTGGGCCGAGGACGCGCTCTCGATCCCCGCGCACCTCTTCAAGCGCTGGTCGAAGCGCTACGGCGCCGAGCGTGCGCGCGCGCTTTCCGAATGGTTCCTCACCGAGCCGCCGCTGTGCGTGCGCGCGGTGCGAGTCGAGCGCGAGGCTCTCTTCGACGAGCTCGCCGCCGCCGGCGCCGAGCCCGAACGGGGCGCTCACCCGCGGACCGTGATCTGCCCGGCCGCGCGCACGGAGAACGTCACGGCGAGCGACGCCTTCCGGCAGGGCCGCGCGACGATCCAGGGCGCGACGGGTCTCGCGGCGGCGGAGCTCGTCGCCGCGGAGGCCGGCGAGCGCGTGCTCGACCTCTGTGCCGCGCCCGGCGGCAAGACCGCGGTCCTCGCGGAGACCGGGGCGAAGGTCGTCGCGGTCGACGACGACGAGGAACGCCTCGAACGGCTGCGGGAGACGCTCGAGCGGCTCTCGCTCGAGCGCGACGTCGAGGTCTGCAAGAGCGACGGGACCGCGGCCCTGGCCGCGCGCGACTTCGACGCGGTCCTGGTCGACGCGCCGTGCTCGAACACCGGAGTGCTCGGCGCCCGCCCCGCGGCGCGCTGGCGCTTCGGCCCGAAGAACCTGGCGAAGCTCGGCGCGCTCCAGGAGCGGCTCCTCGCCGAGGGCGCGGCCAAGGTCCGCGCGGGCGGCCGGCTGGTCTGGTCGACCTGCAGCCTGGAGCCCGAGGAGAACGCGCAGCGCGTGCGGCGGTTTCTCGCGGAGAATCGCGGCTTCGAGCTCGCCGAAGAGCGCGAGGCCCTGCCGGGCGTCGACGGGCCGGCCGACGGCGGCTACGCTGCGCTGCTCCGGAAGCGGTAGCCCGAACCCTCGCCCGAGGTAGGAGAAGCCATGGCCCGCCGACCCCCGCCCCCGCCCTCCGGCATCCCGCCTCAGTTCGTCGCCATCGGCGTCCTGCTCGTCGCCGCCGCGGTCGTGATCTACATCGTGTCGATCATGAAACCGCCGGAGAAGGAGGAGCCACCGGTCGAGAAGGTCGATCCCTTCGCGGGCCTCCCGCCCGACGAGCCGCCGCCCGGCAAGGGCGGAAGCCCCTTCGACAAGCCGGCGAAGAAGAGCTCCCCCTTCGGAGATCTCGCGACCGTGCGCGACGACCCGGTCTGGGTCGAGGCGACCGAGCTCGCCGACCGCGCCTACGAGCTCGCCGACGAAGCGGGCAAAGCCCTCGCGGACGGTGACCACGCGGCGAAGAAGGCGAAGGGCAAGGAGGCGAAGGAGCTCTTCGAGAAGGCGGTCGAGATGACGCGCGACTGGGAGCAGGAGAAGGGCAAGGAGCTCGGCTTCGACAGCCCCGACTACAAGCAGATCCAGCGGGCGCGGAGCCGCTGGATCAAGCAGCTCGTCGCCCTCAAGAAGACCATCGGCTTCTGAGTGTTCCGGCTCGGCTACAACACGAACGGTCTCGCGCACCACCGCGGGGAGGACGCGTTGCGGCTACTGGCCGAGCTCGGGTACGAAGCGGTCGCTCTGACGCCGGACGTCGGGCTGCTCGATCCCTTCCAGCTCGACCGCGACGAGGTGGCGAGGCTGCGCGACCTCGCGGGAGAGCTCGGGCTCGCGCTTTCGATCGAAACCGGGGCGCGCTTCCTCCTCGACCCCGGGCGCAAGCACTTTCCGACGCTGCTCGAGAACGACGCGGCCGACCGCGCGCGGCGCGTGGACTTCCTCGCGCGTTGCGTCGACCTCGCGCGCGACCTCGGCGCCGGGTGCGTCGCGCTGTGGGCCGGCCGCGCGCCCGACGGCCAAACCGGCGACGCGGGCGGCGACGACGAGCTGTGGGACCGGCTGTGCGACGGTGTGTCGAGGATCCTCGCGCACGCGCGCGGAAGCGGCGTGCGAATCGCGTTCGAGCCCGAACCGGGCATGTTCGTCGAGCGGCCCTCCGGCTACGAGCGCCTGGTCGAGCGACTCGGCGCCGACGGCGTGGAGCTCGGGCTGTGCCTCGACGTCGGGCATCTCCTCTGCACGGGCGACCTTCCGGTCGACGAGGTGATTCACCGCCACGAGGCGCGGCTCGCGATGGTGCACCTGGACGACATCGCGAACGGCGTCCACGAGCACCGGATGTTCGGCGAGGGCGAGCTGGATCTGAACGCGACCCTGGCCGCGCTCCTCGACGTCGGCTACGAGGGAACCGCCGCCGTGGAGCTCTCCCGCGACAGCCACCGGGGCGCCGAAGCGGCCGCGGAGGCGATGGAGCACTTGCGGCGAGCGTTGCCCTAGTCGAGACTCAGAAGGCTTTGCCCATGGCAAGAGTCAGAAGCCTGGGCGCGGTGGCGCTGGGTCTAACGGCCAGCGCGTGCGGCTCGGGAAGCGAGCGGCCGGCCCTGTCCTACGAGCGGCCGGATCCGAAGCTCGACAAGCGGAACGTGGTGGTCTACCTCGTCGACACGCTCCGCGCGGACCACCTCGGTTGTTACGGGTACGAGCGTGAGACCTCGCCGCGCATCGATGCGTTCGCCGAGGAGGGCATCCTGTTCGCGAACTGCCTCGCGCAGTCGACCTGGACGAAGCCCGCGACGGCTTCGGTCCTGACCGGCGAGTATCCCGCGCGCCACGGCGCCACGAACGACCTCGCCGCCATCTCGCCGGAGTTGCCGACGCTCGCCGAACGGCTCCAGGCCGCGGGCTGGCGCACCGCCGGCTTCGTCGCCAACGGCTTCGTGGGGAGCGAGAATGGGGGGTTTCGGCGAGGCTTCGAGTCCTTCGAGTACCGGCACCGGGGCGACCAGCCGTACGCCGTTGCCGAGCTCGTGCTGGACGACGCCCTTGCCTGGCTCGCGGAGAACGCTTCCGAACCGTTTTTCCTCTACGTGCACACGGTCGATCCACACGCGCCCTACGGACCGCCGGCCCCGTTCCGCGCGCGCTTCGCGTCGGGCGTCGTCGAGAAGGCGCTTCAGCCACCCCGGGGCACCACCGCTGTGCCCGAGGCCGAGCGGCAGCGACTCGTCGACCTCTACGACGCCGAGATCGCCTATTCCGACCACCACTTCGGCCGGCTGCTCGACAACCTGCGGGATCTCGGGCGCGCGGACGACACCCTTGTCGTGTTCCTCTCCGATCACGGCGAGGAGTTCTTCGAGCACGGGGAGTGGGGTCACAACCCCAGGATGTACCAGGAGGTCGTGCACGTCCCGCTGATCTGGCGGATCCCCGACTGGCCGGAGGAAGGACGCGGCCTGCGCCACGAGGGACTCGTGCTCCAGGTCGACGTCGTGCCGACGCTCCTCGACGCCCTGGGCCTCGAACCGGACCCCGCGCTTCCCGGCACGAGCCTGCTCGAGCGGTGCACGCGTCCCCCCGACTCGATGGAGGTCGGGATCAGCGAGGCGGACCACTGGGGCACCCACCGCAAGGCCGTCGTCGCCTCGGGCAAGAAGTACATCCGCCAGTGGTCGCCGGACGAGAGGGAATACCTCTTCGACCTCGAGGACGATCCCGGAGAAGAGCGCAACCTGCTCCGGCTCGCAGGGCGCGAGCGCGACGCAGAGCTTCACCGCTCGCTGCTGGAGCAGTTCCGTGCCGCCACGAACGAGGGTTTCTCGCTCATGATCCAGAGCGGCTGGAGCGAGGCGCTCGCGGTGGAGTGCCTCGTCTTCACGCGCTCCGCGCCCCTGGAGCGTTCGCTCCTGTTCTACAGCGAGCTCACAGGGGCCCGGAAGGGTCCCGACGGACCCATCGAGCGAAGCAAGCAGAGATTCCGGGGCGAGGACCTCTACGTGACCAGCGCACGGTTCGACCTCAAGCCCGGCGAGGCCGACGGTCTCGCGTTCGTTCCGGCGGCGGCGGAGGAGACCGTGCACGTCGCCCTCCGGGTCGGCAATGCGTGGGTGCCGCCGGGGTTCATCCGCCTCGGGGCAGAAGGATCCCGCGCCGCGGGACCTCTCGTCGAGCTCGAGGTGGCGAGCGAAGCTCTCGATGCACCCGCCTTCCCCGCCGACGAGGACCTGGCCGGAGCGCCGCTGCGGGTCCGGATCTGGCGCAACCTGACCGCCCGGACGGAGGAAACCGAGCTCTCGGAGGAAGCCTTGGAAGCCCTCCGCGCGATCGGCTATCTGGGCGACGAATAGCCCCTGGCGGGCCCTGGAGGCCCCCCCTCGGGATATCCCTTGATCGCCGAGGACTTCCCGGCCTAGCTTGCTTCCTTCCCCGGTGGTCGCACGCGTGTCCAGCGGCCCCAGACCGAAGACCCACCGGAGCGAAGCGAATGGCCAACTCCACCCCGGAGCAACGGCGCTGTCCGACGCGCGAGGACACCACCGAGGTGTTGATCGCCCACACGATCAACGTTCCGACGTGCCAGAAGCGCCAGCGCAACCTCTACCACAAGTGCTTCACGTGCGTTCACCGGAACGATGGCTCGGTCTCGGCCGAGCTCCGTCGGCCGGCGCCGATCGTGAAGCTCCCCGCTCCGCCGCCGACGGTGGCCGTCGGCTAGGGCGCGGGCGCAGCGCGCACGCCCGCTCCCGGGGCCCCTAGAGAAGCGACACGCGCACCCGGTTCGTGTTCTTCCCGGTGGCGGCCACTAGCCCAACTTGAACGGTTGAGAGCCGAGATCGGTCCTGGTTGGGTCGCCAGTGCCGATTCGTCACCCGAAGTTTCCACTACATTCGGTGCTCTCAGG
>JANQEJ010000042.1 GCA_028278425.1 Planctomycetota bacterium | reverse complement strand
AAACTAGGTGGGCGCCGGTTCTTTACACCCAACGGGTGCACTCAGAGCACACGCTTTGGTTGCGGCATTGCAGCCTCGTGGTCTCCGATAACTCCGTTCATCTCCGTGTTAAACTCCGGGCTCCGCGCTCTCCGTTCTTCTCCGTGGTCTCAGTCGAGCTTCAGCTCGCCGATGATCACGGTCACCGCACTTCCGCACAGGAGCACGCGTTCCCCGCGGTCCTCGCAGAAGACGTCGCCGCCGCGGGCCGAGATCTGGCGCGCGCGCAGCTTGGACTTGCCCAGCCGCTTGGCCCAGTAGGGCGTCAGCGTGCAGTGCGCCGAGCCCGTAACGGGATCCTCATCGATGCCGAGACTCGGCGCGAAGAAGCGCGAGACGAAGTCGAGGTCCGCCGCGTCGCCGGGGGCGGTGACGATCACCTCCGCGCCGGCGCGGGCGACGGCGGGGAAGTCCGGCGCGAGCGCGGCCACGTCGGCCTCGCGGCCGTAGACCGCCATGTAGTAGTGCGTTCCCTTGAGGAGCTCGTCCGGCGGCTCGCCCAGGGCGTCGATCAGACCGTCCGGCGGGTCGCAGGGGCCGGGCGGCGCGGACGGGAAGTCCATCGCGAGGAGGTCGCCGTCGCGCGTCACCTCGAGCGGACCGCTCTCGCGCGTCTGGAAGCGCACGCACGCGAGCGCCGGATCGCGCTCGAACAGCACGTGCGCGGAGGCGAGCGTCGCGTGCCCGCAGAGCGGTACCTCGGCCGCCGGCGTGAACCAGCGCAGGTCGTAAGCGTCCGGCTCGCCGTCGCGCGGGACGAAGAAGGCGGTCTCCGACAGGTTGTTCTCGGCGGCGATCGCCTGGAGCGTCTCGTCCGGGAGCCACGCCTCGAGCGGGCACACCGCGGCCGGGTTGCCCGCGAACGGGCGGTCCGTGAACGCGTCCACCTGATGAAGCGGAATGCGCGCCGTCATTCCTTCCAGCCGTAGCGCTTCGGGTCGTACGGCACCTTCCCCTTCGGCCAGTCGTCGAAGAGCGCCTCGGCGTAGGCGATCAAGGTGTCCTTCCTGGCCGCCAGGTCCTCGGGAGCGTACTCGACGATCTCGTGCGGGAGGACGCCGATGCCCTCGATCCCTTTCCCCTGGTTGAAGCGGCCCTTGTTGGAGCGGATGGACACGTAGAGCTCGAACTTCTTCGACGGCAGCTCGATCGTCGTCTTCTGCGACGACATGCCCGCCGTCGGGCTCGCGCCGATCATGTAGCCGCGGCCGTCCTCCTTGAACATGCCGCTCGTGGTCTCGCCGGCGGAGATCACCGTCGCGTCGACGATCGTGACGATCGGGCCGCCGTAGGGGTTCGGGCCGGCGCTCGGGATCGGGTAGGCGCTCGCGCGCTGGAGCTCCTCCCCCGTGGGGACGAAGCGTCCGAAGAGCGCGTCGTGGTCGGTGCTGCCGCCGCCGTTGCCGCGGAAGTCGAGGATCAGGCCCTTCGGGTTCCCGAGCTTGGCGAGCACCTCGTCCATCCACTCCGAGGTCTCTCCGCGGATGCGCGGGACGTGGACGTAGCCGGCGCCGCTCTCGAGCCTGGCCCAGGTCAGACCGCTCTCCAGCGTCTCGGCGCCCTCGGGGAAGGCCACCGGGCCGAACGGGCGCGTCGACGCCCGGTCGAAGGTGATCGTCTTCTTGGACTTCTTGCCCTTCGGCGTCTTGACCTCGAGCTTCATACGGTCGCCGACCTTGCCTGAGAGCCCGTGGTGGAACGTGAAGAAGCGCGCGTGTTGCTCCGTCGAGAAGCTCTCGTAGTCGCTGACCTCTTCCATTCTTGCCTCGATCCACTTGGCCGTGGCGACGCCGTCGATCTTGAGCACCTCCATGCCCGGCTCGACGCCGACCTGCTCCGCGGAGGCGAAGGCGTTCTTCACGTAGTACTTCTTGCCGGCCTGGCAGAGGAAGAAGCCGGCGCCGGCGCGCCGCTCGGTCCATTCGTCGGGCCAGCCGGGATCCTCGCCGACGAAGCGGACCTGCGCGTGGCCGTCCTTGATGCGCGCGATCAGGCGGACGAGCAGGACGCGGTGGTCCCGATCGTTGTCCACTTCTTTCGCGGC
>JANQEJ010000156.1 GCA_028278425.1 Planctomycetota bacterium | reverse complement strand
CTGGAGGATTGATCGCGCAGGGCGCTGAGCTTGTTCGCGGCGCCGCCGAGCTTCTTGGTGTTCTTCGGCGTCGGGTTGTCGATCTTGACGGCCTCGTCGGCGTCGCCCGTGGGGGCGGGGGCTTCGGCGGTTTCTCCACCGGCATCCGACGCGTCATCGGCGCCGTTTCCCGCGCCTGCGGCGGCCGCCGCGGCGAGGTCGATTCCCGAGCCCGAGCTCTTGAGGCCCTTGAGCTTGGCGAGGCTGCCGCCGATGGCTCCGCCGGTGGGTGGCGCCGGCAGCGGGGCGGGCATGTCGTCGCCGCCCTGGTTCTGTTGCGGGGTGGGATCGTCGGTGGTTTCGGTCGCATCCGTCGTGGCGGTTGGCAGGTTCGGCGTTGCGGCACCGCCCGCCTTGAGCGCCTTCAGCTTCGCGGCGCCGCCCTTCATCGGCTTCGGTGCCGGGCGGTTGATCTTCGCCGCGGCGGCCTTCGGTGCCGGCGCGTCGTTCTCGTTGTTTGCGTCGCCGGCGCCGGCGCCGGTGTCGGTGTCGGCATCGGTGTTCGCGTCGGCGACGGCGGCGCCGCCCTGCAGCCCTTTGAGCTTCGCGAGGCTCGACTGCACGCTCTGCTTCGACGTCGGCGCGCTGGGGAGGCGCAGCTTCGTTCCCGAGCTCGCCTTCATGTCGCGCAGGCGCGAGGTGTTCCCGGTGACGGTGCTCTGGATGACTTGCGGGCCGCGGCGGTCGGAGATGAGCTTCGGCTGCTCTTCCGGCGTGAGGACCTTGCGGAAGTGGGCGAGGTCTTCGGTCTCGGCGCCGCCGAGCTTCTCGATCTCGTCGACGATCGTGGCGAGCAATCCGAGGTCGCCGCTGTCGGCGGCGGCGCGACCGCTCTTGTGGTACCACTCCACCGCCTTCTCGGCGTCGCCGTTGTGGTGCGTGGTGTGGGCGGCGAGGAAGCAGAGAAACGGGTACAGCGGCGACTTCGACTCGGTCTCGGAGATGAGCGGCTGAGCGTTGATGGTGTTGCCGCGCACGAGCTCGAGGAGCGCCGACTCGATGACCATCTGGTAGTGGGCCGGGTCATCGATGGTCGACTCGGTGCGGCGCAGCTTGAGGCGGCGCGCGACGATGGAGAGCGGCGCCACTTCCAGGATCTCGTCGAGGATTTCATCGAGGGCGGGATCCTCGTTATCGAGCTTCGACAGGCGCTTCGCCAGCGTTTCGAGGACGTAGGCGCACTTGCGTGCGTCGCCGGTGCGGCGCTCGAGAGATGCGAGCTTGCGGGCGTCCGCGGTCTCGTTCGGGAACAGCTTGCATACCTTCTCGGCGACGTCGCGGGCATCGGCGAGGCGGTCGACGTCCTCGAGGATGTCGCGGTGGATGCGCATCAGGCGCGACATCTCCGGGCGGTCCCGGCGCGAACGCGCTTCAGAAACGAGCCAGCCGCTGACGTCGGGGTCGCGCAGGTCGAGCTCGAGGAACTTGCCGTAGAACGCCACCGCTTCCGGCGACGCGTTCTCGGGGGTCCAGCCGGGCTGGCCCTTCACGGCGGCGAAGTGGTCCATCGCCTTGTCGGTGTTGCCGGCTCGGTAGTGCAGGAGCGCGAGGTTCGATCGGACTTCCGGTGTGTCCTCGCCGCCGACGAAGAGACCCTGGTAGACCTCGAGGGCTTGCTCGTTCTCTTCCTTGTCGTGGAACATCTCCGCGAGCATGCGCCGGGCGTGGTTCGCGCCGTCGTCGCCGGTGCGGGTACAGAGCTCGATGTAGAGCTTGAGGGCGTCCTCGGTGATCTCGGGGAGCGGCAGCAACTTCGCGAGCGCTTCCCGGGCGCGGGTCGTCTCGCCGGCGTCGTCGAGCCGGCGCACGAGGTCGACGCCTTCGCGGACGGCGTCCTCGCCCTTGGCGTAGCGCGACAACAGCGTCAGGTAGCGCTCGACGATCTCGACGTTCGACGGGTCGATCTCGATGACCTTGCGGCAGGCGCGAATGGTGTCGTCGATGCGGAACTGGCCCGCGCACTTCTCGGCGAACGCGAGGAACTTCTCGATGGCGTCTTCGTCGCGGCCGAGCTTCTGGTACGCCTCGGCGAGCTTGTAGCCGAGGTCGAAGTCGTCGAGACCGCGCTCCTCGGCGCGCTCGAAGTGACGGGCGGCGAGCTCCGTCTCGCCCGCCTCCTCGCGGTCGCAGCCGAGCTGGAAGAGCTGCACCGGATTGATGAGCTCGACGTAGCCGTTGACGTTGAGGGAGTGGATCGCGTCGAGGCACAGGAACGGGTCGAGCTCGACGAGGTCGAGGGCGGTCATCAGATCGCGCTGGCCGTCGAGCTGGTTCAAGACCGCCACTTCCACCGGGTACTCCGCCTCCGCCTGGAACAGCGCGAACGTCGATGGCGTCGCGTAGTAGACGTCCTTGAGGCAGGGGAGGAACCCCTTCACCGCGTCCCACAGGCCGAGCCGCCGGGCGGCGCCGATGACCGCGTGCTCCGGATGAATGGAGAGGTGCAGATGGCCGGCGGCGCCGAGGGCGCGGCCGTGGGCTTCGGGGTGCGGCACCCCCTCGAGGGAGACGCCCTCGAGGACCAGGAGGTTGCCGATCTCGGCATCCACTGCGGTGACGACGAGGGCGGAGATCTCTTCCGGTTGCAGGAGCCCCTGCTCGAGAACGAGCTCTCCGGGGTCGCGCCCGAGCTGCTGCGCCTGGGTGCGGATCTGCTGCAGGTCCTTCTCGCCGAGGGTGCGGCCGACCACCATGAGCGCCCGCTCGAGGAACGACGGCGCGTTGGCGGGCACCAGGTCGACGATGTGGCCGACCTTGAAGTGAATGTGGAGGCCGTACCACTGGGGACCGTCGACGGTGCGGAGGACGCCGGTGAACTCCTCGCGGCCGCGGCGCAGGAGCGTATCGACGAGGATGCGCGCCTGCGAAGTCTGGGCGGCGTCGAGGTTTTCGATGGGGGTGTCGGATTCGTGAGTCGTGGTCATGGGGTGTGCGTCGGCGTACCGCTCCCGATGAAAAGACAGACCCCTCTCCAATGAAGACTATCATCGTATTGGGGGACGGGGGACGGGGGACGAGTCGGGGGACGAGTCGGGGGACGAGTTGGGGGACGAGTTGGGGGACGAGTCGGGTGCCGAGACGGGGCCGCGCCGGGGGGAGCGGGGCGAGCGCTCGGGCGGGG
>JANQEJ010000152.1 GCA_028278425.1 Planctomycetota bacterium | reverse complement strand
CCGCGAGCCCGATGGCGATGCCGCCGATCAGGTTGAGCGCCGTGATGATCAGGCCGGCGATCGCGTCGCCGCGGACGAACTTCGAGGCGCCGTCCATCGACCCGTAGAACTCCGCCTCGGTCGCGATCCGCGCGCGCCGCTTGCGCGCCTCGTCGGAGTCGATCAGCCCGGCGTTCAGGTCGGCGTCGATCGCCATCTGCTTGCCGGGCATCGCGTCGAGGACGAAGCGCGCGGCGACCTCGCTGATCCGACCCGCGCCCTTCGTGATCACCACGAACTGGATGATGATCAGGATCAGGAACACGACGAGCCCGACGGTCAGGTTGTCCCCGACCACGTAGCGGCCGAAGGCCGTGATGATCGTGCCCGCTTCGCCCTCCGTGAGGATCAGGCGCGTGCTCGCCACGTTCAGACCGAGCCGGAAGAGCGTCGCAAAGAGCAGGATGGTCGGGAACGTCGAGAGCTCCGACGACCCGCGGACGTTCATCGTCACGAGCAGGAGGAGCAACGAGAACGTCATGCTCAACGCCAGGAGCACGTCGAGCACCGCCGGCGAGACGGGCGTGATCAGCGTCACCATCAGCCCGAGGACGCCGATGCCCATGATCCAGTCGGCGTAGCGCTGCATCGCGCCGCCGACCCTCTCGATGCTCTCGCGTGTGGACGTCATCGCTCAGCCCTAGGCGGCGGCCAGGCTCCCCTCGAGGCGGTAGACGTAGGCCAGAACCTCCGCCACCGCGGTGTAGAGGCCCTCGGGAATCTCTTGGCCGATCTCGACCTGCGCGTGGAGCGCGCGGGCGAGCCGCACGTCCTCGTAGCAGACGACCTCGTTCTCGCGCGCGACCTCCTTGATGCGCTGCGCGACGTGATCGACGCCCTTGGCGACGATCCGCGGGGCGCGCGCTCCGTCGCCGCCGTGGTCGCGCTCGTAGCGCAACGCGACCGCGTAGTGCGTCGGGTTGGTCACGACCACCGTCGCCTTGGGGACGTCGGCCATCATCCGGCTCGTGGCGAGCTCGCGCTGGATCTGGCGCATGCGCGCCTTGACGTGCGGGTCGCCTTCGGTGATGCGGTTCTCCTCCTTGACCTCCTGCTTGGTCATGCGGAGATCGCGCTCGTGCTGGTAGCGCTGGAAGAAGAAGTCGATCAGCGAAAGCACGACGATCGCGATGAGCGCGCCCGCCGTCGCCCGCAGCGCGACGTGCCCGATGCCGAGCATCATCGGCCCGACGTCGGTCATCCCCATGCGGATCACGTTCCCGAGCTGCGCCCAGGAGATCGCGGTCATCACCGCGCCGATCGCGGCCACCTTCAGGGCCGCCATCAGCGTCCGCATCATCGACCTGGCGCTGAACATCCGCTTCAGCCCCTTGATCAGGTTGAGCTTCGACGGATCGGCCGCGACGGCCTTCGGCGTGATGCGCAGACCGACCTGGCCGTAGCCGACGAGCGCGCCCACGGCGAGCACCGGCAGGAACACGAGGACCAGCGGCGTCAGCACGCCGAACATCGCGCTCTTCACGATCTCGGCGGAGTCGGCGACGTCGATCTCGCTCATCCCCAGGTCGCCGAGGTGTACGAGCGTCGACGTCGCGAGCTCTCCGGCGGCCCTCGCGATCGACCCACCGCCGAACGTCAGGCAGAGCATTCCCGCGCAGAGCATCATCGCCGCGATGACCTCGTTCGAGAGCGCCACCTGTCCGTTCTCGCGCGCTTCTTCGCGGCGCCGTGGCGTGGCCTCTTCGGTCTTCTGGTCTCTGTCCTGATCGCTCGGGCCGGCCACGTCAGCCTCCCATCACCACGACGGAGCGCTCCAGCCAGCGGCTGAAGCTCAGGTAGACCCGCTCCATCGCGGGCGCGAGGAGCGGAGCGAAGAGGTACATCGCGCAGAGCGCGAGGATGATTCGCAGCGAGAAGCCGATCTCCAGGATGTTGAGTTGCGGCACCGCGCGCGCGAGCAACCCGATCAGCGCGGAGACCAGGAACAGGAGCACCATCACCGGCGCGGCGAAGACGAGCCCCGCCTCGAACATCTCCGCGAAGAGCCGCTGCGCGAGCGACGCGAGCCCGTCGTCGACGTTCAGGCTGCCGATGGGCGCCCGCTCGAACGACGCGCCGAGCGCGCGCAGGAGCCAGTGGTGCCCGTTCACCGCGAGCAGCGCCAGCATGAAGAAGCCCTCATAGACGCTGGTGACGAGCGGCGTCGACACGCCGGTGGCCGGGTCGACCTGGCGCGCGACCATGAAGCCCATCTCGTGGCCGATCATCTCGCCGGCCACGCGGACGGCGAGCATCGTGAGGTGGAGCACGAACGCGAGGAAGAGCCCGAGCAGCGTCTCGCGCAGCGCCATCGCGCCGTACGCGATCGGCTCGACCTCGCCGAGCGGCTTTCCCGTCGTCAGGTAGAGCACGACGGCGAGCGCCAGGATCAGCCCGATCTTGTACCCGTTGAACTGCGCGCCGACGCCGAGCAGCGGGGCGGACATCACCATCGCGCCGGAGCGCACCAGGTAGAGTCCGAAGGCCTCCAAGGATCCGGGCGGCATGCGTCAGCTCAGTCCGAAGGCGTTCAAGCGCTCGAAGATCGAAAGCGCGTAGTCGCGCAGCACGCCGAGCGCCGGCGCGAGCAGGAGCAGCACCACGAGGATGACCGCGAACATCTTGGGGACGAGGCTCATCGTCTGCTCCTGCACCGAGGTCAGCGCCTGAAACAGGCTGACCGCGACGCCGACGATGAGGCCGACGATCAGAACCGGCCCGGCGAGGACGAGCGCGGTGAAGAAGAGCTCGCGGGCGAGATCCGCGATCTGGAGGTCGAGATCCTGCTGCAACAACATCACGTGATGGCGAAGGAGGTCACAAGCGACTCGCACACGAGGTGCCAGCCGTCGACGAGGATGAAGAGCAGGATCTTGAACGGCGTCGAGATCATGACGGGCGGCAACATGAACATGCCCATCGAGATCAGGATGCTGGCGATGACGAGGTCGATGACGAGGAACGGCAGGAAGAGCAGGAAGCCCATCTGAAACGCCGTCTTCAGCTCGCTGAGGATGAAGGCGGGCACGACGACCTGGAACGGCAGGTCCTCGGCGGCGAGCTCCTCACCCTCCGCCGGCTCGACCTTCGCCATGTCCGCGAAGAGCGCGAGCTCGCTCTCGCGCGTGTTGGCGAGCAGGAAGCCGCGCAGCTCGTCCCACGCGACGCCGACGGCCTCCTCGCCGCTGAACGCTTCCTCCTGATACGGGACGTACGCCTCCCGGTACATGCTCGTCATCACCGGCGCCATCACGAACGACGTCAGAAAGAGCGCGAGCCCGATGATGACCGGGTTGGGCGGCAGCTCGTTGACCGACAGCGACCGGCGCACGAACGACAGCACGATCACGATGCGCGTGAAGCTCGTGACCGTGATCAGCGCCGCCGGCACGAGCGAGAGCACCGTGAGCAAGAGCGCGATCTCGATGGCCGTCGAGAAGCGCAGGCCTTCGCCGGCGGGCTCGAGCTCGTCGAGCTCCGCACCGCCGGTGGCGGTCTCGATGAGCTCCTCGCCGAGGGCGGCGACGGCGTCAACCGGTTCCTGGAAACCGTGTACCGGAGCCGCGCCGAAGGCGAGCAACGCGCCGGCGGCGGCGAGGACGAGCCAGAACCGCCTCATCCCAGGATCCCCCGTCCGCCGCCGAGCGTCTGGCGCACGCGGCGCGGCTCTTCCACTGGAACGGCGCGAGTGCGCCGCTCCTCGCGTTGCAGCGAGTCGAGGAACGCGCCGGCGGTGTGTCCTACCGCGCTGGGCGCGCCGGGCTCCTCGCGCGCGGGCTCGGCGGCCGGAACCGTCTCGTGCTCGTATTCGAGATCGGCGAGGAGCGTGATCTCCTTCTCGCCCACGCCGATCAGGTAGCTCCGGTCGTAGCAGCGCACGACGGCGAGCCGCTGCTTGCTGCCGAGCGGCAAGACGTCGAGCGTCTGGAGCGAGCGCTTCGCCGCGCGCGCCCGCAGGTTGCCCGCCAGGAGCTTGCGGAACCCGAAACCCAGCGCGGCGATGAGCGCGATCAAGAAGCCGCAGACCAGGAGATACCGCGTCAGGTCCGGACCCGACGTTCCCATCAGCGGGGACGGGCCGCCTCCTCCGAGGGCGATGGTGAGAAATCCGGCGGGCATGATCGAGGGGCGTCCGTGTGTCCATCGACGCGACGGTGCCCGAGCGGGAGAGCCAAGCCCCGGTGTCGAGTTTCCCGACAACGGCGCGGCCCGCCGGCGGGACGGACGGAGTGCTCAGGGTTTCGACGCCTTCGCCCGAAAGGTTGAGGCATGGACGACGAGCGCGACTTGGAGCAGATCGAGCTGGACCGGGCTCGCGAGCTCCTTCAGAAGACGGTGGACGCCCTGTCGAAAGCGGGACAGCCCGACGACCAGGCCAAGGACGTCGAGGGCCTGCGCGAGCTGATCGAGCGCCTCCGCCGGATCTCGGCCGAGCCGGACGTCGCCTAGCGCGTCCCGACGGCGGGCACGAGATCGATCACGACGAGCTCCGGACGGGTAGGAACTGCCGGCCGTCGGAGAAACCCTTGTGCGTGCATTTGACCTCAGCGTCTCCGGTCGTCGGCTTGAGCGTTACGTCACTGGCGAGCGTCGTTCGCGAGAGCCTCCCGCATAAGTCTCTCCTGACTAATCTAGTCAGTCGTTCTTGTCCTTGTAGATGCCCAACTCAACCTGGAGCTTGATGGCCGAAAGCCGGTTCAAGAACGACAGACGACCTGTGCGGTCGTCAACGTCTTCGAAGAGCCCACGCTCCACGTGTTCGTGCCAAGATTTGAGAGTGACTCTCTGCTCTCGCTCAGCCTCTATGTCTTGCGCTTGCCGCCACCGAGCCTTGTCCTCTTCCGTAGCTCCAGAGCCAAGCTGTGCGAGCTCGCCGTACACAGCTCTTCTCTCGATGACTGCTTCGCCGTAGTCGCGTACGTGGTCCCAGAACTCGGGAGGGTCGGCGTGGAGAGCAGCCTCTCTGTCGACGTATCTTTGGAGGTCCACGCCAGCGTAGTCGAGGATGTTCTTGTCCGGTGAGTCCTTCTCCTGCCAGCGGTAGCTGCGAAGGAAAGTGCAGATCACCTGCGGTTCGAGCGACTTGGCGTAGCGGTCTCTCATGTCGAACCACAGGTCTGCTAGCTCATCGCCCGTTGGAATGTCTAGAACCTCGGCAAGCGTCGCGTGGCTGCTTCGCGCCAAGAGCTGCGCCGCGACACCGGGAAACTCCCCCCATAGCGGGTCCGTCTCCGGCACATGCTCAAACACCCCCGCGATGGTCATACCGCCGACTTCGCGAAATCTGCTCTCGTAGGTCCCCGTGAAGAGCTCTTTGGTCGGAAGTGGGCCGTCGTCACGCCGCGGACTCTCGAAGAAACCTCGGCCGATCAGCCCATACGCGCTCTCCTTCGAGAAGAGCTTCTCAAGCCATTCGGGGTCGCCGGTCAGTTGAGTACCTGCTGCGCCCGTTTCGTCCGCGGCCCGGTCGCCTCCCGCAGCGATGTTGGCGCTTGTCCGCGCTCTCTCGAGCGGCTGCTCGCGAGATTCGGCGTCGCCGGCGCCGAGCGCCTTGGACTCCCCGGCTTGAGCCGGGCCGGCATCGTGCATTCCTCCGCGAACACCAGCTCCGACCCCAGATCGGTGCACGTACACCGCTACTAGCCCGACCAGCCCCACACCCCCAACCCAAACGATCACGGCTCGCGAGATCATGACGGTACGCCCGGAAGCAGGACTAGCTCTCCCACAGCGTCAAGTAACGAATGCCTGTGCTTGAATAGGATCGCGCGGTCCCAATCTCGCGTCGAGCCCGAGAGAGCCCCTCCCTGACCCCGCGGGCAACGGCGAGCAGCTAACGCGTCCCGACGGCCGGCACGAGGTCGATCACGACGAGCTCCGGACGGCAGAGAAACCGCAGCCGCGGCGCGTCGCCGCGTTCCATGCCGACGCCGCGCGACACGACGAGCGTCCGGTCCCCGTCGAGCCTCGTGAGCCCGCTCGCCCAGCCGCGCGGGACCGCGGAGAGCGTGATCGGCGGCCCGAGGAGCGGAAACGCGACCTGGCCGCCGTGCGTGTGGCCGGCGACGAGCAGGTCCGCGTGGATCTCGCCGAGCGCGAAGTCCGGCATGTGGCTCACCACGATATGGAAGCGATCCGTGCCCTTCACGCCGAGCTCGGTGTACGCGCCGTCGCTGAACGAGAGGCCCGTGACGCGGAGCTCGTCGCGGTCGACCGAGCGGCTCACCGGGAAGAGCTCGACGTCGAGCCCGTCGAAGGCCCGCGCCCAACCGGGCTCGTCGACGTTGCCCGGCACCGCGTAGATCCCGAGCGGGGCGGAGAAGCCGACCTCGTGGAAGAGCGCGTTCAGCCGCTCCCACTCGAGCTCGCGCTCGCGGTCGTCGAGCTCGTGGACGTAGTCGCCCGGCAGCAGGATGAGGTCCGGCTTCTCCGCGAGGAGCCGCTCGAGCGCTTCGCGCTCGTAATCCCCCACGTCGTCGGTCTGCAGGTCCGCGAGGACGCCGATGCGCACGGGCTTCGAGAGCTTGGGCGTCGCGATCTCGTACCGCGTGAGCTCGAGCGCCTTCGGCTCGACGAGGAACGCGTCGCACGCGATCGCCACCACTCCCGCCGCGCACGCGCCGAGCGCGATGGTCCACGAGCGGCTCTCCCGTCGCAGGATCGCCGCGCCGCCGGCCAGGAGAATGAACCCGTGGAGGAACGTCCCCCACGCGCAGAAGCGCATCGTCGCGAAGACCGGATGGCGCTGGAAGATCACCGCGAAGGCGACCGCGAGGACCGCGCAGGAGGTGACGGCGAGAACCGCGCCCGCCAGAACGCCGCTCGGGCCGCGCCGGCGTCGCACGAGGTAGAGCGCCGCCGCGTCGACGCCGAGCATCAAGAGGTTGAAGGCCAGGTCCATCAAGGCGGAAGAAGCCTATCCGGAGCGGGCCGTTTCGGGTGTAACCCGCGCGCCACGCGGGCGCTCAGCCCCGGACGTCGCAGGCGCCGCCCGCGGCCGGGCGATGGCGCGCTTCGGTGGTGGCGCGGAGCCGCTTGCGCGCGTCGGCGACCCGGCTCATTCCGTCCGCGATCGCGTCGCTCTGGCGGGCCACCAGGTTCGCCACCACGGCGTTCAGGCGGACCGTGTCCTCGAGCGTGCGCAGGTAGTCGTCGCGCTCGGAGGGGTCGAAGCCGCCCGGGTCGAAGCCGCTGTGGCGGTAGCGTTCGAAGAGCGCCTGGCAGTCGTCCCAGGTCGCGCGCCAGGGATTCGCGCCCGCCGGGTCCGGCGCTTCGAGCTGGGTCAGAAGCGTCTGGAGCCGTTCGCGCAGCTCGCGCAAGGACTGAAAGCCTTCCATGGGATCAGCCCTGCTGCGGCTGGCTCTCGACCTCGATCTCGTTCCAGGCGGAGAAGAGCGTTTCGAGCACCCGGCGCGCCCCCGCGATCGGCGCCGCGTCCAGGTCGTCCCGCGCGGCGAAGAGCTCGTCCTCGACGAAGCGATAGAGCCGCGACAGCTCGCCGGCGACTTCGGGCGCGTGCCGCGGGTCCAGGCTGACGCGCAGCTCGACGACGATCGCCTCGGCGCGGTTGAGCCGGTCGCGGAAGGCGTTCGGGTCCGCGCCCGGATCGATGTCCTCGGCCTCGTCCAGGAAGCGCAGGGCGCCCTGGTACATCATGCGCACGATCTTGATGGGCGGCGCGCTGTCGAAGGCGACGTTGCGGTAGGCGCTGGCGGCTGACTCCAGGTTCATGCTCTAAGACTGCGAGGGGTTGGGGAGGTTCTGTGCGAGGAACTGCGACTGGGCGTTGAGCCCGGCCATGAGCTCCTCGAGCGCGCTGAACTTCTGCACGAGCGTGATTTCGAGCTGCTCGAGGCGGTCGTTCAAGTCTTCGATCTGGTCGTCGATGTCGTCGATGATCGCGTTCAGCGTGTCCGTCCGGCGCTCGAAGAGGCCGGGGATCTCGTCGCCGAGCTCGTTGGTCTGGTCGTCGACCATCAGCTCGATCGCTTCGTCGAGCTTGACCGCGAGGCCGTTCGTCTCGTCGGTGAAGAGGTTCGCCAGCGCGTCGATGTCGTCGGCGAGCTTGGCGTCGAACGTCGCCTCGTCGAGGAGCAGCGTCCCGTCGCTCTGAAGGTCGATGCCCACGAGCCCGAGCGTGGAGTAGCCCTCCGTGTCGGCCTGCACCGTGGCGAGATCGACGTTGAAGAGCGCGCTGTTGATCGTGCTCCGCACGGTGCTGAGCGCGCTGTCGCCGAACAGGTCGCTGCTCGCGCCGTCTTCCTCGCTGAACTGGCTCTGGGCGTCGATGAACGTGACGACCGCGTTGTAGGCGTCGATGAACTCCTGGACGTTGTCCTTCACGCCCTGGATGTCGGTCTCCACGGAGAAGGAGGTCTCGCCTGTGGTCGTCGAGAGCACCGTGAAGGACACGCCGGGAACGACGTCGCTGAAGACGTTGTCCGAGCGCTGGACGGTCAGCCCGTCGACCACGACCTCGGCGTTGCTCGCCGCGGTCAACTGCTGGGGAGTCCCGAGCGCGGCGATCGTCGTCTGGTCGAGCTCGCCAATCGCGAAGTCCGCGCCGGTGTCCTCGCCGGCCAGCACGAGCTGGTAGTCGGGCGACGATTCCGTTCCGACGTTGATCACCGAAGCGCTGACCGCGCCGTCGGCGGCGGTGTTGATGTCGGCCGCGATCTGATTCAGGGACGACTCTCCCGGGTTCGTGCCGATGACGACGTCGTAGGTCGTCCCGTCGTAGGTGAAGTGGACGGTCCCGCCGCCGATGTCGACGGTCGGGTCGGTAACGGTCGTCGCCGGATCGAACGCGTAGCGGTCGACCGTGGCCAGCGAGTTGACCTGCAGCGTGTGCGGTCCCTCGGCCGCCTCGGCGCCGGTGAAGCTGAAGGTGGCGACGCTCTCGTCGCCGGTGAGCGCGTACGCGAAGAAGCCTCCCTCGGTCGAGAGCTTCTCCGCGGCGTCCTCGAGGTCTCCCACCAGACCCTCGAGCGTCCCCAAGAGCGAGACCTTGCTCTCGTTCGTCGCCTTCTGGGCGTTGAGAAGCTGAAGCGGCTGCGCCTCGACCGCCAGCAGCGCGTTGATGATGGCGGAGGTGTCCAGGCCGCTGCCCAGTCCACCAAATTGAATCGGTCCGAACCCCATGGCTGTTCCTCTGTTGCTGTCGGTCTCCAGCCGCGTTATCGGCCGGACCGTGGAGCCGTGTTAGCTCCGAATCGGGAAGAGGGGCCCCGTCGCGACGGGGCCCCTTTCCGTGGCGTCAACTTTGGGGACTAGCCCAGGAGGCTGAGCGCGAGCTGCGGCTGCACGTTGGCCTGAGCGAGCACCGAAACGGCGGCCTGCTGCAGAATCGTGTTCCGCGTGAGGTCGGCGGTCTCGAAGGCGACGTCCACGTCCCGAATCCGGCTCTCGGCGGCGGAAAGGTTTTCCGAGGCCGTCGCGATGGAACGCACCGTGCTCTGGAGACGGTTCTGGAAGGCACCCAGCTCGCTCCGGAAGGAGGTCACCGAATCGATCGCCGTGTCGATGTTCGAGAGGGCCGCCGAGGCGTTCGACGTCGTGGTCAGATCGTCGGTGAGACCGAGGACCGCGACGTTCATGTCGTCGAGCGTGATCGTGATCGTCTCGCCGTCCTCGGTACCGACCTGGATGTCGAGGCTCGTGGTGGAGCCGTCGAGGAGCTCGATGCCGTTGAAGTCGGTCTGATCTGCGATCCGGTCGATCTCGGTGATCAGCTCCTGGAACTCTTCGTCAAGAGCCGTCCGGTCGCCCGTGTTGAGCGTGCCGTTCGACGCCTGGATGGCGAGCTCACGCATGCGCGTCAGGTTGGCGTTGACCTCGTTGAGGGCGCCCTCGGCGGTCTGAACGAGGCTGATGCCGTCCTGGGTGTTCCGGCCGGCGGCCGCCAGCGAGCGGATCTGCGCGCGCATGCGCTCGGAGATCCCGAGGCCGGCGGCGTCATCCGCTGCGGAGGCGATTCGCAGGCCCGAAGACAGCCGCGCGAAGTTCCCGCCCAAACGCTCTGACACGTTCGAGAGGTTCCTCGCAGCCGTCATCGAGAACAGGTTGGTGTTGACTCGAAGTCCCATTGTGGTGCTTTCCTTTGGATTGGATTCAGGTTCAGGTACGGATGAACCCGGAGCCCCCGAGGGGGCGACCGAGTGCGTTCTCCGAGGTCGACCGCGCCGTTTTTCCCGTGGACGCGGACGTTCGGAGGTCGCGGGTGCTCCCGCCCCTCGAAGGACGGGAGTGTGCGATACCTGCTCGAATCACCTCTTGAAGAGCCTCGGCGCGAAGCCGTGCGCCGATCCTTCGTTCACCTGATTGTCAGAGAGCGTTCCAGAGCCGCTGAGTTGGGGGAGACCGCCCTGGAGGACGACCTCCCCCTTCAGCGATCGGCCCTGGAGGCCTTGTCTCGCCTTATCCTTGCAACAGCGAGAGCGCGATCTGCGGCTGCAGGTTGGCCTGCGCGAGCACGGAGACCGCCGCCTGTTGCAGGATCGAGTTGCGTGTCAGGTCCGCCGTCTCGGCGGCGACGTCGATGTCGCGAATGCGACTCTCGGCCGCCGAGAGGTTCTCTTTCGCGACCTGCGTGCTCCGGATCGTGCTTTCGATCCGGTTCTGGCTCGCTCCGAGCCCGCCGCGCGCGGCGGTGACGGAGTCGATCGCCGTGTCGATCACGTCCAGTGCGCCGGACGCGTTCGTCACGCTCGAGAGGTCGAAGTTGGCGACGGTCAGGCCGAGGCCCGCGTCCGTCGTGTCCAGCAGGCTGACGGTGATGACCTCACCGGCCTCGGTCCCGATCTGCAGGTCGACCGAGGCCGTCCCAGAGGTGTCGTTCAGCAGGCTGATGCCGTTGAAGTCCGTCGTGTCCGCGATGCGGTCGATCTCGCTGATCAGCCCCTGGAACTCGAGGTTCAGGGCGACGCGGTCGCCGGAGTTCAGCGTGCCGTTGGCGGCTTGGATCGCAAGCTCGCGCATGCGCACCAGGTTGGAGTTCACCTCGTTGAGCGCGCCCTCGGCGGTCTGTACCAGGCCGATGCCGTCCTGGCCGTTGCGGCCCGCCTGTTCGAGCGAGCGGATCGTGGCGCGCATCCGCTCGGAAATGCCGAGACCCGCGGGATCGTCGGCGCCGCTGGCGACCCGAAGACCGGAAGCCAGGCGCCGGAAGTTGCCGGCCAGCCGGCCCGTTACGGTGTTCAACTGCCGCTGGGCAGTCATCGAGATGATGTTGGTGTTGACTCGGAGGCCCATTGTGGTTCCTCGGTAAGGTTTCCAGGGTTGTCGCTGAGGCGGCTCGGGAATCGGTTTCCCGCGCCACCGAGGCTGTTCTCGGCCCCGCGGGGGCCCGCATGAGCGGCTGAAGGGGTTTTCTGCCGCTGGTGGGAAAAACCACGGGAGAGGGCCAGAAGGAATTTCCCCGGTCCGCCGATACAGGACGCCATGGAAGTCCGCGTCCCGGTTGCCCCCGGTGCCGCCCACGCGCTGGAGGGCTTTCTGGTCGGCGAGTCCACGGCGGTCGCGCGCTGCCGCGAAGCGATCGCGCGCGTCGCCGGAACGCCGCGGACCACCGTCCTGGTGAAGGGCGAGCGCGGAGTCGGCAAGCAGGCGGTCGCCCGCGCGATCCACGAGCGCTCCGCGCGCGCGCGCGGGCCGTTCGTCGCGATCCGGGCGGCCGACAGCGGCCGGCCGGACTTCGTCGCGGACGTCTTCGGCGCCGGCGGGCGCCTGGCGGCGGCCGAGGGAGGAACGCTTCGCATCTGCGAGGTGGCCGATCTCGGCGCCGACGCCCAGGAAGCCCTTCTCGGCGAGCTGCAGACCCCGACCGTCGACGCGCGGATCGTGGCCACCACGCGCCGCGACCTCGAGCTCGAGGTGCAGGGCGGCCGCCTGAGGGAGGATCTCTTCTACCGATTGAACGTCCTCGCCCTCCGCGTTCCGCCGCTCCGCGAGCGCGGCGCCGACGTGCCGCGCCTCGCGCGGCTCTTCGCCGAGCGCTGCGCGGCGGAGCAGGGCGGCCGTTCGCCCGGCTTCACGGAGTGCGCGCTCGAGGCCCTGACGACCCACGACTGGCCGGGCAACGTGCGCGAGCTGCGGCACGTCGTCGAGGGCGCGATCCTGCGCGCGACGGACGGACCGATCCGCTCCGCCGACCTGGGGCTCGCGGTCGCCCAGGCCGTCGAGGGCGACGTTCTGCCGCTCGGCGACCGTTCCCTCCGAGCCGTCGAAGAGAGCCTGATCCGCCGCGTCCTGGAGGAGTCGGCCGGCAACCGCAGCCTGGCCGCGCGCACCCTCGGGATCAACCGCACGACGCTCTACAACAAGATCCGCGCGTACGGGTTGATCGGCCGGTAGCGCGACGCTCTTCCCGGCGGGAAAGAGCTGCCGCCGCCGCGGTGGAAAAAAAGGCCGCAAGGGCGCCCGCGATCATCAAGGGATTCCTGAATTCGGTCGAAAGTGCGCTTGGCACGGAATCCGCGCCACGAGACAGGACAACGGAACGCCTTTCCCGCACGCCCATGCAAATAGCTCCGCGTGAGGCATCGAAGGCCGCCGAGTACTCGGCGCTCGGCCAAGCCATGATCGATGGCCTCAACCTTCCCCTAGCCGCGCTGCGCGCGTCGCTCGAGTCGCTGGCGAACGAGCTCGACGAGCACGACCCGCGCACGTCGACGGTGGCCGGCGCGCTGCGCGAGGTCTCGAAGGTCGGGCGGACGGTTCGGGAGCTCGCCGAGTTCAGCAACATGCCGACGCCGATGCCGCTGCGCTGCACGGCCGAGGAGATCGTGTACAGCGCGCGCCACAGCCTCCCGCAGGAACAACGACGGCGCGTGCTGGTGGCGCGCGTCGAGCGACAGCACACGCTCAACGTGGACGGCCCGCTGCTCGCGAAGTCCCTTCTGCGCCTGATCGAGAACGCCGTCGAGGCCGGGTCGAGCTGGGTCCTGATCAACGTCCGCAAGGAAGGCGACTCGACCGTCTTCGTCACGCTCAACCGCGACCCGGGCGAGGAGTTCGACTGGGACTGGGCGCAGGCGCCCTTCCAGACGGACAAGCCCGAGCACATCGGCCTCGGCCTCGCGCTGGCGAAACGCGACGTGGAGCTCCTGGGCGGGACGCTGGACCTCTCGCGAACGCCGCGCGGACAAGCGATCGCTGTCGTGCGCGTTCCGAACGAACCGGAGGCGGAGCGGTGACCGGCGCGGCGACGTTCGAGCGGAGCTACGACGCGCGCGCCGGCAGCGCGGCGACCGCCTCGCGGGAGCTCGCGGCCTTCCTCCTGGCGGAGGGCGTGGAGCCGTCCACGCGCGCGCGCATCGCGAGCGCCGCCTGCGAGATCGCCGACAACGCCTGCCGGCACGCCTACGGGCCCGAGGGAGGAACGTTCCGCGTCGAGGCCGACGTCACGGAGGCGTCCGTCCGGGTGCGCGTGTGCGACGACGGGCGCGGGTTCCACCCACTCGACACGCTGATGCCGGCGCTGCCGGCGGACGGGCTCGACGGCCCGCGGACCGGCTTCGCGCGGGCGAAGGCCCTCGCGGAGGATCTCACCGTCCGCTCCGGACGAACGGGCTCGAGCATCACGCTCGACTTCCGGCTCCTGCCGGTCCGCTTCGGCGAGGAGGACGAGCTGGAGCTCGAGGAGCTCGACTACCTCGACCCGGAGACCTGCAAGCGACTGATCGATGCCCTGGTCGAAGACGAAGCCGAGGTGCGCGTTCCGGCGCGCCTCGTCGCCGTGGTCGGCCGCCTTCTCCAGGGCGTCTCGATCCGAACCGAGGAGGGGCAGCGGAGCTAGGTACCTTGGCGGAGACCCCTCAACAATCCGACCTCGGCGCGGACTTCGACCTCGACGAGGATCTCTTCAACTTCGACGAGATCGCGCCGGACGTCGCCGAGCACGCCGAGGACGACCTCGACCTCGAGGAGATCTTCGCCGCGTTCCAGGACATGGACACCGAGGACGACGGCGACGGCGAGCAAGGCGCTCCCGAGGAGATCGGAGCGGAGGCTCCCCCGCCGCAGCCCGCCGCGGCGGCGTGCCCGACCCCCGCGCCCGCGGCGCCGCCCGCATTCCCCGCGCCGTCCGCGTTCGCGCCGCCTCAGCCCGGCTCCCCGGATCCGCTGGACCGGATGTACGGCGCGCCGGCCTCCGGTGCTCCGCTCGCCGGCGGACGCGCTTCGGGCCCGCTCGTCCCCGGTGTGATCGGCAAGGGGGTCGTGATGGTGGTGATCGCCATGACGCTGCTCAACGCCGTGATCGCCCTCTACACGTTCAAGAACTCCAGCGACATGCGCGACGACCTGAACGAGGCGGCGCGCGAGATGTCCGAGACCGCCGCGGACATCCGGCTGGGCGTCGAGGAGCAGGCGCAGGCGGTGACGAGCTCCTTCATGCCGGTGGTTCCTCCGGAGCCCGAGAACCACGCCACCTTCGACCGGGCGCTGGCGGACATCGAGACCGGCAACTTCGCCAAGGCGCGCGAGCGCGTCTACGCGCTGCTCGCCGTCGTCGACCGGATGCCGCCGGAGTCGCGCCACGACGTGGAGTCGCGCGCCGCGTACCTCTTGGCGAAGTCGTACCACGCCGAGGCCGTGGCGAGGGAGGCGAGCCCGTGAAGGCCGCAGCCGTCTTGCTCCTCGCGCTCGCGACCGCGTTCCCGGCGCCGCCGCAGTTGGGCACCGCGCCCGACATCCGCGTCGAGGCGACGATCGATCAGGACGAGATCCGCTGCTCGATCCGCTGCGAGAGCGCTCCGCTCGACCGGCTGCTCGAGAAGCTCGCGGCGGAGATCGGCTACGACGTCGAGGGCCTCGACCTCGCGCGCCGGCCCACCCTCGTCACCGCCGAGCTCGTCGACCGCCCGCTGGACCGCGCGCTCGAGTACGTGCTGGGCAGCGTCGGCATGACCTACCAGCTCCGCCGGGGGACGATCACGGTCGTATCGCACGACACCAGCGAGCTGGACGCGCACGCCCTGCTCGACCTCGCGAGCGCGTCGTACGTCAAGGCGGTCACGCGCCACCCGAACCACCCGCTCGCGCCGGGGGCCCGGCTCGATCAGGGCAAGGTCGCCGAGCTGCGCGGGTTCCCCGGCGCGGCGCTCGATCACTACCAGTCGTTGATCGAGGCCTATCCCAACTCGCCGTCGGTGCCCGAGGCCTACATGCGCTCGGGAGTCCTGCTCTCCTCGCTCGGACGCTGGGCGGACGCGGCCGGGCAGTACCGCACGCTCGCCAACCTTGAGCTGGCGGAGGAGTTCACCGAGCGCGCGCGGCGCGAGCTCGCCCGCTGCACCGTCGAGCTCGGCGATCCGCAGGGCGCGTACTACATCCTGGTCTCGCTCGACAAGACGCATCCGGTCCACCGCGGGCCGGACCGCGACAAACGCGAGCTGGTCCGTGCGCTCGCCCTGGTCGGGTTGGAGCGTCACCTCGAGGCGTTGCGCGCGCTCGAGGTGGCCGAGCCGGGGCTCACCGGCGCCGACCGGACCGAGGCGTTGCGCGTGCGCGCGCTGGCGTTGCAGGGCGCTGGACATCCCGGCGACGCCGGGCGCGCGTGGCTGCTCTACGCCTCGGAGATCGGCGATCCGCAGCGCGGCAACGCGCTCGAGCACGCGGCCAAGCTCGCGCTCGAGGCGGGCGACGAGGTCGGCGCGCTCTTCGTCTGCAGGCAGGCGGAGGGCTACGGGCTCGGCGCGCGCATGATGCGCTACCGCGACGAGGCTTACGAGCGGCTCGGCTTCGCCACCGAACCCACGCCGGAAGAGGGCGTGAGCGCGCGCGAGCGGATCGCACAGGCGGAGACGGCGCTCGAGGAGGGCGACGCCGGCGACGCGACGCGCCTGGTCGAGGGCCTGCTCCCGGGCGCCGGTGCGCTCGACGAAGAACTGCGCCTGCGGCTCGCCATCGCGTGGGCCAAGTGCCTGCGGGATCGCGACGGTCTAGAGGCCGCGCTCGGGCACCTGCGCGAGGTCCGCACCCGCTACGCCGGCGACGACCGGCTCGAGGCCCGCGCGAGCCTGGACGTCACCGCCGCCGACATGCTCGAGGACGAGGAGCTCTACGACCGCGCCGCCGACGCCTATCGGGGGGTGTATTAGCCATGCTGAAGTTCCAACCGCTCGTCACCACCGGCGTCGCCGCGCTCCTCGTCGTGCCGGCCGTCACGCTCGGCGAAGACGACCTCGGCTCGCTGCAGGACGCGCTGACCCGCACCGGGCGCGCGATCGAGGTGCTGCGCAAGGTCGAGGAGCAGGCCGCGGCCGACGAGCCGGGCGCGGTCGAACGCGTCCGGAGCATCACCGACCCCGCGATGCTCGACGGACCCGCGCGCGACGCGCGGCTCGAGACGCTGCGCAACGAGGTCAACCTCCTTCAGGTCGAGCTCGACCTTCTGGAGGCGCGGACGTTCGAGCTCGGCTCGCGTCCGATGCCGGAGCCGCCGGCCGACGCGCCGCCCCAGACCGAGCCGAAGGGGACCGTGTCGACCGGG
>JANQEJ010000140.1 GCA_028278425.1 Planctomycetota bacterium | reverse complement strand
GGCAGGATGCCTGATTGAACGAGTAACGGTTCGAGTCTCGGCGCGCGTCCTCTGAATGCAACGAACGCATCGATTGCATCGCGGCTGCCGCCGACAGCGAGGATCGAGGTGCGAAAGCGCTGCGCCGTGTCGCGATCGAAATGACCGGCTTCCTGAAATGCTGCGAACGAATCGGCCGCAAGGACTTCAGCCCACTTGTAACTGTAGTACCCGGCCGCATAGCCGCCGGCGAAAATGTGCGAGAAGCTGTTCGCGAAGCGATTGTATTCGGGGGCGCGAAGTCGGAGACGGCGCCCTCGGCGCGCAGCGCGACGTTTGCCAGGTTGTCGTTGGAGGGCACGCGCATCGCGGCGGGCAGCTCCTCGAGGGCGATCGCGAGCTGACCCCCGGGGCTGAACCGGAGGTGCTGCATGTCGGCCATCGTGCCGCGCGGACCAGTGGGAACGGCCTGGCGGTTGACCATGGACATGTAGCCCCACGCGGCGTCGCGCCAGACACCCGAGTCGTCGCGCTGCAGGTTCTGCCACTGCTTGGGCACGCCGCACGCGTCCGCGCGCACGGACGGGTTGGGCGCGCTATGCAGGCGCAGCGGCGTGAAGTTGGCGCAGCTCGAGCCGGACGGCACGCGCTCGCCGCTGATCAGGCCCCAGGTCCGGTGATCGGCGCGGATGTGTGCCGCTGGCATGCGCACGTTGTGGGTCTCGTGCACGCGCTGGACGGCCTCGGCTGCCATGCCGCGCAGCTCCTGGCCGCTCTTGTTGTTGAGCTCGCGGGCCCAGGAGTTGAGCTGGTTGATGAGCTGCGCCGTGGTGCGGCTCCCGACCCTGGCCGGGGCGACCGAGACGATGACGCCGACGTAGCGGTTGCCGCTGGGGTCGGTTTCGGCGAACGAGCCGTCCCACGAAATCCAGTCGCTGTCGCGCACGCGCCGCTGCAGGTGGGCGAGCAGCCAGAACGGGCGCTGCTTGAGCAGGCCGGTGGGCCGCCACGTGATCGCGTAGCGTGTTTCCTCGGCCGGATCGAAGGCTCGCGTGCCGTCGGCGACCTGCTGGACGCCCTTCTTGGTCGGCACATCTTGCGGAGGAAGCCACGCGGGCAGCGACCCGGGGGGCAGCGACTGGCCCGGCCCCAGGTAGCCGCCCTGACGCAGCGTTGACGCGGTCGACAGCTCGCGGACGAACTCGGGGCCGGGCTCGAGCACGTACGGGAACGCGAGCCAAGGCACGCTGCGGCCGAGGACCCTCTGCGAGGCGAGGATCCCCATGCGCTGGAGCAGCCCGCGGATCTCCTCCGTGTTCACGTCGGCGGCGACGTAGACGGCGACCCAGCCGATCTTGAAGCGGCCGTCCTGGCTCATTTCGAAGCCGGCGTCGAACGGCATCAGCCGCGGCTCGCTGCGCGTGCCCACCTTCCACGGCTGCGCTGCGCGGAGGTAGCCGCGCCGGCTGCCGACGAGGTAGAGGGCGTTGGCGAGCGCGGCATCCGCCCACCGCTTGCCGGCGGCCGCGTCCGGGATGTCGTGGAGCTGCCCGGTGAGCACGATCACGCTGCCCGCGGGAGCGACGGCAGCGGCCCGCTTGTAGCGCGTCTGCGCGAAGTCGCGGCAGTAGGCAGGGCGCGCGAAGGGGCGGGCGACTTCCCGCAGGCGCGCCGCGCCCTGCTCGACCTTCGCGCGAGCAGCCTCGACCAGCGTCGGCGAGGGCGGGACGCGCGTTCCCGCGGCAACCACCCCCTTGGGGAGTTGCGCGACGACCTGACCCTCCACGGGTGGCGCCGACGGGGTGGTGACCGTCTTGGGCTTGGGTACCTGCAACGCCACGCCGCTCGCGACGAGGGGAGCCAAGGTCGCCTGTCCGAGGGCCTTGTAGCTCATCGCCGCCGCCTCCGGCGCGGCCGGCGGCGCGGCCGGCGCTGATACGCCCACCCGGCCGTTCCCATCGCGAACACGCCGAGCCCCACGAGCGCCCAGATGGGCACCCCGAGGTAGGTGCGTTCCCACCACTCGAGACGCCGCACGGGCGGCTGGATGACGAGGCTCTCGGGGCGCTCGCTGAAGAGCGCCTGCACGAGCTGGTTGCCGAACTCCTGGTCCGACTGCCCGAGCAGCGCGTCGGGCGCGGCCTGTCCAACCGCTGCGAGCTGGAGCGCACCGCCGCCGAGGCGGGTGTTGGCCGACTGCAGCGCTTCGACGAGCTCGTTCTCGATTGCCTTGGCGTCCGTCCCGCTCATGCGTACCTGGATGCGCGCGAACAGGTAGTTGACCGCATTGCCGCTGCCCCATTCGATCTGTTGCAGCGCCACGAGGGGCGAGCGCCGCAGCCGATCCGAGACGACTTCGAGGGCGCTTCGCGCCTGGGTGTCGTCGATGCCGATCGAGCTGATCGTCGCGACGAGCGAGGCTCCCCGGCGCAGCCCCGGCCGCTGCGAGCGGTCGTTGTAGCTGCCGAGCATCTGCGAGCCCGGTGCGAGGTGGCCGCCGACGTACGCACCGCCGCCGGTCGGCGCCTCTCCCTCGAGCGCTTCGACCACCGCGTCGAGGTAGGGATCGCGGATCGAGGGGGGCGCCGTCTGCATGACGACCGGGGAGATCCACGACCGCCGTCGCTGCGGCTGTCCGTAGTCGGCGAAGACGTACGGGTTGAGCACGTGCGAGGGGTTGTAGCCGGGGATGTTCATCAGGCGGCCTTCTTCCGGCGGTTGGCCTTCGCCTGCAGCGGCTTCCAGTGGCCGTAGTAGAACCACGCTCCGCCGACCAGGCCGGCGCCGAGCAAGAACCCCACGAAGGGCCACTTCAGGCGCTGCAGCAGGTTCTGCTGCGGCGCGAGCACCGGCGCCTGGCCGTTCGGCGCCTGCCCCACCCCGTAGAGAGGGTAGGCGACCCCGCCCGGCGCACGGCCGACCGGCGCACCGGCGGCGTAGCTGGCCGCCTGGGCGTAGGGGTCGTCGTCGAGCTCGACGACGTCATTGGGGTCGTAGCGCACGCTCCTCCTCCTCAGCTCCGGGCGGACTTCCTCTTCTTCTTCTGCTGCTTCTGCCACCAGTCGTAGCCGAAGTAGGCCGCGCCTCCGACGACGAGCGCGCCGAGGCCGTAGACGAGCCAGTTGGGCGCGCCGGAGGTGGCTGCCGGAGCCGTTTCCGCGTCGCCCTCCGGCACGTCACCGAGCATGCCGGCCGTCGTGCGGCCGGCTTTGCTCCCGTGGAACTCCTTGATCGCGGCCGACGCCTTGCGCGGATCGTTGACGAGCGGGCCGAGGTGACGGCGCGCGCACTGCGCGAGCTCGGGCGTGAACGCGCCCTGTCGCTGCAGCTTGTCGAGCCGCGGCATCCGACCGCTGCGGTCGCCGGCCTTGATCTTGTCGCTCAGATCGCAGACGCAGACCTTCATGAGCACGTGCCCGACGACGAGCTCCACGGGGTTGCCGGGGTATCCGCTTTCCTGGAGCTTCGCGACGGCCATCAGCGCGCGCGGGCTCATCTGCGGGATCATCTCGTCGATCATCTGGCAGATGTAGTAGCCGCGCTGGTTGGGGTCGTTGGGGCAGCGCTGTGCAGCGAGGTTGAGCAGCGCACGGGCGCCCTCGGCACCGAAGGCGGGGATCGCGTTGCCGTAGTTGTGCAGCGTCGGGTTCACGTACGGCTGGGTGTTCTGCGGGCTCGAGGTGCCGTAGGGCGGAGGTGCGAAGGGCGACCACGCACGATCGGGATCGCTGCGCATGAGCTGCACGCCGCTCGCGTTCACCTGCGCCACGCGGGGCAGCCCGGTGTTCACGTCGAGCGCCTCGGTCTCGAAGACGTCCATCTCCGGCTCGCGCGCGATGTAGGAGGGCAGCGCGTAGTTGTGCGAGAACATCCCGTCGTTCTGCCGGAAGGTCGCGCCCTGATCGGGCAGGTCGAAGATGCCGGCGCCGTAGGTCTGCCGCTCATCGAAGCCGGGCTCGTAGCTGTCCCGATCGTAGATCGTGTTGGGATCGACGTCGGGATGCGCGTTTTGCGCGGCGTACTGCGGTTGATCGAGCTCGACCTCGACGTCGCCCATCGGGGGCGAGTCGGTCTGCATCTGGGCCCAGGGCTGGTAACCCTCGCCGCTGCCCGGTCCCCAGGGGAGCGCGCCCCACTCGGTGACGGTCAAGTCCGCGGCGGCCGGCTCCTCGTCGAGCAGGCTCGTGTCCTCGAGCCCGGGGAGCGACGGCCCGGCGGACATCTCGTCCCACTCGAGCGAGGGAAGCTCGTCGGCGACGTCGCCGTCGAGTGCGTCTTCCCAGTTTCCGATGCCATCCATTCGTGTCTCCTTCGTCTACTCGGCGAGAGTAGCCCAGGCCCTACTTGAGCGCGACGACCAGCACGACCGCGCCGACGAGCAGCGTCCCGCCGATCGCGACGGGGATCAGCCACGGGGGCGTGGCCGGCTCGGGCGCCACCGGGGGCGCCTGCGGCGTCGGCACCGGCGTTGAGCCGGGCGGGCACGGATGACCCACCGCGCCGCTGACGCTGCGGCCGATGATAAAGCCGAGCTCCGTCAGGCCTGCGGCGAGCTGCCGGTCGCCGGACGACTTGCCGGTGTCATTGACGCCGGCGGCATGGCCGACGAGCGAGGCGACACCGTCCGAGCACACGACGCCCCCGATGATGTCGCCGGTGATCTGCTCGGGCGTGCGGTCGGTGCTGTTGGTGGCCCCGAGCCCGTCGCCGCTGTCGCCCTGGAGCGCGACGAGCATGTTGCGCGGGTCGGGGCGCCGGCCCGCCATCGAGTCGCGCCCGAGCTCGAGCACGCTGTCCACGAACGTGTCCGCGAACGCGAACTGAAGCGCGCGGTGCAGCGCCTGATTCGGAGCCTCCCCACGGCGACGGATCCGAGCACCGATCCGCTGCACCTTCGCGCCGAGGCCGGGCGAGATGCGATCGAGCGCCTCCTTCAGCCGTGCGGCACGCTCGTCCTGGGGGTAGCGCTGAGCCCAGCGCATCATGCGAGTCGCCCAGACGTTGCCGGCGCGCAGCACGAGGTCTTGGCTCGCCTTGCCGAACGACGAGGGCACGGTGCCCAGCCCGGACCGGCGCAAAGCGGCGTGCTCGAGCGCGTGCGCGGTCAAAATGGGTCGCGGTACGTTGTACATGGTTGAGCTACCTCTTGAGCGCGATGATTCCGGGACGGGTCACTGCGCCGCCCCCCAGATGATAAGGCCACCGATCAGCAGCACGCCCGCGCCGATCCCCAGAGGAACCGCCCATCGCGCGATCGAAGCCCCCGGAGCGGGGGTAGGCGCAGGCGCCGGGGGCGGTGTCGGCTGTGCGGCGGCCTCTGGGCCCGGCTGCCCGCAGGCCTGCTGCTGGGCGATCGTCCCGCCGGTGCCGACGACGGCTCCTCCGATCCCGTAGGTGAAGGCGCCGACGATCCCGCTCACGACACCTACTGTTGCCGGGTGGCACGCGACATCCTTCATGACCTTGCCGGCCTGATCGATGTCTTCGTCCTCGCCGGCGAGGCCGGCCTGCTCGAGCGGGTTGATGACCCGCGGATCGGAGCGCGACTCCCAGACGCGGCGCCCGAGCGCCATGTAGTGGTCGAGCAGCGCGTTCGCGAGCGCGACCTGCGCAGCGCGTTGCACCACGGCGCGACGCGCTCGGCCGGACGCGGGTGCCAGCGCGAGCGCCTCCTCGAACCGCTGCCCGGCTTGCGGGAGCACTTGGCCGAGCGCGCGACGCACCCGAGCCACGCGGCCGCGGGTTGGGCCCTTCCAGGCCGAGCGCATCACGAGCGCGGCTGCGCGCCGGGAGGCCTGCCACACCGGATCGGCGCGGGTGCCCATCTGGGCGACGGCGTTCATCGTCGCCGGCGCCTCCCTCTGGCGCGACGGCGGCGGCGCGGGTTGCGGCGAGGACGTCGCGTCACGAGATAGCCGACCACCAGGGCGGCGAGCCCGACGCCGAGCCAGATGCCCCAGCGGGGACGTGGCGCGCCGTACCAGGGCAGATCGAAGCGGACCCCGGGCGTCGGCGGCCCATCCGGCAGGATGTCCGTCGGGGGCGCGGGCGACGGCCCGTACGCGTCGTACGTCTCCGGGACGGGCCCTTGCGGGACCGGCCGCGGCGCCGGCGGCGGCGGCTGATCGGGGGCCGGCACTCGCACACCCGGGGCTGTGGGCGCCCCCGGCAGCTCCCGCGGCTTGAGCTCGGTGCGCGGCGGAGGGCATCCCGTCCACGGCTCGAAGTCGCTCTTCGCGGCCTTGCCGACCTCCGAGCTGACGGTGACGATCACGCGGCGCGCGTAGTCGGGGGTCCACCCCCACTTCTCGAGCGCCTCCTTGCGGACGATGTAGGCCGCCTCGTCGAGGCCCGTCTTGCCGGCCGCGATCAGCGAGCAGTAGAGCGCCTTGGCCTGCTCGACATGAGCGCGGTTCATGGCGGCGGTCGGTGCGGTGACCGTGGCCGTCGCGGTGGTCGGCATCGCGAGGCGCGCCGGCGTCGGAGGGACGCGTAGCACCGTCTGCTGCTGCGTCGGGAAGGCCAGCGCTGCGCCTGTCTTCGTCTTGGGCATCTCGAGCGGCGCCACGGTGGGGCCGGCGCCGGGCCCGGGGGGCCTCAGCTCGTTGAGCTGTCCCATCCCGCCGTAGGAGCCCAGGCCCGCGAAGGAGCGGTGCTCGTAGTTGCCGAGGTATCCGGGTGCGCGGCTCATGACTGGTCGTCTCCTCATCCGATCGGGTAGATGCGCACCTGCGTGATGCGGTTTTGCATGCGGCTGACGCGCCGCCCAGCGACCGGGTCGAGCGTCCACCAGATCTTCGTCCGCGGGTCTTGGGCCTGAGCGAACACGTGGGTGAAGGGACCGACCGAGCGAGCCAGTCGGGAGGCGGGCAGCCCTTTGGGCCGCTGGCCCGGCTTGAACCCGACCGTGAGGAAGCGCGCCTTGGCGCCGATCACCAGGCAGTCAGTGGCGATCCCCGTGGCGAGCTCGTCGCAGTCGCACACCAGGCGCCCCTCGTCGGCGTCCTCCACCATGCGCTGCGGGTCCTTCAGCAGCTCGACGTGGAGGGGATCACGCGTGTACCGGCCCGCGCGCATCCACCAGTAGTAGATGGCGATGACCTCGGACGAGTAGTCCTTGGGGCGGAGGTTGCTGACGATCTGCTCGGCGTGTCGGCGCACCAGGATGCTCTGCTCACCGCGGCGACCGAGCGCGAGCTCGATCATCTTCTGCACCGTGTAGGGGGTGCCGCGGTAGGGCATCACGCGACCGGGCACGCGGTTGTAGCGTGGGTCGTAGCTGGGTGCGCGCAGGTGGGCTTTCGTCACGGGAGGAGATCCTCGCGCGGCAGCCCGTCGAAAGAATCGCACACGGCTACCGCAGGGCGCAAACGCTCATCGCCGCGTCGTGCTTCGGTTCGCGAGCGGCCGGCTCACGATTCGAGGCCGCGATGCGCCGATTCGTCGACGGACGGGCGTCGTCGGGCCGAGGCGAACTGGGGTGCCCGATCCGCGCACCGCGCCCGATGGCGGTGGCCGCACGCGCTTGACCGCGGCGTGCGCCAGCTCACCTCCGGGGTGACGACGCGCGATCATCACGAACCAGCCCCCCGGCTCGACCGATGCCTTCCGAAAGGGCGACGCGGGTCCGGCGACGATCTGACCGTCCCCGTGCGTGAAGACCACCCGGGCCGTGTCGCCCCGATACTCGATCAGGCGCCCGTGCAGGCGCTGCTCGTGCGATCGTCGGACTCGGCGGCGGTAGGCCACGGCCCGATTCTACGGGCTCGACGCGGCCACGGCGAGCCGCCTATGCTGGCTGCGATGGCGTTCAAGTACGAGCTGACGCTCGAAGACGTGGATGAGGACGAGCCCTTGGTGGCCTTCGATTTCAGGGGCAATCACGCAGGCGAGATCTTCCAGCAGCTTGGACAGCAGGCCCGGGCACGCGATCTGATCTTCGGAGCGCGTCGCGTGCGCTGGACCGTCGATCCCGTCTACGTGCCGCGTGTGCTCGGAGCGGTCCTGCAGGGCGCCGAGCAGATGGCCGCCTCGTACGATCAGCCGTCTGTGATCGAGGTCGAGGTCGAGTACACGCTGCAGATGGACGACCCGAGCGAGCTGACGGGCTAGTGCAGCCCGCGCGGGCCGCTACCGAGCGCGTGGTTTCGGGCACGCTTCTCCCGCGCTAGCGCCCGCTTCTCCCGTTTTTTGGCCGCCCGGATGCGCGCTTCGGCAGCCTTTTGCCGCTCCTCCTGGCGCCCGTAGTCGCGCCCGAGCGCGTACCCGAACCCGAACCCCACCAGGGTGCAGCCGAAGAGCAGCAGCTCGATCACTCGCGTTCGCCCTTCAAGACGCTGTAGATCTGGCGAAGGTCGGGGTGGTCGATCGGCTTGCCGAGGTACTCTTGCAGGAGGTCGCGCATCCGACACACCCGAAGGGCCGTAACCGCGATCTCCTCGTCACCCTCCACGATGACCTTCGCGTGCTCGCCAATCTCCTGGAAAAGGTCGGCGTCCTCGAGGCCGAGATCGTCGTTGAGCGGATCGGGGCTACGCATCCGTGACCTTCACGTGTCCGTTGATGATCTTCATTGCTCTACCCTCTACGTGCTATCGGTTCTGCGCGGCCTGCGCCTGCCGCGCGATGTTGAGCATCTCGTGGAAGGTGTCGTGGGTCAGGCGCTGTACATCTCGCGACGGTCGGGGTGGTCGTCGGCGTGCATCGATTGCTTCTTTCAACGTGCCCAGCCCACGGCTTCGGGACGCGCGGCAAGTGCCTCTTGCACATCTCGGTGTAGGGGTCTCGGTAGGGCGTCCAGGTCGCACCATGCGGCATCGACGTGCTCGCTGTCCAGATCGACCTCGAACTCGTCGACGACGTAGGCGTAGAAGATCTGGTAGCCGTTGAAGAGGTGGGCGTCGACGATGGTCAAGTGGGGGGCGACCCCGGTCTCTTCCTCGAGCTTTCGCTGCGCTGCCTGCCGCGCGACCGCGCCGCGCTCGATGCGGCCGCCGGGCGTCGCCCAGTTGGAAGGCGAGCCACCCCTCATTGACCGCAGCATGAGCAGGACGCGGCCGGTGCTGGAGGCGGTGATCAGGAACCCGGCGGAGCGGGGGCGTTCGCTCACGCCAGCTCCGGAGGGCGACCGCCCCGCTGCTTTAGGATCAGGCCACCAAGCGCATCGAGGAACAACGTCCGATTGGGGCCCTCGTGCGTCACCAGCTCCCAGGCGCGGCGCTGGAGCTCCTCGAGCTCCGCCTCCGCCTCCGCGAGCCGATCGTTGACGGCCAGCACGTCGCCGTAGATCTCCGGCGGTTGCACGACATCCACGTCGAGCGCTTCGAGGGCCGCGACATCGCGGTTGCGCAACGCCAGGAACACCTGTCGGAACAGCTCCATGCTCTCGAGGCTGACGCGCTCGGTCTGCCCGGCGAGGGCGCCCGCGAGCGGAACCAGTGCGCGCGAGCCGGGGCGCCCCTCGTCGGTGTGCAGCTTGAGGCACATCGTGGCGAGGTAGCCGATCGTGTGGTCGACTCCGAGCTGGGTCGTCCACTCGCCCAAGACCTTGCGCAGCTTGCCGTGCAAGACCCTGAGCTTGGAGTATCCGGGCTGTCGAGTCTGCTTCATTGCTTCATTGCTTCATCGGCCCTGCTGCGCGGCCTGCGCCTGCCGCGCGATGTTGAGCATCTCGTGGAAGGTGTCGTGGGTCAGGCGCTGACCCGCGGGCGAAAGCGCCTGTGAGTCCGCCGAGTGCTGCTGGATGAGCTTGAGCACGTTGTCGGGCCCGAGCGTGAGGAGCGTACCGATCTGCTGCGGGTTGAGGTGCTCGAAGATCTGCATCGCGAACTCGTCCGGATCGTCGCCATGGTCGAGCGCACGCTGGATGAAGTTGCCGACCATGACGATCTCCATCGGCTGCAGGTTCTGCGCGGCCTGCTGCTGAGCCTGGGCGATCTGCGCCTGCGTCGGCCCCGCGGGCTGCGGACCGGCGTGCGGCGGGGCGGGAACCGGGCGCGGAGCTTGCGCCGGTGCCGGCTGCTGGGTCGTGCGTGCGACCGAGCGCCGCCGCTGACGCCGCTCGTGCTCCTCACGCGCGCGTAGGTTCTCCTCCTCCTCCCAGTCCTCGTCGTCGAGGACGCGGTTGAGATCGACGGGCTGAGGGGGGCCGGCCATGACGTTCGGGCGCGGCGGCTGCGGCAGGCCGGGCGCCATCGGCGCTCCGGCGCCCATCTGACCCATCATCGCATGCTGCGGGGCGCCGGGCGCGAACTGGACGGGCACCATCCCCGGAGGAGCCCCGGCGCCGGCACCGCCGTTGAGCAGCGCGTTGAGCACGCCGGTGAAGTCGCTCCCGACCACCCCGAGGATCTTGTCGAGGGTGGTCTCGTCCTTCGACTCGCCGCTGCTTGACCCGCCGCCGACGTCCCGGCTCAGGTCGATGAGCGAGCGTGCCTTTTCGATCTGAGCGAAGGCGTCGCCCTGCATGGCGACCTGGCCCTTCGCGGTCTGGAGCTCCTCGCGGAGCAAACCGAGCCGCTCCTCGAGACCTTGAATGCGCGACTCGTGCGCCGCCTCCGCGGTGTTGAGGCGCGCCTGCCAGGTCGTGTCGATGAGCTTCTTCTCGTCCTCCTGTCGGGCGCGCATGTTGTCCTCGCGCTCGCGCATGCGCCGGTCGTACTCGTCGCGGTCGCGGCGGCGGTCCTCCTCGAGCCGCTTGATCTGGTCCTCGAGCCGATCGATCTTGCTCTGCCAGCGCTGGTCGGCCGCCTGCAGGTCACGCTCGCGGTTCTCGTTGAGGGTGCGCTTCTCCGCCTCGTGGGCTTCGCGCATCGCGCGGACGGTCTGCTCGTGGCTCTCCCGCGCGGCCCGCAGCGCCTCGTTGTGGCGCTCGATCATGTTCGACTGAATGCGCTCAGCGCTCTCGGTCGACTGGCCGAGCACGGTGTTGAAGCGCTGCACGTCGTCGTTGCTCGACCGGCGCGAGTCGCGCTCGAGCGCTTCGAGGCGCGCAGCGAGCTCGCGGCGCGCCTCGCGTTCGGCGCCGATCGCACGGTCGGCCGCTTCGCGCTCGCGTTCGGCGGATCGCTCCATCGCTTCGAGCGCGGTCTTGGCCTGCGTGTCAGCCATCTCGCGCACGAGGTGCAACACGGTGTTGTCGCCGTCGGTCTTGGAAAGGACCTGCTGCTCGAGCGCCTCCATCCGCTGCTGAGTGCGCTCTTGCATGGATCCCATGATCTCCATGGCCTTGGTTGCTACGGCCGGCGCCTCTATCGGCGCGGCGGGGCCGTGCTGCTGCACGGTGCCGACGGTGCCCATCTGTTCCTCCCGCGCGATCCTGTTGAGCGCGTTCTCGTTCATCTTGCCGGGGATCTCGACCGTGCAGCGCGCGTAGACGCGCCGACCGTTGCCGGTGGTTGCGGGCCCGTAGACCATGCAGGCGTACTTGCCGCCACCGAAGGTGCTCGCGATGTACCCGGTCGTGATCGGACTGGGGCTCTCCTCGAGGTAGCCCGTCGCCTTGGTCCTCCCGTCGCTGTAGAACTGCGGCCACATGCGGTGGATCTGCACCGTCATGTCGATGTCTTCGCCGACGCGGTACTTGCCGCAGAGCTGCTCGATCGTGCGGATGTTCTCCTCGGGCGCTGCGCGCTCGGATGCGTCGAATGTCGGCATCAGGGGATCCATCGGCGCGGGGGGCGCCTCATCGGGCTGGGTCGCGCCCTCCGCGTTGGCCCGGGCCTCGTCGGACTTGCGCTTCTCGCACGTGCGCTTCGTGTGGCCCTTCTCGTTGCAGTAGCTGCACGTGCGCTGGGCGCGGCGCGACTTGGCGCTCTCGACCGCGCCGGCCACCTCTTCGCTCGCCTCCATCAGTCGGCGGCCGGTGCGTCGGCGTCGGCGTCCGAGTCGCCATCGGCATCGGGCTCGCCGGCCTCGTCGTCGGGCTCGTCGTCAGCCTCGTCCTCTTCGCCCTCCGGCGAGAGGTCGACGTCGAGCAGCTCGTTGAAGCAGGCGAGCAGCTCGTTGAAGGCGTCGTTGACCGCCTCGCGGTCGATCTCGGGCTGCGCGATCAGGAGACCGAGCTGAGCGAAAGCGCGTCGCGTGTCGGTGATCTGCTCCTCGCTCACGTCGCCGTCGACGAGCGGCGAGCCGCCGAGCCGCGGCAGCACGTGCTCGCGCAGGGCGTGAAAGTCAGCCTGGAGATAGCTAAAGAGCTGGAAGGTCTCGACGAAGGCCTGGGCGAGGATCAGGAACGCTCCCTCGACCTCCGGGAGCACGTAGTTGGTGAGCTCCTGCTTGATGGCCTTGCCATCGGGCGAGCTCGGCCGGAACTGCTTGCGCAGGCGCTTGACGGCGCCGCGGTACTTGTCGAGCGCCTCCGCGATCTGGGGCGGGAAGACGATCTCGGCCTGCGGCTCGGGCTGCGCGGGGCTCGCCTGGCCGCCGGCCGTGTCGAAGGTCTGAGTCTCGGGTCCGGGCACGTTCACACCTCGATGGTCTTGGACTTCTTCTTGCTCTCGTCAGCGATCTGTCGCTGCCGGTCTTCGAACGCCTCGATGCGCCCGGCCGTCTGGGGGTCAGGCGGATCGCGCAGGTCGCAGGCATACACGTTGGTGTCGCTGACCTCCATGAGCTCGCTCTGCGAGGCGAGGGCGCGACAGAACCGACGGATGCGCTTGGGGCGCTTCTCGATGTCGTCGTCGTCGCCCTGAATCTCACCCTCCGCGTCGGTGACGAGCTGGGCAAGGTGGCGGCACTTTGGCCGCGCCGGGCCGTCCAGCCCTCCGTGCTCGTTCGCCACCGCCGGCGACGAGTTGCAGATGAAGCTCTCGCGGAAGAGGCCCAGCGCGGGCGGCCGCTTGTTGCCCCCGATCACAGGCAGCCCATCAGGCCCCAGGCCGACCTCGACGGCGCCGAGCTCGACGTAGCTGAGCGGATCGGTCTCGAGGGGGCGCTGCGCACCCCGGTCCTCGAGCGCACCGCGCTCGGACTCCTCATCCGGCAAGCCCATCCGCGGACAGTACAGGGCGACTCCGTCCGTGGCAACGCGCGTCACTCTTATCATGCCACTGAAAGTGGGGTAACAAAAACGATCCCCCCCACGATCCGGCTCTCGATCGCGACCCCGATCACGAAAACCGGGGCCGTCCGGGGGGCCGGCCCTCGATGTCCCCGAGCCATGGCGCTCATGAGCGCCTGTTTGGCGCTGGCTGCAGGCGCCAAGTGGCCGGTTTCGCGCGGACCCGCGCGCATGGGCGACACCGGGAGCAGCCGGGGGAGCTCACCCGAAACCGGGCCGGTGGCTCGCGCCAGTCCTCGGGCCTCGCGCGGGGTCGCGCGGGCCGCTCGGAAACTCGCGCGGGGTCGCGCGTCTCATCGGCGACAGTGCGCGGGCCCCGAGTGCCGCCCCCGGGGCTCCCCGGGGTCTCAGGGGGACTTTCGGGGACTTTTCGGTGTGTGAGCTTACTCATACCCAAGTACACTTGGGGTGGTATGCTTGGGGTCCGGAGGTCTCACCGCTATGAAATCACTACGGATACAATACCACGACAAGGGGCCCGACAGCCTCGGGCGCCGCCGGTTCACCCTGTTCTGGGAGGACCCGGACGGGATTTTCCGCCCCGAGGCCCACCCCGACGACGGTCAGCCCGTGGGCTACCGGCGAGCCCAGTGCTTTCACGCCGACCCGGGCCGTTTCGAGGCCAAGCTGGTGAACATGAAGAACTACACCGAATCAACGACCCGTTACCGCTACGCCTACCTCGCAAACCTCCCTCAGGAGGACGCGGCGCCCGACCACCCGCTCTACGCGTCCAACCCCGGTGCGTTTCTGACCGTGGTGACGGAGGGCGACGAGGACGTGCCGACCGGAGCCGTGATTGCGTATGACGACAACGGCCCTTGGGCGCGCGTGTTCCTGCCGTCGACCGGGCTCTCCTGATGGATTTCTCCGACGTCCGCGGTCTGCCCCTGGATATTCTGGACCGGCTGATCCTCGCCGTCAGGCAGGGGCGCCATATCCTCATCGAGGGACCCCCGGGGGCCGGGGCGACCATGATCGCGCGGCGCACGGTGGGCCTGCTCCCGCTCCTGACCGCCGAGGAGCGTACTGACCTCGCGTTCCTGTACGCCGCGGCCGGGGTCGGCTTCGCACGGATCCCGGTGCTCAGGCCCTTCCGGGCCCCGCATCACACCGCGTCACTGGCCGCGATGACCGGCTCGCTCCGGAACCTGAACCCGACGGAGACGCAGCTCCGCGAGCGCGCTTACCGGCGGCTCCATCACCCGTTCACGGCCCCGCGTCGGGTCATCCTGCCGGGAGAGCTCTCCCTCGCTCATGGCGGCGTGCTCTACCTGGACAGCGCCGACGAATTCCCCCTCCGGACGCTGCAGGCCGTGCAGCAAGCCCGGCGCGCCGGGTACGTCCGCCTCTACCGTCGCGACACCGGGTGGGTGCCTCTCCCGGCCGCCCCCCGGCTCATCGTGGCCACCATGCACCCAAACCCGCAATGGTCCTCCGCCTGCTCGCGCGAGACGATCGCGGATGTCCTCGGGGACCCGGTCCGCATCGAGCTGCCCGCGCTTGCACTGACGGACATGGCGCGCGGCGAGCGCTGGCCGTCCACCGCGGAGCTGCGCGCGAACCTCGCCGCCCACCGATAGGAGCCGCCGCCCCCCCAACGCCAAACCAACCACCCACGGAGAACCCCTTGACCACCAAAACCCAGCGCCGCCGGAAGCGTCAGACCGGCAAGAAGGCCCCGGCCAAGCCCCGGAGCCGCAAGCCAGCCAAGCCGGCCCCCGAGGTGAGCACGCTTGCCGTCCCCGTCCGGGGCGCGGAGCTGGCGTGGCTTGCCGCTCGGCTGCGCGATGTCGCGCGAGGCTGGACCCGCTCCCCCGTCCTGACCCTCACCGTCCGTCGCGAGGCGGTCACCGCGGTCCTGTGGGACCGCTACGCCGATCTCGGCGTGGTCGCGAGCATCGACACCACCGAGCTGGTGTCGGCCGTCGACGACCTTCCGGCCCGCGGGCTGTCGGTCACCCTGGACCTCCCGGCCTTCCACCAGCTCGCCGCCGGCCTCAAGCGGGAGCCCACCGTCACCGTCGACGTCTGCGCGGGCGATGCGAGCGCCGAGAAGGTCACCCTGCGCACGGCGCGCGCGGCCCTGCGCCTCAAGCTCTGCACGTCCCCGGACCTCACGGGGGCACCGCTGGGCGCCTCGGGGCCCACCGCGCGCCTCGACGGTCGCGACCTGTCCAAGGCGCTGGGCCTCGCGGCTCGCTTCGCCGATCCGTCCCACCCCGCGGGCGAGCACGTCACCCTCTCGCTGGCCGAAGGGTCCCTCTCGGTGCTCGCGGGCGGTGAGCACCGCTTCGGGCGACTGACCGTCGGCGCCGTCGACGTCACCGAACCGGTCGAGGCCGCCATCCCCGCCCCGGCCGCGAAGGCGGCGCACGCCGTCCTGCGGCAGGCGACCGGGGAGGCCACGCTCCAGGCCAGCGGCGACCTGATCACGCTCACCGGCGCGACCCGGCACGGGAGCCTGGGCGTCATCCTGCGGCGGACCGCGGTCCCCGCGGTGGCCCAACAGGTGCCCGGCATGTTCGCGAAGGTCGACACCCGCACCCCGCGGCTGCTCGCGCAGCTCGACGCCCGGGCCCTCGGCGACGCGCTCAAGCGCGGCAAGCCGCTCGCGCCTCTCGCCAACCCCGGCGCGCCCCTCACGACCGTGCTCACCACGGACCGGGCCGGCCGGCTGCTCGTCGGCCATGTCCTCGGGAGCCGCTACCAGGGCGACGCGGGGGCGGTGCACGTCGAGCAGATCGACGCCTGGACCACCGGTCGCGGCACCGTCGCCGCCAACCCCAAGCTTCTGGCCGGTCTGCTCCCCCGGCGCGGCCCGGTCGTGGTCGACTGCGGCGCGCCCGACGAGCCCATCCGTGTCCGGGTGGTCGATGGCACCCTCAGCCTGGACACCGTCGTCATGCCCTACGCCCCCGAGGACGCCCATTCCTGGGCCTGCCGTCTGCGCGGCGAGCCCGAGGTGTTCCAGGGCCAGGAACAGGGGGTCGCGTGAGCAAGCTTCCCCGCAAGGCCCAGCGCCTTCTCGAGACGCTGGAGCGCCTCCAGGCCCCTGGCTCTGGCGCCTCCCCCGCGGAGGTCGACATGGCCCGGCGTCATGTGGAGCGCATCCTCTCGCGTCACGGCCTCGCGGCCGGCCCCTGCGTCCCCGCCGGGGAGCCCGAGCCGGCGCGAGAGGCCCCCGAGCCGGCGCGAGAGGCCCCGACGCCCCGCGCGCTGCTCGTCGCGGACATCGGCGACGCGCCGCTGCGCGTCCTGCCGCCGGTCGCGGTTGTCCCCGAGGGGGCCGACTGGGCGCTGGCTCTCGGCGCGACCGTCGCCGAAGCGTGCGGCGCCAAGCTGGTGGCCTCCGACGGGCCCGACGGGGTGGTCTGCCTCGCGTTCGCGGGGGCCGGTCCCGACCCCGAGATCGCGAGCGCGAGTTGGGCGATCCTCTCCGAGCTGACCGAGGGACGGGGCAAGCGGTGGTGTCGCGGGTTCGCGGCCTCGATCGATGAGCGCCTCGACGCGACCATCGAGCAGCCGGCCGTCGCGGCCCGCGTGGCTCGCGTGGCCGCGTGGCTCGACCGCGACCCGTTCACCGATGCGGACCACGCGGCGCCGCTGCTCGACACGGACGACGAGGACGCGCGCGACGGCGCCGCGGCAGCGCTGGCGGTGGCGCTGTGATGAGCGTTGAGGACCTGCGCGACGAGGACCTCGACGCGCTGATCGAGCACGGGTCCGTGGCGGACCTCAAGGCCGCGGTCGCCGCGGTGCGCAAGGAGCGCAAGCGCCTTCGCCATCGCGCGAGCGAGTACCGTCGCGAAGCGAAGGCCCTTCACACGAGCGTGCCCATGCTCCGCTACTCGCACCCCAACGCGAGCGACGCGGAGCTGAGGGACCTCGTGCGCCGCAACGGCAACGAGGCGTTCCGGCTCCGCGAGGAGGCCGGCTTCTGCAAGCTCCTGCACGACGAGCGCTACAAGCGCGTGCTCCAGCGCCTGGAGTGGGCGCTGAGGGACCGCCGGTCGGACGCCCGTCAGGAGCGCGCGAAGGCCAAGGTCGCGCTGCTCGATGCCAAGCTCGCGAAGGTGCGCGCGCAGGGCGAGGCGGACGCGAAGCAAGCCACGCTCTGGGGAGGTGACCGATGAGGGCTGTCGATCTGTTCGCCGGGTGGGGCGGCTTCACTCTCGGCGCGAGCCAGGCCGGCGCGGACGTTGTGTGGGCCGCCAACCACTGGCCGCTCGCGGTGGAGGCTCACGCCGCCAACCACCCGCGCGCCACGCACGTCTGCCAGGACCTGCGCCAGGCCGATTGGAGCAAGCTGCCGGCGCATGACCTGTTGCTCGCCTCGCCGGCCTGCCAGGGCCACTCCTCCGCGAGCCAGCCGAGCCGGCGCCGCTACCACGACGAGCTGCGCGCGACGGCCTGGGCCGTCGTCGACTGCGCCGACGTCTGCGAGCCCGCCGCGTTGGTCGTCGAGAACGTGCCCAGCTTCAGGCGCTGGCGCCTCTACCCGCTCTGGCGCCAGGCGCTGGAGCTGATCGGCTACGAGCTGACCGAGCTGGTCCTGCGCGCCAGCCACCACGGCGTCCCGCAGCGTCGGGACCGGCTGTTCCTCGTGGGCCTGCGCAACGGGCGCCGCGTGGAGGTGGCCGAGGGCGGTGCTGAGCCTGGCTTCGGCCCGTGCATCGAGCCCGCGGTCGGTCACACTCGCTGGACGTCGGTCGCGAGTGCGTCGACGGCCGTCAAGGCGCGCATCCGCAAGGGCCGCGCGAACCACGGCTACCGCTTCCTGACCCAGCACGTTACGGGACACCCCGGCGTGGGCCTCGACGAGCCGATCCGCACCATCACGACGAAGGACCAGTGGGCCTACGTGGAGGGCGACCGGTACCGGCCGCTCACGGTCCGCGAGACGGCGCGCGCGATGGGGTTTCCGGACAGCTACCGCTGGCCGCGCGAAGCCTCGCGGTGCGACCAGATCAAGGGCCTCGGCAACGCGGTCTGTCCGCCGGTCGCGCGGGACATCGTCCGTGCCGTCATGGAGGCCGCCTGATGCCGCGCCGCGAATGGAGCTGTGAGCATTGCGGGTACGGAACGCGGGACGCCGCCCGCACGTGCGACTACTGCAGCGCCGCGATGTGCGAGAGCTGCACGGACGAGCACGACGAGCGCGAGGCGTGCCCGATCGATGGCGCCGGACGCCGCGATGAGGCTGCCGACATCCAAGCGCGTCTGACCGAGGCCGTCGCCGCGGGCGAGGCTGCGTTCTGGGCCGCGGTGCGGGAACGGTTCCCGGAGGCGAGCTCGGGCGCGGTGCCGCGCGAGGCCGAGCGGCTGTTCCGCGAGGCCTGCTCCGACGCGGCGCTGACGTGGCTCATCTTCAGCCTGAGCAAAGAGGAGGAGGGTTCCCAGTGGCAGAGCGATACGGACTGACCATCAGCGACACGCAGGTGCAGGCGCTCTTGCGCCTGTTCCAGCTCATCGACCAAGGGGGGGACACGCGGGTGATCGCGCAGACCGAGCCTGTGCGACGCTTCCGCGCGTCGCTCGTGCGGATCGCCAACAAAGAGCGCCGGTCGTTCGGCGAGGGCCAGCGGTCCAAGCTGAGCGACGAAGACGTCGCGACGATCCGGCGGCTCTCGGCCGAGGGGATGACGAAGGTGGAGATCGCCAAGCGCTACAGCGTCACGCCGCAGTATGCCGGCGCCATCATCAACGGCAGGCGGAGGATTCGGTGAGCATGAACGAACAGGTCTTCACGGCGCTCTTCCCGTTCTGTGGGCTGGGTGCAGGCGCGCGCGGCTTTGTGGATGCGGAGGTCCAGCTCCTCGGCCAGCGCGCCACCTTCAAGGCGCTCGGTGGCATCGACATCGACCCCGAGGGCTGCGCGGACTTCGAACGCCTGACCGGCGCGCCGGCCTGGTGCGTCGACATGGAGGACGTCACCGCGAGCGAGCTCGTGCGCCGCTACGGCCCGAGGGCGCCCGACGTGATCTTCATGAGCCCGCCCTGCAAGGGCGCGAGCGGGCTGCTGAGCAAGGAGAAGGCCAAGGCGGCGAAGTACCGGCGCATGAACGGCCTCGCGCTCACGTGGACGCGGCGCATGCTCGAAGCGTGGCCAGAGGGCCCGGGGCTCGTGCTCCTCGAGAACGTGCCGCGACTCACGACGCGTGCGAAGCCGATGCTGCGCAAGCTCCGCTCGATGCTCCGCAAGGCCGGCTACGTCTTCCACGACGGCTATCACGACTGCGGCGAGCTGGGCGGCCTCGCGCAACACCGGCGCCGCTACCTGCTCGTCGCACGCCACGCCAGGCGTGTGCCCCCGCTGCTCTACAAGCCGCCGACGAAGCGCGTGCGCGGCTGCGGCGAGGTCCTGGGCAGGCTGCCGCTACCGGAGGACCCGAGCGCCGGGGCGCTGCACCGACTGCCGCGCATCTCGTGGCTGAACTGGGTGCGCCTCGCGCTCATCCCGCCGGGGGGCGACTGGCGCGACCTGCCCGGCGTGCTCGCCGAGGGAGAGGCCCGGCGCGCGAAATGGGCCCGGCATGGCGTGGCCGACTGGAGCGAGGCGACGGGTACCGTCGCCGGTTCGGGTTCGAACGGAGTCGCCAACGTCGCCGACCCGCGCGTCGGCTGCGACCCCCGGGCCGGAGCGTACGGAGTTCTTGACCCGGCAGAGCCCGCGGGCACTGTCATCGGTGCAGGCCGCATCGACAATGCGCGAGCCGCGGTCGCGGACGATGCGCCGCTGAAATGGTTCAAGGGCAAGTACGGCGTGCGTGCCTGGGCTCGCCCGAGCCGCACGGTCATCGGGGGCCCGTCGAACGGTGGCAGCTACGTGGCTGACCCGCGCCTGTTCGCGCTCGCGTCGTGCAAGCCGGGGCGGCACCACAACAAGTACCGTGTCCACGGCTGGGGGAGTGCCTCCGGAACCGTGATCGGTGCCACGCGCCCGGGGTCGGGCGCGCCATCGGTGGCCGACCCCCGGCCTGGCGGCTGGTACCGCGGCACCTATGGCGTGCAGCCTTGGGATGAACCGGCCTCGACCGTCACCGGGAGCGCTGCTGTCTCGACCGGTCGGTTCACGATCGCCGACCCGCGGCTCGTGTTCGCCGCCGAGAGCAACTTCGTCCTCATGCCGTGGCAGGCCGCGGCCGACTCCCTCCAGGGCGCCTCGTTCGAAGGCGGCGGCGGCGAAGTGGCACCTGGCCTGCGCGTCGTCACTGGCGAGGAGCTGATGGCCGCGGCAGCAAACCCCAAGAAGGCGCCTCCGTTCACGCCGGTGATCGTCGCCGAGGACGGGACGTGGCACCGGCCGATGACGACGCTGGAGCTCGCGGCGCTGCAGGGCTTCCCGATGGAGCTGGGAGACGAGCCGCTCGCACTCGCCGGAGGAGCCGTCGGGCGCTGGCGCGAACGAATCGGCAACGCGGTCCCGTGCCCGACGGCTCAGGCGATCGCCGAACAGATGCTCGTGTCGCTCACACAGGCGCGCCTGGAAGCGTTCCTCCTGAGCGGCGGAGACGTGTGGGTCCAGCCTCATGTACGAGGCCTCTCGACTTCCCAAGCCACCTTGACCAGGAGCTGAACCATGACGAACCGACTGACTCTCCTCCTCGCACTCGCCGCCCTGCTGGTCGCCTGCGGCGGCACGCACACGATGCCCGACGCCGGCGCCGCCTCCGACAGCGGCGCCGAGTGGCCCCCGAGCGGCACGCTCACGGCGCTGGGCGCGTGCGGCTGGATCGGCGGCATCCACACGCGGCTGCAGGCCTCGGGCGTGGTGCCGAGCGACTGCGCGCCGGAGCCGTGCCCCTTCCCCTACGACAGCAGCGGCCGCGAGCTCTGGGTCTGCGCGCCCGAGCCGGTCGAGGCGTGCGCCGCGGAGCTGGAGGCCTCCGCCAACAACTGCGAGCGCTACCAGGGGGTGATGCGATCGCCGGTCTGCCAGGATGCGGGTGCGATGTGCGGGCCTGGGGCGTCGCCGTGATCGGGCGCGCCATCCGCTTGCTGCCGGCGCCGTTGCTGACGGCGCGCGCGCTCCAGCGCGTCGCGTTACTCCTCAACGGCGCCGGCGACGCGCTCTACCGCGAGCACGCGCGCCGCGTCGTGGCGCCCCGCGGCACCCGCGTACGCGTCACGTCCACCGACCCCCAACGCATTCGCTGCCGCGAGCACCGGGGCTTCTGGTACGTCGACCGGTTCGATCTCGACGCCTGGGACTACCGCCTGAGCCGGCGCCCCGTGGGCGCTGGTGACGTCTTTCACAAGTACGACCTTCCGAGCTACGGCGTGACCTACGCGCGTCTCGACGAGGTCGAGATCGTGAGTGCCGCGTGATCCGCGACGTCGAGCACGGCCCCGGAGGCTACGCGTTCGAGGAGCGCGAGCGGGTCGCGGGCCTGGGCCTGCAGCTCGTGCGCGCGCATGAGCCCGAGCTGGAGGAGCTGTTCCGCATCGAGTGGAGCGGGCGCTTCGTGAGCCGACTCGGAGACGCCAGCTACGTGAGCCCGATGCGCGCGGCGCTCGTGGCGGAGATGCTGGCCCGCAAGGTCGCGCACAGCGAGGTCCGCTACCAGCTCGGCACCGCGAGCCCCGATCCCATGGCGCGCGTGCGCCTGTCGTTGCCGCTGTGGCCCCGCATCAGTGAGGGCGAGCGCGACGACACGGTGGCCCACGAGGTGGCGCACCTGATCGTGATGCACCGGCAGGTGCGCGGCGACTACGGCAAGGGCGAGAAGGTCAAGCCGCACGGGCCCGAGTGGCGCGCCGTCATGCGCCTCGAGCTGGGCTACGCGCCGCACGCGACCTCCCGCGTGCGCATCGACCGCACGGGCCTGTCTGGCGTGCGCAAGCGCTACCCCCTCGTCTGCGTCGGA
>JANQEJ010000138.1 GCA_028278425.1 Planctomycetota bacterium | reverse complement strand
CTGAGAAGCGCGGAGTCGACCTTGACGGGTCGTCGAGCACTTCGAGGGAGCGAAGTCGCGAGATGGCGAGTGGCTACGGCGATCTCGGTGAAGCCTGGTGAGGGATGCAGGCTAGACCGGCAGGAGCCCGAGGGCGAGCCGCCCGGTGAAGAGAAGCTGCTTCTTCTCCGGCAGCGGGTGGTACGGCGACGCGTGCACGTCGCGCAGCAAGCGCTGGAGGTCGTGCTTGCGGAAGAACCCGCGGCCGCCGCTGACCTCCATCGCCTTCTCGACCGTCGCGATCGCGGCCTTCGCGCACAGCGTCTTGCCGATCAGCGCGCGGTTCGCGGTACCGGTGACCGGCTCGAAGGCGTAGTCGTTCGCGTTCGCGATCATGTCGCGCCAGGCCATGCGGGTCGCGGCGAGGTGGTTCGCGAGCTCGCCGAGGAGATACGGCATCGTCGGCTCGTCCGCCTTGCGCTGCGCGTCCTCGCTCGCGAGCGCGGCCGCCTCCTCGGCGATGCCCATGTACGCGGACATCAAGAGCGGCAGCGCCACGGTGACCGCCACCGTCCAGGCGGGATGCCACTCGCCCCGCGGGCGCTCCAGCGTGATCGCCTCGTCCGGCACGAAGACGTCCCGCAGCATCACGGTGTTCGATCCGGTGCCGCGCATGCCGAGCGTGTCCCAGTCGTCGAGGATCGTGACACCCTCGGCGGAGTAGGGGAGCGAGAAGTGCAGCACCGAGCCGTTGTACCGCGCGCTCGCGACCATCACGTCCGCGCCGGGCGAGCCGCTCGCAAACACTTTGACCGCGTCGACGCGGTAGCCGCCGTCGATCTTGGTCATCTCGCCGTTGGCGTCGACCCAGTCGGTGGCGCCGGTGCTGACGAGGACGAGCTGCTCCTCGGCGATCCGCCGCAGGAGCGCCTCGCCGGGCTTCCCGTTGCGGTAACGCCAGACGGTCGCCGCGACGAGGTGCGAGTGCATCGAGAATGAGAGCGCCGTCGACGGGCAGCCGCGCGCCAGCTCGCGCACCACGCCGCAAAGCTCGGAGTGCGACGCCCCGCCGCCGCCGAGCTCGCGCGGGACGAGCGCGGAGAACAGCCGCTCGCGCTTCAGCGCGGCGTAGCCGTCGGCGACGAAGCTCCCCTCGTCGTCGTGGCGCCGCGTCGCCTCGCGCAGCTCGCCGGCCAAACGGCGTCCCAGCTCGATCCAGTCGGTGGTATGCAGCGTTTCCATGTCCCCCGTGGCGCAAACGGGGGCAGGGACCTGTCACAAACCGACGTACATTCGCAGACAGTCCGTCAGGGAGATCCCCGCGGGGGCTCCCGCGTCGGCCGTCGCCGCCTGCCACCAGAAGACGGCTCCCGCCAGGGCGGGGTTGTCCGGGATCAGGACGTCGAGCGCCGTCTCGCCGTCCCCCGCGACGCCGGGGACGCCGCTGGCCACGGCGGGGAAGACGTCGCCCGGGGCGGAGAGGTCGAGGTGAAGGTCCCCGCCCAGGAAGGGCGTCGGCGCGAAGAAGCCCGCCGACGAGAAGGCGAGGAACACGGGCGCTCCGCCGAGCACGTCGTGGACCTCGATCGCGCTCTGCTGGTCGATGCGGGGCTCGCCGATCCCGTCGATCCGCGGCGGCACGCCGCCGGTGCCCGGCAGCGGGTCGCCGAACTCGTAGTAGTTGCCGTGGGCGTAGCGGCTGCCCACGCAGTCGACCACGCTCGGCGAGAACGGGAAGTTGAACTGGACGAAGTCCGCTCCCGTGTCGGGATCGATGAGCCGTAAGTTCTGGTCCCCCTCGTTGACGTGATAGAGCGTCGCCTGGTCGTGCGAGAAGGAGAGGCTTCCCTCGCCGGAGCCGTAGCAGCCCAGGAGCACCCCGGACCCCGCCGCCGCGCCCGGGTAGCGGTAGAGCTCGCCGCCGTCGGTCAGAAGGTAGAGGTCCGTGTTGTCGCGCACGACGACGTCGAGCGGCGTCGCCGGCCCGAAGTCCTCGAAGACGGCGGTGTTCCCCGTCGCGCGCTCGACGTGGAACACCGTGTTCACCGCGCGGTCGGTCACCAGGAGGTTCCCGTCGGCGAGCACCGCCACCGCCGTCGGGTCGACCAGGCCGTCGGCCGCGTCCGCGATGACCGTCATGTTCGTGAAGTCGGCGTTGTAGCGGATCAGCCGGCTCGCGTCGGAGTCGCAGAAGTAGATCTCGCCCAAGGGGCTGAGCCCGATCGCGCTCGGACCGCGCACGCCGGTGATCCCGTCCGCCGCCGTCAGCACGACGGCCGGCGGCCCGCCGTCGGCGTCGAAGTAGTAGACGGCGTCGTTGGCGTAGTTCACGAGCAGCATCTCGGCGTCGAAGGTGAACCCTATGCCGCCCGGCAGCTCGGCGTAGGGCGACTGCATCGTCTCCTGGTAGTAGGGCTCCGCACCGAGCAGGACGACGTAGACCTTGCTCGCCTGGTGGTCGAGGACGTAGACGAGGTTCTCGGTGAAGTGGGCCGAAGCGGTCGTCGCGAGCAAGGCGAGCGCGCCGAGGACGAGCGTGGGAGGCTTCATGGCGGAGAACCTGTCGTTGGTCGGGAGCTACACGATGACCACCCGGAAGCCCTGGGTGAGCCGGATCTTGGTTCCGACGAGCGCGCCCTGGAGGTAGATGCTCAGCGACACGAGCGTGGGGTCGAGCGGAACCGGCACGTCGACCGTCACCGGCGTGCCCGGCGCGGTCCACGGCGTGCCGGAGGCGAGCACGAACACGGGGTTCGGCGGCAACACGCTGATGAGGAGCTCACCGAGGCTCCCGAGCACCGTCCCGCAGGGGAAGTTGGGATCGGGCCCGAGCGCGACCGCGAGGAACGCGGTCGACGGCGACGACGCGCCGCCCGAAGGATCGTCGACGCCGAAGGTCAGGGTCTGCGTCTGCGTCGGCGTGCCGCCGAGGATCACGAGGCTCTCCTCCGGGCTCGCGCAGCCGTACGGGTGCACCTCGTGGCGCCACACCTCGCAGCCGTTTCCCGGCGGCGATTGGTTGAACGTCCCCGCGTGGAGCTGGCCGGCGTGCTCGACGAGGCTCCCGATGATCGCGTTGTTCCCGTCGCCGAAGCCGTCGGGCGCGACCTTGGTCCAGGACGTGCCGCCGTCGTAGCGCCAGACGCTCGCCGCGCCCTCGGTCCCCGCGAAGAGGCTCCCGCCGAAGCACGTCAGCGCGAGCACCTCCTCGTTCGCCGCCGGACCGAGCCCGAAGCCCTGGTCCGCGACGCGCGTCCACGCGAAGGGCGCGCCGTCATAGCGCCACACCTCGCACCCGGTGGCGGAGTTCTCGGTGCCGACGTAGAGGTCGCCGCCGCACACCGCCATGCCGCGCGCGTCGGTCTGCGCCGCGCCGTCGCCGAAGCCGGCGGCGTGCTCTTGCGTCCAGACCGCGCCGTCGAAGCTCCAGACCTCGCAGCCCACGGTCTCGTCCGTGACGCCGACGAAGAGCTTGCCCAGGTGCTCGACGAAGCCGTCGGCCTCGCAGGTCGTCGCCCCCCACGGGACCGGGACCTGCTGCCACGGGACGGGAGCCAGCGGGTGAAAGGACCACACCTCCGCCCCGACGCAGACGTCGGTCGGCCCGACCACGACGTGCTGCGTCCCGACGTAGAGCACGTTGTTCAGGACGCCCATCCCGGAGACCTCGATGTTCGTCGTGTCGCCGAACCCTCCCGGCCCCGGCGCGCCCGGGTCGATGCGCGCGTAGTTGCCGGCCGCGTCGCGGCGCCACACCTCGCAGCCGGTGACCTGGTTGAACGTGCCGAGGTAGAGCTCGCCCTGGAACACCGTCGGGTCGAAGACGCTCGGGTTGCTCAGGCCGAAGCTCTGCTCGAAGACCCAGGACGAGCCGGTGTAGCGGCGCACCTCGCTGCCGAAGATGCCGAGCGTCGCGCCGAAGAGCTCGCCGTTGTATTCGGCCAGCACGACGCCGAGGTTCGTCGGGTTTCCGAATCCGTCGGGATTGACCTGATTCCAGTGCTGGGCGGTGCCGGGGACCGCGAGGAGGAAGAGCAGGGGGGGAAGCAAGCCGGCGATCGAGGGGTTGCGCATGGGAGGCTCCGGGTCGGCGGACCAGTCTACCGCGAGGTCCGAGCCGGCCGCCGAAGGCGCCTTGTCCTTTGGTGCGAGCGAGCCACCCGGTCGGTGGTGCTACACGCCCTGGACGAGCGTCTGCGAGAAGGTGAGGCCGAGGATTCGGTCAAGATCCGGTGCAGGTGTGCGTTGGACGTGTTCCCACACGTCACCCAGAGGATCTGCGGCGGCGGCCCGTGCCGTTCAAGCAGGGTGACGAAGTCCGCGTCCTTCGTCATGACGACCGCCTGCCCCGCCCGCGCTGCTTCGAAGATCTCCTCGTCCGCGGAATCGCGCGGCCCGAGGTCGCGCACGGCGACGGAGGACGTGCTCACGGTCCAACCCGGATGCCAGGAGGTCCAGGACGTCGGAGACGCGGATGCGCATCCCGCGTACACAGGGTCGACCTCGACACCGGCGGGGGTCGATGGTGATCCTTGCCCGAAGATCCATGCCTCCATGGCGACCTCCGGCGGCTCTTTGTCCACCAGGAGTCCTTCCGCTTCGCTGCCCGGCCGGGAGAGAGGCAAGGAGGACGGCGTACCGAGCCCGGCGCCTACCGCACGGCCCGAGCGGGACGTAGCCCGAGCCCGTGGTTCGCGCTCGACGCCGGGTAGTCGTAGCGCTCCGATGCGCGCGCCGACATGGCGGGGCGGAAGAAGGCGCCGCCGCGGTACGAGTGGGAGGTCGCTTCCTCCCAAGGGGACACGGGCTCGGCGGCCGATGCGCTCAGGTGGTATTCCGGGTCGTAACCGTCGAGGCACCATTCCCACACGTTCCCGTGCACGTCGTGCAGGCCGAACGGGTTGGCCGCGTAGCGGCCGACCGGCGCGTGGATCGTGAAGCCGTCGTCGATCTCCTCGTCGATCGTCCAGGTCGACACGGCGCCGTGCTCGCGGGCGTAGCTGTCCGCGATGTTCGCGGCGCCCTGGAGCGACGCCGGTTCGGCGCCCGTCCACCACGGGGTGTCGGTACCGGCGCGCGCCGCATATTCCCACTGCGCTTCGGTCGGAAACGAGAGGCCGAGCCGATCGAGCCACGTCCGGCAGTCGTCCCAGCTCACGTCCGTGACCGGGGCGAGCAAGCTGCCGTCCTCGCCTGTCACGCTCCACGAAGTCGCCCAGCCGCTGGAACCGTACGTGCTGCGGTTCCAGCCGGCGAAGCCTTCCCACTGTCCCTGCGTGAGCTCGTACTTGGAGAGGAAGAAGGGCTTGAGCGTCACCTCGAGGACCGGACCCTCGGCGTTGCGCGCCGCGACGTCGTAGTTCGGGTCGGCGGGATCGGTGGCCTGGGCTCCCATGCGGAAGGTTCCGCCCGGCAGCAGAACGAAGACGATGCCCGTTCGCTCGGTCGGTGCGAGGCGTCCGTCTGCGCCGCGCACCGGCTCTTCCCCCGACGCGACGTGCCAGAACTCCCACAGCTTCGAGTCGGGATCCGCGCCGATCGGAACCAGGCCCACCTGGGGGGAGAGAGCTAGGCCGGGATAGGCGGCCCGGATCGCCGGCAGGTCCCGGTCCCAGCGAGCCGCGAAGTCCCCGCCGGGTGCGAAACCGTCGCGCAGGCGGCGCGCGAGCTCCAGGCGGCGCGGGATGCTCCAGCCGTGCTCCGGCGAGACGCCCGCGGGGGAGAGCAGGCCGGTGGCCGGCTCGCGGAACCAGGAGAGCAGCTCGATCAGCTTCGTGAGCTGGTTGTTCCACCACGGGGACTCGCCGCGCTCCGGCGGGAAGCGCCACGTGCGACGCTCGTCCACCGACGCGTCGAGGGCTTGCAGCTCTGCGCGCCGGGCGGACAGCCCTTCCTCGGCCGCACGGATGCCGTCGTCGCTTTGCGCCTCCGCGATCCAGCTCTCCAGGTCCCGCAGGTACGCGGCGAACTCCTCCTTCCGCTCGTCCGGCGCCGCGTCCATCGCCTCGCGGCTGGCGGCGAGCGCCTCCTCGTCGCGGCCCACCGCGAAGAACGCGCGCGAAACGGTGTCGCCGATCAAGGCGAAGAGGACGTCGTCGCCCGCCTCCTTCGCGAGCTCGCGCGCCCGCAGGGCGACGGCGAGCCCGCGCGCCTCGCCGCCGAAGCTCTCGCGCTCCGGGTCGACGAGCGGCCACGCGATCTCGTTCAAGCCGTTCGCGTCCGCGGGCGCGGCGCTCCAGTCCACGTCGGGCAGCTCCACCGCGACGCCGTCGCGCCGCTGGAGGAGCGCCGCCTCCCCGGCGTCCACCTCGGCCCGAAGCCGCGTGAGCTCGGCGAAGCCCGGATGGCTTTCGCGGTCCCGGCGTCGCTCGTCTTCGGTGCGGGGCAGAGCCTCGGCGCGCAGCTCGTCCCGCTTCGCGACGTGGACGGGCAGGTCGTCGACGAGCAACTGCGCGCGATCGACCCAGTCCGCGTAGGCGTCGAGGTTGCCGTGGATCGGCCAGAGCCGACCCGCCTCCGCGATGAGGTCGTCGCACTTCTGGAGCGCGGACAACCGGAACACCTCGTCGGCGCGGCGCTTCTCCGCCAGCGCGTTGCGGTCGGCCTGCGCCTTCAGGACGAGGCTCGCGGCGAGCCCGCCGACGAGGACGAGCACGCCGGCGGCGAGCGAGGCGGCCAGAGCCTTGTTCCGCGACACCCACTTGCGCGCCTCCACCCAGGCGCCGGTCCGGTAGGCGTGCACGACGCGGTGCTCCAGAAACGCGCGCAGGTCCTCGGCGAGCGCGCTCATGTTCGGGTAGCGGTCGCGCGCGTCGCGGGCCATCGCCTTCTCGCAGATGGCGACGAGCTCGGGCGGCGCGTCCGGCGCGAGCTCCGCGAGCGGCTTCGGCGGTCCGTCGAGCGCGCGCATCAGGACGAGCTGCGCGGGCACGCGGGTGCCCGACGGCACGAAGGGCATCTCGCCGGCGAGCAGGTGATAGAGGATCGCGCCCATCGCGTAGACGTCGGTGCGCGCGTCCAGCTTGCCCACCTCGCCGCGCGCCTGCTCGGGCGACATGTAAGACGGCGTGCCGAGGATGTGGCCGTCCATGGTGCAGAGCGCGTCATCCGCCGTGCTCCCGTCGCGCTGCTCGGTTTCGACCTTCGACAGCGCCTGCGACGTGTCGAAGTCCGGCCGCACGTCGCGCCGGTCCTCGGCGCCGAGCACGCGCGCGAGGCCCCAGTCCATCACGTAGGCCTCGCCGAACTGCCCGACCATCACGTTCGCGGGCTTCAGGTCGCGGTGGATCACGCCCTTGGCGTGCGCGTAGGCCATCGCTTCGCAGACCTTGAGCAGAACGCCGAGCGCGCGCGTGACCGACCAGTCCTCCTCGCCGGAGCGCACGAGCTGGAAGATCCGCTTGAGGTCGCGCCCCTTGACGAGGCGCATCGTGAAGTAGACGCGCCCGGTCTCGTCGAGGCCGAGCTCGTGGACCGGGACGATCCCGGGGTGATCGAGCTGGCCGGTGACCTGCGCCTCCTCGAGGAAGCGCGCGAGCAGCGCGGGATTCGCTTCCTCCGCGGTCGCGTGCTCGCTCCCGCGTCCGCGCTCGAGCACGACCTTCATCGCCAGCCGGCGCCGCAGGCGCGCGTCCCACACCTTCAGCACGGCGCCCATGCCGCCACGGCCGATCTCGCCCTCGGTGCGGTAGCTCGCGTCGCCGGAGCGCAGCCGCTCCAGGATCCGGGCGGAGGCGTCCGCCGCTTCGCCCGACTCGACGGAGACCGTCGCGTCGACGTCGTCGGGCGGGGGATCGCGCAACCGCTCGGTCTCGTCGCCCGTCATGCGCGCAGTCTACAGCTCCGCCAGGAGGAGCTCGCACTCGAGCGCGCCGTTGCGGAGCGCGATGCGCTCGTCGGGCTCGATCCCGAGCTCGGACGCGAGCCGGCGGTTGCCGGCGAAGAGGGCGAGCCGGTACCCGGCGCAGTGCTCGCGCAGGCGGTCGCCGAAGGCGCGGTAGACGGCGACGAGCTCCTTCTCGCGGCCGACGCGCTCGCCGTAGGGCGGGTTCGTCGCGATCCAGGCGTTCCAACCGGGCTTCGGCGCGAAGTCGCGGGCGTCGGCGACCTCGAGCGCGATCGCGTCGGCGACGCCGGCCGCCTCCGCGTTCGCGCGCGCGTCCTCGATGCGCGCGGGGTCCACGTCCGAGCCGCGGAGGATGAGCCTGCGCGGCGTCGCGCCGGCGTCGCGTGCTTCGTTGCGCGCGGCCTGCCAGGCGCGCGCGTCGTGGCCGGGCCAGCGTTCGAAGGCGAAGCGCTCGCGGAACGCGCCGGGCGCGCGGCCGGACGCGAGCAGCGCGGCTTCGACGAGGATCGTGCCCGAGCCGCAGAAGGAATCGAGCAGGGGCGAGCGCTTGTCCCATCCGCTGAAGTGCAGCGTCGCCGCCGCGAGCGTCTCCGCCAACGGTGCGCGGCCCTGGGCGCGGCGCCACCCGCGCTTGTGCAGCGACGGGCCGGTCGTGTCGGCCAGCAGCGTGCAGCGGTTCTTGACGAGGTGCGCGTGGATGCCGAGCACGGGGTCGTCCTTGTCGACCGAGGGCCGCTTGCCGCTTTGCTCGCGGAAGCGGTCGGCGACGGCGTCCTTCACGCGCTGCGCGACGAAGCCGGTGTGGAAGAGCTCGGAGTCGCGCGCGTGCGCGGTCACCGCGAGCGTTCCCTCGGGCGCGAGGAAGCGCTCCCACTCGACCTCGTGCGCGCCGCGGTAGAGCGCGTCCTCGTCGCCGCACGCGAAGCGCGTGACGCGCAGGAGCACGCGCACCGCCGCGCGCAGCCAGAGGTTCGCGCGCCCCGCGTCGGCGAGCGTGCCCTCGAAGTAGACGCCGCCGACCTGGCGCTCGACCTTGGCGAGGCGCAGCGCGCGCATCTCGGCGTGGAGCGCCGGCTCGACGCCGGGAGCGCAGGTGACGAAGAACGAATGGCGGCCGCGGGCCATGGGGGCGAAGAATCTACCGGTTGCGGGCTTCGGGAGCGCGGGGGAGGATGGCGAGCACTCTCGTCCCCCGAACCACGGAGATCCGCATGCGCACAGCGACCCTGACCGCCCTCGCCCTTCTCGCCGCTCCCGCTCTGGCCGACGTCAAGGTCTATCAGAACGACTCGCTGGGTGGCGGGGGCACGGTCGCCTGCCAGCTCGGCTTCGTCGCGAACGAGATCGGCGCCGCGATCTACACCGTGCCGCCCGGCGACGGCAAGGTGCTGTTGCTTGAGGCGCAGTGGTGGGCTTGCGCGCCGCTTGGGCTGGGACAGCCGCGGCCGATGGAAGTGCTCGTGTATCCGAGCGGCGGACCGGATCCCGGCGCGCCCGCTTACACGTCGCCCGCGGTCACCGCCACTCCCGGGTTTCTCAATATCTGGCAGATGGACGATGCGAACGTGAAGTTCGATGCGGGCTCGACGTTCACGGTGGGGATCAAGCTTCTGCCGGCCGGCCCGTTCAACCTCACCACGCTCGCGACGGACGCCGACGGCTGCCAGCTTGGGAAGAGCCTGATCTTCGCCATCCCGGGCGGCTGGGGTGACGCCTGTTCCTTCGGCGTGTCGGGGGACATGTTCGTACGCGCGAAGGTCTTGACCGAGGGTCCGGTGCTTTACGGCGCGGGGACCGCGGGGACCGGCGGGCAGGTGCCGAGCATCGACTCGAGCGGTCCGTGGTGGGTCGGCGGAGCGAACTTCGGGATCACCGTCGAGAACGCGGCGGGGATTGCGCCGGGCTTCCTCGGCTTCTCGACGGCGCCGGCGTCGCTCCCGCTCTTCGGCGGGACGGTGCTCTTCGATCCGACCGCCGCGGGCGCCACGTTCCTGCCGGTGGCCACGAGCCCGGCCGGAACCGCCGCCGCGCTGACTCCGATCCCGGGCAACCCCGGTCTCGTCGGCGTGCACGTCTACTTCCAGTATGGCTTCCTTGACGCCGGCGCCCCGGGCGGCGTCTCCATGTCGCGCGGCCTCGACGTGAAGATCTCGAACCAGTAGGCGGCTACGCGTAGATCCCGCGCAGCTTGTCCGCCTGCGCGACGCGCTCGACGGCGAGCATGTTGGCCGCCATCCGCATGCGGACGCCGTACTGGAGCTGCACGTCGCTGACGCCGTTCCAGGCCTCGGTCATGAAGCGGTTCAGGCGCTTGCTGAGCACCGCGTCGATCCAGGAGAAGCCCTGGCGGTTCTGGACCCACTCGAAGTAGTCCGCCACCACGCCGCCGGCGTTCGCGAGGATGTCGGGCACCACCGGGATGCCCTGCTCGTGCAGGGTCCGATCGGCGCGCGCGGAGACCGGACCGTGCGCGCCCTCGATCAGGAGCCGCGCGTTCAGGGAGCGCGCGTTGCGCGAGTGGATCGCGTTGGCGATGGCGCAGGGAATCAGGACGTCGCACGGCTGCTGCAGGAACTCCGCGTTGGAGAGCCGCTCGAACTCGCCGGGGCAGTCGCGCAGCGTTCCGTGCTCGCCGCGCCAGGCGAGAAGGTGCGGCACGTCGAGGCCCTTCCGGTTGTAGAACCCGCCGTGGACGTCCGAGAGACCGGCGATGCGCAGCCCCTCCGAGTGCAGGAGCCCCGCGAGCGCGCCGCCGACGCGGCCGGCGCCCTGGATGACGATGCCTCCGTGCGCGTCGCCGAGCTTGTACCGCTCGAGGGCGAGCCGCAGGATCACGCGCAGCCCGCGCGCCGTCGCGTCCGAGTGGCCGCGCGAGCCGCCGAGGGCCGTCGGCTTGCCGGTGACCACGGCGCTCTCGGTGAAGCGCTCGTGGTTGGAGATCGTGTCCATCACCCACGCCATGATCTCCGAGTCGCAGCCGACGTCCGGCGTCAGGATGTCGCGCTCGGGACCGATGACTCCGAAGAGGTCGGCCGCGTAGCGCCGCACGGCCCGCTCCACCTCGACGCGGTTGCGCTTCTTCACGTTGATGCGGATCCCGCCGGCCGCGCCGCCGAACGGGATGTTCAGCACGGCGCACTTCCACGTCAGCCACGCCGCGAGCGCGCGCAGCTCGTCGAGCTTGATGTCCTTCGAGAGCCGCATCGGCCCGATGAAGGGGCCCAGCCCCTGGTTGTGCTGCACGCGGTAGCCGTCGAACACCGCCATCGGCCCGTGGTCGAGGTGCACGGGAACGGCCACCGCGATCTCGCGGTCGGGCTTGCGCAGGATCGCGTAGTTCGCCGGGTCGACGCCGAGGCGGGCGGCCGCCTCGTCGAACAGGCTCATCATCGTCGCGAAGGGCGACTCCTCGTCGAGCGCCGGCGTCGACGGGAGCAGGTCTTCGGCGTCGTCGAAGACTCCGGGCGCGCTGGTGCTCATCACGCGAAGACGCCGCGCATGCGGTAGACGTCCGCGACGCGGCCGATGGCGAGGATGTACGCGGCGGTGCGCATCGAGACCTGGTGCCGCTTGGCGCAGGCGTCGACCTCGTTGAAGGAGCTCACCATCGTCTGCTCGAGCCGCGAGTTCACGATCTCCTCGGTCCAGAAGTAGCCCATGCGGTCCTGGACCCACTCGAAGTAGGAGACCGTCACGCCGCCGGCGTTGGCGAGGATGTCGGGGACGACCGTCACGCCCCGATTCTCGAGGATCGCGTCCGCGGGGACCGTGGTGGGGCCGTTCGCGCCCTCGACGACGAGCTTCGCCCGCACGCGGTCGACGTTCTGCGAGGTGATCTGGTTCTCGGTGGCGGCGGGAACGAGCAGGTCGCACTCGAGCCCGAGCTGCTCGTCGTTGTCGAGGTGCGTCGCCTCCGGGTAGCCCTCGAGCGCCTTGTGCTCGCGCAGCCAGCGCAGGACGTCCGGCACGTCGAGCCCGTTCTCGTCGTGGATGGCGCCGTACATGTCGCTCATGCTGACGACGTTGTAGCCCTCGCGGTGGAGGAGCATCGCGCCGATGCCGCCGACGTTGCCCGAGCCCTGCACGACGACGCGCGTGGCCTCGGGCCGCATGCCGAGCTTCTTCATCGCCTCGCGGCACGCGATCATCACGCCGCGGCCGGTCGCCTCGGTGCGGCCCCGGCTGCCGCCGAGCGTGAGCGGCTTCCCGGTGACGATGGCGGTCGTCGTACGGCGCACGTGCATGGAGTAGGTGTCCATGATCCACGCCATCGTCTGCTCGTTCGTGTTCATGTCGGGCGCCGGCACGTCGCGGTCGGGCCCGAGGATGTCCATGATGCTCGCGGTGTAGCGGCGCGTGATGCGTTCGAGCTCGCCCTGGGAGAGCTCGCGCGGGTCGCAGATCACGCCGCCCTTCGCCCCGCCGAAAGGCAGCGCGACGACCGAGCACTTCCACGTCATCCAGGCGGCGAGCGCGCGCACCTCGTCGACGTGTACGTCGGGCGCGAAGCGGATGCCGCCCTTGCACGGGCCGCGGAGGAAGTTGTGCTGGACGCGGTACCCCTTGAAGACCTTGAGGGAGCCGTCGTCCATCAGGACGGGGAGCGAGACGGTCAGCTCGCGGTCGGGCGTGCGCAGGACCTCGCGGACGCCGGGGTCGAGCTCGAGGTGGTCGGCGGCGGTCTCGAAGTGCTCCGCCATCGCGAGGAACGGATTGAACTCGTCCCGTTCGGTGGCGGAGACGACCGCGGTTCCGGTGGACATCGCTTGGGATGCGGCCCCGGCGCGGGCCGGGGAGCTGGTTCGGACTGGAGGAGGGGAGGAATCGCCGAGGGGTGATCGGGTCGGTAAGCCCCTTATTCGACCGCGCGGGGGTGGTGACAGGAACCCTCTCCCGATGAATTGTTGAAGGGAATCCCCCTCCGTGTTGACCCCCACGGGATCCGCGGTTTCGATGCGGCCGCCGTGGAATCGCTCTTTCGGGATGGGGCGCGCGCCGGCTGCGCGGCGGAGGCGGCCCGCTTTCTCGCCCCGCTCGCTCCGTCCTCCGACGGCGCGCCGGCGGCGCTCTCGGCCCGCGCTCTCCTCGAGCGGGTCTTCGCGCTCGCGCCCCGCGCCTGGATGCGCCGCATGCCCGGGCGGGAGACCTTCCGCTGGCCCGAGGACGGCGGGCTCGTGGTGAAGCGCTTCCGCGGGGGAGAGCGGCGGGACTGGTGGTACGAGCGGCTGCGCGGCGCCGTCCGCTCGCCCGGACGCCGCGAGTGCGAGAACCTGCGCGACCTCGCCGCCGACGGCTTCCGCGTCCCGCGCTGCTACGCCTGGTTCGAGGAGCGCCGGGCGCTCCTGCCGGTCGGCGCGGCGCGCAGCGGGCTCGTGATGGAGCGCGTGCCGCACCGGCGGACCGTGCGCGACGCGCTCGCGGAAGCCGGCGCGGAAGAGCGCGCGGAGTGGTCGGCGCGGCTGGCGCCGCTCGTGGCGCGCCTGCACGCCGCCGGCTGGTACCACCGCGACCTCTACCTCCAGCACTTCATCGTCTCGGACGCCGTCGAGGAGCCGGTGCTGCTCGACGTCGGGCGCGCGCGGCGCGAGCGCGCGCCGCGGCGAAGATGGCTGGTCAAGGACCTCGCGGCGCTCCTGCACTCGGCGCCCCCGTCGGTGACGCGCGCGGAGCGGCTGCGCTTCCTGCGCGGTTACCTGCGCGAGCGCGGGGTCGACGGGACCAGAGCGTTGCGCGCGTGGGCCCGCGACGTCGCTCAGAAGGAGCGCCGGCTCGCCGCGCACGCGCCGCGGCACGTCGACCCGGCGGCGTCGTGAGCGTCGACCTCGAACACCTTCTCGTGCGCGCGCCGAACTGGGTCGGCGACCTCGCGATGGCGACGCCGGTCCTCGAGGCGGCGCTCGCGAGCGAGCGCTTCGGGCGCGTGTCGATCGCGGTGCGGGAGCACCTCGTCGACGTGCTCGCCGACGGGCCGTGCGCCGAGCACGTGCTCGCGCTGCCGCGCTCCGGCGACGAGGTCGCGGTCCTGCGCGGCACCGGGGCGGACGGCGCGCTCCTGCTCTCCAACTCGTTCGGCGCGGCGTTCCGGTCCTGGCGCGCGGGCATCCCGCTGCGCGCGGGCGCGAGCCTCTCGGGGCGCCGCTTTTTTCTGACGCACCGCGTCGTCCCGCCGAAGCACGACGGACGCCGCGCGCGGATTCCGACGGCGCACCTGATGCGCGACGTCGCCGGGCTCTTCGGCATCGAGGTGGCGAGCCTGCGCCCGCGCCTCGCCTTTCCCGACGAGGCCGCGGCGGAGTGCGCCGCCACGCTCGCCGGCCTGGGGCTCGCGCCCGGCGAGCCCTACACCGTCGCCTGTCCCGGCGCCGCCTTCGGCGCCGCCAAGCTCTGGCCGCCGGAGCGCTTCGCCGCCGCGCTCGACGCGCTCCACGCCTCCCGCGGCCTGCGCGGCGTCGTCTCCGGCGGGCCGGGGGAAGAGCCCTTGATCGAGGCCGTCGTCGCGGCCTGCGAGCATCCGGTGGTTTCCCTCGCCGGCGTCGAGCGCAACCTGCGCAGCCTGAAGCCGCTGGTCGCCGGTGCGGCGGTGCTCCTGGTCGGCGACTCGGGACCGCGCTGGTACGCGGCGGCCTTCGAGGTGCCGTGCGTCACCGTGATGGGCCCGAACAGCCCCGACCTGACGGCCAGCTCGCTGGAGTGGTGCGAGATCGTGCGCGTCGAGGACCTCGAGTGCTCGCCCTGCATGGAGCGCGTCTGCCCGCTCGGGCACCACCGCTGCATGCTCGACCTGCCGGTGGAGCGCGTCGTCGGCGCGGCGGAGCGCCTGCTCGAGCGCAAGAGCGTCCGCGCCTGAGCATGGAGCGCCTGCTCGTCCGCGTGCCGTCCTGGCTCGGCGACCTCGTGATGGCGGAGCCGACGTTGCGCGCGCTGTGGGAGCGCCACTCCGCGCGCGGCGAGGCGGAGCGCTTGTCGCTCGCCGGGCCATCGCACCTGCTGCGTCTCTTCGACGGCGCCTTCGCGGGCGCGCGGCGCATCCCGCACGAGGGCCGCGGCGGCGAGGTCGCGCGCGACTGGCGCGGGCACGACGCGGCGCTGCTCTTGACCGGCTCGTTCCGCAGCGCCTGGACCGCCTGGCGCGCGCGCATCCCGAAGCGCGTCGGCTGGTCGCGCGACGGGCGCGGGTGGCTCCTGACCGACGGGATGCGGCCGGCGCGCGAGCGCGGCGGCGCACCGCTCGGCGTCGGGCGGGTGGGCCGCCGGCCGCGGTACCTGCCGCGGCCCTACGGGGCGACGTGCGTCGAGCTCGCGGGGCTCTTCGGGACTCGCGTGACGCAGACGCGGCCGCGGCTCGTCGTCGACGCGCAGGCGCTGGAGCGGATGCGCGCGCGGCTCGCGGCGGAGGGCGTCGACCCCGACGCGCCCTTTCTTCTCGTCAACGCGGGTGCGCGGCCCGGGTCGGCCAAGGGGTACCCGCGATGGAGCGAGGTGCTGTCGCGGCTCGAGCCGCCCGCCGTCGTGGTCGGCGGGCCGGGCGAGGAGGAGGCGGTGCGCGCCGCCGCCTCGGGCGCCGTTGCGCTCGTGGAGCCGGTGGCGGACCTCGCCGAGCTCGCCGCGCTCTGTTCCATGGCGGCGCTCGTCCTGACCGCCGACGCGGGCCCGCGCCACGTCGCGGCGGCGGTGGGGGCGCCGGTGGTCTGCGTCGCGGGGCCGACCGACCCGCGCCACACCGCGGACCATCTCGAGCGGACCCGGCTCGTCCGCGTGACGGTGCCCTGCGGGCCGTGCCACCTCGAGCGCTGCCCGCTCGCGGGCGCGGACGAGCACCGCTGCATGCGCGAGGTCGACCCCGAAGTCGTCGCGCGGCACGCCTTGGGGCTTCTCGCCTGACGCCGTATCCTCTCCCGCCCATGCCGGTTTCCGACGAGTTCCCCCCCGACGTTCCCGACCAGCCCGAGCTCGTCGGCCTCGAGCGCGAAGGCCACCTCGCCTGGGTGACCCTGCAGCGGCCCGAGGTGATGAACTGCCTCTCCTTCCCGACGCTCAAGCGCTTCCGGACGCTCTGCGCCGAGCTGAAGGAGGACCTTTCGATCCGCTGCATCCTGATCACGGGCGCGGGGGAGAAGGCCTTCTGCGCCGGCGCCGACCTGAAGGAGCGAAAGCACATGCCGGACGAGCGCGTGCCGCACTTCGTCCGCAACATCCGCGCGCTGATGGACGACGTCGAGGCGCTGCCGCAGCCGACGGTCGCGGTGATCCAGGGCTTCGCCTTCGGAGGCGGGACGGAGCTCGCGCTGTCGTGCGACCTGCGCATCGCCGCGGAGCACGCGCAGCTCGGGCTGACGGAGACGTCGCTCGCGATCATCCCGGGCGCCGGCGGGACGCAGCGCCTGCCGCGGCTCATCGGCAAGTCGCGCGCGAAGGACCTGATCCTGACCGCCCGCCGGATCCGTGCCGAGGAGGCGGAGCGGATCGGTCTCGTCAACCGCGTCGCGCCGGTGGAGAAGCTGCGCGAAGCGGCGCTCGAGCTGGCCGGCAGCATCGCGGCCAACGGCCCGATCGCGGTCCGCGCCGCCAAGTCCGCCATCGACGGCGGCGCCGAGCTGCCGCTCGGCATGGGGTTGGAGCACGAGGCGAGCTGCTACGAGCGCGTCCTCGGAACCAACGACCGGCTCGAAGCGCTCGCGGCCTTCGCGGAGAAGCGCAAGCCGGAGTACACGGGTAGGTAGGTCTTCTCCGCCGCGATCAGCTCGAACGCCGATCCTCTTCCTTGGCGAAGAAGGCCGCGGTCTTCTTTAGGAAGTCACGCTCCATCTTGAGGGTGCGGTTCTCCCGTCGCAGCCGCCGCAGTTCGTCCTTCTCCTCGCTCGTCAGGGCGCCCTCGGGGCCCTTGCCTTCATCGACGTCGGCCTGTTTCACCCAGTGCCGCAGCGCGGTCTCGAGTTGCGTGCGCGCAGCTACTGCGCCACTCATTGGACAGCGTGGCTGTCTCAGTTTGGGGGTGCCCATGTGTCCTCGCGCCTCCTGTTCTCGAAATGCCACTCGCTGGCAGAGGACGACAACCCGTACCGCTCGACGAGATCACGCGGACTGGCGAGGCTTCTAACGTCGCCGACAGGCGCGTGAAGTTCCGCGGCGAATGCGTTCGCCATTTGGGTTGCCCGCCAACGCGATTGGGTTCCATGGGCCGCCCCGAAACTGGCTCCATTGGCCCGCCCGCCGGCGGCCAGGAGCCTGCCGAGTGCGGCCGCGATGGCGAAGTTGCGAGGTGCAAGACCAGCTTCCCGAAAGTAGTCACCGGAGAAAACGATTCGAGCGCGGCCCGTGTCATCGTGCACGACTGCTGACCGGAAATGTTCGGTTGCCGGCGCCTCGGACAGCTCAATGTCAAGACGTTGCAGTGTCTCTACAAGGTCGAGCGGCCCTCTCGGGCGCTTGAGAGAATCGCGTACTCGATGGGCCAACGCATAGCCCTGTTCGAAGGGTCGTCTGTCCGGCAAAGCCGAGTCCGATGCAACCGAGTACCACTCACCTTCCCGCCGGCGTCTGGAGCGCGGCCGCAGCAGTTCCGCCGTCGTTGTCAGCTCCTTCTGGGACTTGAACTCTTTGCTGTCGATCGCCACACCTTCGATCCCGTCGGCAAGTCCGCCGTACGACTGCTCTATCACATGCCAGCACTCAGCTGCCGCGGGCCCGAGCAGCCAGCGACGCCGGTTCTCACGGGCTTGTGATTCAATCTGAATAGCGTCGAATTCGCGCGCTAGCCACTCCGACCACCCCTGCGCTTGCGCGTCGCCGCGCGCCAGTTCAAGCACGGCCTCGACGAACGACTTGAGAGCGAAGGCCAAGTCGTCGCGGCTCACCCAGGCTGGAGCGCGGCGTAGGGTCTGAGGAACCAGGAGGCGAACGGAGGGGTCGAGTTCCGGAGGGAACTCTGTCGCGAAGACGCCGATGTGCTGGACGTCTGATACAAACAGCAGTGGCGGCACGGCCACGTCGCTCGTCCCGTGTCCGAGCGTGTGCCTGTGCTGCCAGGCACCGAGGGCGCCAGAATCGATCGGAACCATGGACTGCCAGAATCTCGCGGCGTCCCCAAGAGTCGGGATCGCTGCGGATCCTGCGACTGAACCGCTGGGCTTTGGAAACGGTGTGTGAGCCTCCCACAGGATCCAGGGCCAGCACTCCACGACCCATTCAGCCAGTCCGGCAAGCGGACCGTGAACTTCGTTGCCTTCCTCGGCCTCCGTGTGCTGAGTGAGGCAGACTCCGTCTAGCTCAATGCGTAGCGCTGCCCATGTGGCGCGGTCCTGTGCCGGTAGATCCTCGCCGCCTGGATGGGGAAGTGGCCTGTGAATGAGGCGGAACATGCGCGTTAGTCCAGGTCCTCGAGAGTCCGCTGACTACGGGCTTCCAGTTCTGGGGCCAGCTTGGTACACGGCGCCTCTGGGTAGCAGTTGTAGCGGAGCTCCTGCTCGTTGGTGGAGACGCCCACAAAGACCCGGCCGCCAACGGCGTTCCACTTTCGCTTTGGTCGATCAAAGCAATCCTTCACCCCATCCGGATCATCGAGTGCGTCATCGAGGAGCTTCTGACGCAAAGTGGAATCGTGCAGCCATCCCGGGCAGCGAGACTTCGTGTGTTGATGTGCTCGGAGAACGCCGTCATCCTCACGGCCACGCGGTTTGTGGTAGTTCTTGCAGTAGACGCTCGCCAACTTGCGCCTCCTAGGGCTCAGGGGAGGGGGAGTCTAGCACTCCGGCTGCCAAAGCACGTCGCGCACGTCGGGCTGAAGGTGACTGGCCGTCTCCGAGCCACCCGGTTGTCCCTGCCAGGCTGGGCTCCACCACGAGGCGGCGCAGCGACCGCTCGGTCGCCTTCGCCCCTCTCACCAGCGCCCGCTACTGCACTGACCTTCCACCGAAACGGGGGAGGGTCACTCCTCCACGATGCGAGGTTCCCACACCGAGGATGTCCCACTCCGCTCGCTTCGCTCGCTCCGCGGGACGTGACCAACGAAGAGCGGAAGGGCCGCCGGCCTTCGGCCGGCTGACGGACATGATCGCCTCCGGCTCGCGG